>CAZKJU010000005.1:0-57607 GCA_964553185.1 uncultured Sulfuricurvum sp.
CGATGGCTATTTTGAGCGGACGATACAGACCTTTAAACGGTTCTATGATTCAGACCCTACACTTTTGGTGCATGATCTTCATCCTCAGTACGCTTCGAGTGTGTATGCCGTGGCTCAAAAAAGAGGTCATTATGGAATCCAACACCATTACGCACACATTTTAGCGTGCATGGCGGAATTTTCTCTGAATGAAAAAGTGCTCGGGTTTGCGTTTGACGGTACGGGATACGGAGAGGATGGGAGTCTTTGGGGCGGAGAGGTGATGATTGCCGACGTACACGGCTATGAGCGCCTCGGTCATCTCAAACCTTTTGCCCTTTTGGGGGGAGACAAAGCGATCAAAGAACCTCGGCGGATTGCGTTGTCGCTGTTATTCGAGTCTTTTAATCTTGATGAGATAATGGCACTAAAATCCCCCGTTATCGATGCCTTTTTACCGCATGAAATACGGACACTTCACCATATGTGGAGCCGCGCTATCAATGCTCCGCACAGTAGTTCGATGGGACGGTTGTTTGATGCGGTCGCATCATTGGGCGGATTTGTCCAAAGCCTTGATTTTGAGGGGCAGGGGGGGATGATGATGGAGTCGTTTGTCGATGATTCCGTTGTCACTCCCTTTTCTTTTGAGATCCAAAATGGCGTGATCGATGTGTCGGTGATGGTAAAAGAGATCATCTCCCTCCAAGGGGATAAAACCGAGATTGCTAGCCGTTTCCTCTCAACACTCGAAGCCATCATGGAGCATTTCGCACATGCACACCCCGAATTACCGATCGTTATCGGCGGCGGTGTGTTTCAAAACCGTGCTTTGATGAGCCGACTCTATCGCCGTTTCGGAGAGGGACGATTTTATGCTCAACAGCAAACCCCGATCAATGACGGCTCAATTGCTCTTGGACAACTCTATTATGCACTACACAACACAAAGGAAGTAAATGGACGCTAAAGTGGCCCTGATCGGATCGGGAAACGCATTTTTTATGGATGAGGGGATCGGTTTGTATGCCGGTAAGTACTTCAAAGAGAACTTCACTTATGAACCGCCGCTCGATGTTGTGGACGGGGGGACGCTGGGATTTCGTCTGATGCCGCTGCTCCAAGAGTATGAGCATGTCATTATCGTCAATACCAGCTCCGATGATGCGTTAGCGGTAGGGACGATAGTGGTGATGAGCGGTGATGAGCTGATAGAGCATCAAGGGATCAAAAAAACGGCAAACGAAGTTGAGATTACCGAAATGCTCCAAATCTGTTCGATGGCAAATCATTGTGCCAAAACGACAATGGTGAGTATCGTCCCTGAAGACATCATCAGCGTATGTGTTGATGTGACTCCCGCATTGCGTGCACATTGGGACAATTATATCGAAATGATCGTATCCGAACTCGCCAAATGCGGTATTGCCACTACGCCAAAACAAGCGGTGATGAGTTTGGATGAGATTATCGAGCAGTTTGCTAATCCGAGCATCGAACACTCCAAAGGCTTTTAATGAGTATGGTGATATTGGGGGTCGGCAATGTTCTTGCAGAGGATGACGGGATCGGGGTATACGCGTGTGCTTATCTGGGTGCCAACTATACCTTTACCCCTGAAATTGAGATTATCAACGGAGGGGTTGAGGGGATTAATCTGCTGAACCTTTTTATGGAACATGAGCGGATCATTATTCTCGATACGATCAACCTCGACGATGAGGCGGGAAGTATCTACAATATCCCCTCCTATGAGTTGAGCGGCTATGGACTCAACAGCGGTGGAGCTCATGAAGTGGGGGTGATGCAGTGTCTGGATATGATGGAACTCTTAGGGCACACCCTCCCAGAATCCAATGTTATCGGAATCATCCCTAAAAGCATCACCTATCAGATGGGGTTGACCGATACGCTGCACGAATGCTTTAATGACTATATAAATACAGTTATTAACTACTTAAAAACTATAAATATCGGTTTAAAACAGAATGAATCACAACAAAGCTTGGAAGCAATTATCGAAGAGTTTAAGTATCCGAATAATAGATAATTGTATTCGAGGTACTGATTAAAAATTATAATATATTCGTTTTTACACATAAATATATTTAATATGACTGTAATCTAGTCTAGACTTTGTTATACTTCATGTTATGATGTAAAAATGATTTAATAAAGTGCCATAATAGTATTTTACTCTATGTCTAAAATACGCATAGAAAGGTTTTTCCCCATGACAATAAGAAAACAGTTGCAATTTGGAATCGGTTCCATTATTTTCCTCGTAACACTCAATGCTATGATTGGTTCAATCAACAGTAATGAAGTTAAAACTTTAGTAGAACAGACATCTAATGAATCAGTGCCCTATGCACTCAAAGCAAGCGATGCAAAGTTTCAAACCTGTCAAATGCAGCAGTTTTTGACCGATGCGTCGTTGACTCAAGAAGAAGAACCTGCAAAAGAGGCAGATAAAGCGCACGATAGCTTCATGAATAGTATGAATGCGTTTGAAAAAATGTTCAAAGATGAGGGAGATACGCAAGCATTAGCAAAGATTGACTCTCTGAAAAAAGATGCAGATGCTTTGATCCAAGTGGGCAACGACATGAAAAAGGCTTATTCCCGCAGCAAAGCTGACGGAGATGAAGCGATGGATCGCTTTGATGCAATGAGTGCGAAATTGGGAGACAATATCGAGAGTCTAAAAGAAATCCAAGTCCAAGAGGCATCCAAAAATTTAACTACTGCAAAAGACAAATCCAGTTCATCTGCTACTATCACCTTTTTTCTCGGGGTATTTTCGACACTTATTGGGTTATTTGTCGGCTATATCATTACATCTCTTATTAGTAATACGGTCAAAACTCTTAACGAAAATGTCCATAAAATGGTCAAGACGAAAGACCTTACACATACAATAACCTTAAGAGGAAAAAATGAATTGACCGAAGTAGCGGATAATATCAATGCTCTCACCAACGCGATACGCAGTACCTTCGCAACAAGCCAACACTCTTCGTCAGAAAATCTTTCAGTAGCCACCGAACTTTCGGCAACTACCTTATCGATTGCTAAACAAGCAGAAGATGCTTCTAAAATTGTAGATCAAACAACCAAAAATGCAAATCTTATCAAAGAAGAGATGGGTGAGACCGTTGCCCGAACTAACGAAGTCAGCCAAATGGCAATGGATGCAAGCATCAATCTCTCTTCGGCACAAGATGTTCTCAAGCAGACGATTGAATCGCTCAACCAAACCGTAGAAACTGATGAGGCGATGAATGAAAAATTGAATTCTTTGACCCATGAAGCAGAACAGGTTAAAAATGTCTTAACAGTTATTTCGGATATTGCTGATCAGACCAATCTACTGGCGCTCAATGCAGCAATCGAAGCGGCGCGCGCAGGGGAACATGGACGTGGTTTCGCCGTAGTTGCAGACGAAGTTCGGAAACTGGCTGAACGAACTCAAAAAAGTCTTGTTGAAACCAATGCAACTGTTAATGTTATTGTTCAATCGATTATAGATATGTCAGAACAGATGAATAATAATGTTGACCGAATGGAAAAACTATCTAAACTTTCCTCTGAAGCTGAAAACCAAACGGATAAGGCGGTCAACACACTTCGTGCTACTGTTGAGGGGATGCATGAAGTTGCACATAAAGCGGAAAATAACTCTAAACGTAATGATATGATTATTGATGAGATAAATAAAATTAGTGTTATGTCAGCTTCGAATGTGAGAAGTGTTGAAGAAATTGCCTCAGCTGCTGAACACTTGCACCATGTAGCTGCTGAGATGACAGCACAAATTTCAACCTATAAAACGTGATTTTTTGTATAGATTTAGCTTATTTCTCTAAAATAGAGCCCCTCTAAAATCTTTGTGCGTTTCTCGATTGGGGTGTTAAATTTAAACTCCGCCTCTTTGAGATAGTAGGGGAAGTGCTCGCTACTTACCCCTTTAAAACCGGTAATAAACTGCTCAAAATAGTGCCAAAACTTCGTTATCGCATTGTCGTGTTCGGAGATTTTGATAATTTTACTGGTTCGCATGAATTTCGAGAACTCTTTATGATAGACCTCTTCGAGATTATCTTCAACAAACTGTTGTTTAAACATCCCAAGTGAGGGCATCAGCAGTGTATAAACCCTCTCACCATAACTAAAAGTCAAAAAATTGTGCGCATCAAAGATGGCGGTTTTATCACGTCGTTTCGATTTTTCAATGTAGAGGTACTCTTCGTATTGAGAATCAGAGGTACGGTGGAGATGATATTGCTCTTCACAATATTCGGCACACAGATGCCGAAATTTTTGATAATAGTTCAATACGGTTACATACGTAAGCCCTAGTAAGTTAGAAGCATTGAGGGCATTCTCATCGGCGCAGAATGCTTGCATCACATTTTTAATTTGATGAATACGGGCGGGGCTGTATTTTTTTTTGCAGACGGAACATTTAACCATTCCATCGCTTAGATAATAGAGACGGTGATGGCAGTAGATACAATGGTCCATTTTGTTCATAAGAGATATTGTAGCCAAACGGTGCTGATGCTAAAACGCTGAGATTAAATTTGCGGTGTTGAGCGGGGAACGCTGTTATAACCGTATTTTGCGATTGCGACAAGGTTTGGGATAGAGCACTTTTTTACAGATAAGAAAATATGATTCGATAGAGTTCTAAAATTATACAAGAAATCTGTTTTTTTAGCTTTGTTTTACACAAATACTTTATAATGGCTCAACTGAATGATTATTCATAAAGGAAATTAAATGCATATACCAGACGGATTTTTATCTCCATCGACCTATCTTCCGGCAACCGTTGCGGCGATTCCTTTGCTGATTGTTGCGTGGAAAAAAACTAAAGAGGCGATCAGTGATGAGTCGTTTGCACTCCTCTCCTCCCTTACGGCGTTTTCATTTGTCATTATGATGTTCAATATCCCGATCCCCGGCGGGACGAGCGGACACGCTATCGGAGCGGCGATTTTAGCGATACTGTTCGGGCCGTGGGTGGCGGCGTTTTGTGTTTCGCTGACACTCTTTATTCAAGCGCTCGTTTTCGGGGATGGAGGACTCAGCGTATTTGCCATCAACTCTTTGGCGATGGGATTTGTCGCGTCATTTAGCGCTTATTATGTCCATAAACTCCTTGCAAACAGAGTTAATAACTCAATCGTATGGTTTATCGCAGGGTGGAGCGGTATCGTCGCCGCATCAGTGATCGTTGCGGTGGCTTTAGGGATTCAGCCTTTATTGGGAGTTGATACTTCCGGCCATCCGATCTATTTTCCATTCGGTTTGAACATTACCATTCCTGCCATCGTCGGTTCGCATGTTCTCTTTTTCGGAACAGCTGAGGGGATTGCAACGATGCTGGTGATGGGTTTTGTCGAAAAAATCAAAGAAAAAAATGCGGTTGCGGGAGGTGCGGTATGAGCCGAAACGGAAAATATTTACTCGCTTTTATCCTTGTGCTTATTGCACTCTCACCCCTAGGTCTGATTGCCGAAGGACCTGCTTGGGGGGAATGGAGTATGGAAGAGATTCGCTCTATGATCGGGTATGTTCCCCAATCGATTGAAAGTACCAAACCGCTGATTGAAGCGGTGATTCCCGATTACGAAATCGGAGGCATGAATCCTTTGATCTCGACGTGGATTAGTGCCCTTATCGGTGCAGGATTAGTTTTTGCCGTTATGATCGGCATCAAAAAGTCGGTAAAACGTGCACGCTAAATTCTCTTTTTTCATTTTTATCGCCGCATTAATCGTCCTCTCTTCATTCAAAAGCGTTGAGCCGCTTTTAGCGGCTTTAGCCCTTTTAGTGATGTTGGCGGGTAGATCGGCGGTATCGATAGCACGGCGCTCAGTTGTGTTGGTCGTGCTGTTTTCGATGTTCATTACCTTGAGCTATTCAATAACGCTTTATTTGGCACACCAACCGTTTTGGCACTATTTTTGGACGGTCAATCTCCGTTCGTTCGATATGATCTTTTTGACATTGCTTTTTACTGCCCGAGTCAATATCTATGAAGCGGTCGCTTTTTCCAAAGATTTGAGTTTTCTGTTGGTTTTGAGCGTCTCCAAAATCATGAGTATGCAACGCGCTTACGCTGATTACACTGATGCGCTTAAATCACGAACTCTCAGAAAACCGACACGTCACCAAATCTATGACTACCTCGGTTCGGCTATTGCTGGATTTTTGGATAAAAATATCCGAGAGGGGAAAGAGAATTTCGAAGCGATGAAATCGAGAGGTTTTCATGTTTAAAGTCAAAAATGTTACCCTAAAACGAGAGGAGCATACTGTCTTTGAAAACCTAAATCTAAGTATCAGCACAGGTGAGAAAGTGGTTTTGCTGGGTGTAAACGGGAGCGGGAAAAGCACCCTGCTCAAACTGCTCAACGGCTTGGAATATCCTGATGCCGGAGAGCTCTTTTTTGAGGGAAATTTACTCACAAAAAGAGCATTGAAAGAAAAACAGACGAATGAAAATTTCCGTCGCAACGTCGGATTGGTGTTTCAGAACATCGATGCGATGCTCTTTAACCCCACAGTCTATGATGAGATAGCGTTTGGTGCGAGACAACTCGAATTTGATGATGTCGATGCGCGGGTACGAAATTATGCCGAGTTGTTTGGGTTGACACCGTATTTGAAAAACGTCCCCTTCAAACTCAGCGGCGGGCAAAAACAAAAATTGGCTTTGGCATGTGTCATGTCATTGTCACCAAAAGTATTACTCCTCGATGAACCGACGAGTGCACTTGACCCGGCGAGTACGGCAAAGTTTTTGGACATTATCGCCGCACTTCCTATTACGACGATTACGGCAACGCACAACTTGGCTATAGCGCCGAGGTTGGGTGAACGGGTGATTATTTTAGACGAAAAAGGTACAATCATCTTCGATGGAAGCAGCGAAGATGCCTATGAAATCGATCTTCTCGCACGAGCAGGATTGATAATTTAAACCAAAAAAAGGATTTATTATGTGCAAAGATTGCGGATGCTCCATTACGGATCACGACCACCCCCACACTCACGTCGATGAGTTCGGCAGAGAATATACCCATGTACATACTCATGAGCATGATGCGGGTGAACACGCTCACGATGGGGGACACCATCACCACGATCACGGGGAGGAGTCCCATTCTCATCAAGCGGCGCATGAGACTCTGCATCACAACCCGCAGCTCAATGATGCAAAAACGATCTCGGTGATTAAAAAGATTTTGGATAAAAATGATCAGGAAGCACATCACAACCGTGAACACTTCAATGAGCACGGCGTGTTGGCGATCAACCTGATGAGCTCACCGGGGAGCGGGAAAACCACCTTGCTCGAAAAAATGGGTGCTTTGACACCGTTTAAATTCGGTGTGATCGAGGGGGATTTGGAGACGTCGCGCGATGCGGATCGTCTCAAAGCGGTAGGGATTCCTGCCGTACAGATTCAGACGGGGAGCGCGTGCCATTTGGATGCGTTTATGGTGCACAAAGGGCTGCATGATTTGCCGTTGGCTCCTCTCGATGTGTGCTTTATCGAAAACGTCGGCAACCTCGTCTGTCCGGCGAGTTACGACGTGGGATCACATCTCAATATCGTCCTCGTCTCGATTCCTGAGGGGGAAGACAAGATCGCGAAATATCCGGTGATGTTCCGAGCGGCGGATCTCATCCTCATTACCAAAACCGATTTGCTCCCGTATTTCAAATACGACATCGAGCGGGAAAAAGCCGAAGCACGGAAGATCAAACCGAACGTCGATATTTTAGAGGTCAATATCAATGATGAAGCCTCGATCAAAAAAGTGATCGAATGGATTGAATTTAAACGAAAGATGAGAAACTAACGATGTGTTTATCGATCCCCTCAAAAGTAGTCAGTATTGACACCGAAAATAATGTTGCAACCGTTGATACGATGGGTGTTCAGCGCACCGCAGGACTCGATCTGATGGAGGAAGGCTCTGTACAGATCGGCGATTATGTGTTGCTTCATATCGGGTTTATCATGAACAAAATCGATGAAGAGGATGCCCTCGAATCGCTGAGGGTCTATAAAGAGATACTGGATGTGATGGATGAGCAAGATCGCCTTGCCGCGATAGCAGAGAGTGACAATTGTCCTAACGTCGGAGCCTGAGATGGGATTGGAACTTAAAAATCTGTATGATGATTTTCGCAATGCCGACACGATCAAAGCGTATGCCAAGATCATTGCGGAGGATGCTAAAAAGCTCCCTCATCCGATCAACATTATGGAGGTGTGCGGCGGACATACCCATACCATTATGAAGTACGGCATTTTGCAACTGCTCCCCTCCAATATCCATTTCGTCCACGGTCCGGGGTGTCCCGTGTGTATTATGCCAAAAGAGCGGATCGACCATGCCTATGTGCTGAGTCAACAGCCAAACGTGATCCTCGTAACGCTCGGCGATATGATCAAAGTCCCCGGAAGCAACGGAAGCCTCCAAGATGCCCGAAGCAAAGGCGCGGATGTTCGGTTTGTCTATTCACCGCTTGATTGTCTCAAGATCGCTCAGGAGAATCCCGATAAAACGGTTATTTTCTTTGCCATCGGATTTGAGACGACGACCCCGATGACCGCCGCACTTTTGGAGACGGTGATCCGTCAAGATGTTAAAAATATCCTCTTGCATGTCAACCATGTCACGGTACCCGCACCAATGCGCGCGTTGATCAGTGATGAATCGTGCATTATCGATGCGTTTTTGGGACCCTCACACGTCAGCGTTATCAGCGGAAGTAAAATCTACGAAGAGTTTCCACGCGACTGGGGTAAACCTGTCGTCGTGAGCGGATTTGAGCCGGTGGACGTGATGCAGTCGATCAGCATGATCGTCAAGCAGTTCATCGAAGGGCGATGCGACATGGAAGTGGAGTACAAACGTGCGGTCACACGTGAGGGGAACACCAAAGCCCAAGCGATGAATGAGAAATATTTTGAAATTTCTGATTTCAGATGGCGTGGGTTGGGTGACATTCCGCAAAGCGGTTTACGTTTGAGAGACGAATTTGATTCCTACAATGCAGAAAAAATTTATGATAGTGTTTTGCCGAAAGAGGAGATCAACGATCATAAACTCTGCATTTGCGGTGATATTCTCAAAGGGAAAGCTTCTCCGCCGCAATGCTCCATATTCGGCACCGCGTGTAAACCGACCAGCCCTGTGGGGAGTTGTATGGTCAGCTCCGAGGGGGCGTGTTCGGCGTATTATAAATATGGGAATTTGGTATGACAAAAACGATTACATTAGCCCAAGGCAACGGCGGAGAAGAGAACAATGACCTGATCAAAAAGGTCTTTTACAAAGCGTTTCAAAACGAGATTTTGGAGCGGAGCGAAGATGCGGCGGTGCTGGGAAATCTGGCGATGACGACCGACAGTTTTACGGTGAGTCCTCTCTTTTTTGCGGGAGCGGACATCGGAAAGCTCGCCGTGTGCGGAACATGCAACGATTTGGCGATGATGGGGGCCCAGCCCAAATATCTCACCTGCGCGGTGATCATCGAAGAGGGGTTCGAGGTTGAATCACTGGAGCGGATAGTTGAGAGCATGAAGAATGAATTAGCAATCAACGGTGCGGTGGTTGTCAGCGGTGATACCAAGGTGGTTCCCAAAGGTTCTGTCGACAAGATATTTATCAATACCACAGGCCTCGGCGAAATCGTTCAAGCGGGGATCAGCTCGAACAACGTGAGCGAAGAGGATGTTATCCTCATCAACCGCGACATCGGATGCCATGGCGCGACGATATTTGCCGCGCGTGAGGGGATTGAGATGAGCAGTGCGCTCAAAAGCGACTGCAACTCTCTCTATCCGCAGGTCAAAGCGCTCATGGATTCTGGCATTCGGATAACCGCAATGCGCGATGCGACACGCGGCGGGGTAGCGGCGGTGCTCAATGAGTGGGCGAGACAGTCCAACGTCTGCATCGAGGTCGATGAGGAGAAACTCCCGATCAGCGATGAGGTCAAAGGGATTTGCGAGATGCTCGGATTCGAAGCGACGGCACTGGCGAATGAGGGGACATTTGTACTGGCGATTCATAAAGACTCTGCCGCAAAAGCTTTAGAGATACTCAAAAGTTTTGACGTATGTACGATGGCATCCATTGTAGGTGAAGTAACGCAAAAGTACCCGAAAAAAGTGATTCTAAAAAGTCCGTGGGGTACGTCACGGTTTTTGGAGACCCCTAACGGTGAATTGCTTCCGAGGATATGTTAAATGCATGAGTATTCGATAGTACAGGCATTGTTGACCCAATGTGAGGATATAGCCCGCGAAAATGAAGCGGAATCGGTCTCTAAAATCGTCGTGAAAATCGGCAAGATGAGCGGCGTTGAACCCCATTTGCTCGAAATTGCGTTTAACACGTTCAAAGAGAAAACGGTGTGTGACGGTGCGGATTTTGTGATGAATGTTCAGCCATTGGTGATCGAGTGCCAAGTGTGCGGAGAAGTGACCGAACTGGGCGAGATTTTTTACAAATGCCCAAAATGTGAGAGTTTGGACGTCAAAGTAATAGACGGCGAAGAGATGTTTTTGATGTCGTTGGAAATGGAGTAGGGTATGCAAGAGTATTGGGAATTGTACATGAAAACCATCGATGGCGCTATCGCCTCGGTGCTGGTCAATGCGGGGATTTCGGTGGAGTTGCCGAGTGAGGATAAATTTTACGTCGGGTTTATCAAACTGAGCATGAAAGCTCCAAATGATCGCGGGTTAATCTCCGAAGAGGAAGAGGCACAGCTCTCGTTTATCGAGGATAAAATCGAGATGGAGGCGTTGCGCTACCGTATCGGGAGTTATGTTGGGAAAATCGTCTCTAAGGGTGAAATGACCTTTATCTACTATCTCAAACACGAGTTTGAATGGCCCGATGTCGTCCAAGCATCGATGGGAACATTTCCCGATTATGAGTACACCAGCGGATCAAAAATGGATGGTGATTGGGAGGTGTATCATAAGCTCCTTTTTCCGACCCCGATAGAGTGGCAGATTATCCAAAACCACAAAGTGTGTGATCATCTAAAATCACAGGGTGATTCGCTCCATTTACCGCGTGCGATTGAGCATAAAGCCTATTTTGAGACGGTGGAGAACCGCTCAGGATTTATCACTCTGATCGAGACAGAAGGGTTTAAACTTAAAGATTTAATAGAATCTTCTGAAAATACGCCGATGGTGGGGCTGAGTTTTTACCGTCAGGATAAGCCATTTTATTACGATATTGACACTTTGACGTTACACCTAATTGAGCTATCTATCCAAAATGGTGGTGCATATGACGGTTGGGAAACGAGTGTTGTAAAAATTTAGTAATAATCCACTGAAAACCTATTCACTTTTAAGAAAGTTTAATCTAATCACGGTAATAATGTGTATATAAACGTCTCACATAAATATCAAAAGGGGTTAGGAATGAATATGGAAGAAATTATGAAAAAGATCAAAGAGCAAGAAGGTTTATCACGTCGTGACGCCTTAAAAATGATGGCTCTTTCTCCGGTAGCCGCATCAGTGCTAGCTGGCGCGGCAGCTCCTTCCACATTAGAAGCATCATCATCGAGCGCTACAGGCAAAGTTGTTATCGTCGGCGGAGGTTCTGGCGCACTCATGGTTCTAGCGCGCTTACGCCGTGCCCTCTCCAAACCGGATATTACGATTATCGCTCCAAATGAAAAACATGTGTATCAACCTGGACAAATTTTTGTTGCGGCAGGCGAATATGCTCCTGAAGATATTATCTTCGATAACACCGGATATATCGGTGATGATGTAACATGGATCAAAGACAGTGTTGAGACATTTGATCCTGATAATAACAAGCTCACGACAAAAAAAGGGACAGTTGTCGATTATGATTATCTCGTTGTAGCAACAGGGGTTCAATACCACTATGAGCAAATCGAAGGGCTTAGCGCCGATATGCTAGGTAAAAACGGTATTTCGAGTGTCTATCAAAGCGACCTTGCAGCGGGAACGGCAGAAGGGGGAACCATCACTCGAGATTGGTTTAATGCCCTACACGAAGCGGCAAAAACCTCTAAACCGCGTGTCATCTGTACTCAACCTTCTACTCCACTTAAATGCGGCGGAGCTCCGCAAAAAATCCTCTATCTCGCCGATGACTTTCTGAAGCGGGACAAGCTAACTGCTGATTTCATCTTTGCAACGGCAGGTGAAAAACTTTTTAGCCTCCCTGAGATTGATGCGGCACTCACTAAAGTTCAAAAAGGGTACGGCAATATCACCAATAAATTTGGTCATGAGCTGATCCGTATCGATGCCGATAAAAAAATAGCAACGTTCCATCATACGTATCAAGTTCAAGGTGAATTTGATAAAGAGTATAACGAATATGAGATGATTGATAAAGAAGAGGAGGTAACATTAGAATATGATTTTATTCATATCTCTCCTCCGACCTATGCTGTTGATGCTGTCGCAAATTCATTACTTGGATGGCAAAAAGGATCGGCAAAAGGGTGGCTTGAAGTAGATCGTGAGACACTCCAGCACCGCCGTTACAAAAATGTCTTTGGAATCGGTGATGTGTGCGGTATCCCAATCGGAAAAACAGGGGGAAGCGCCCGTCACCAAGGGCCGATTGTCGTCGGGAATCTGATTTCGGTCATGGAGAAAAAAGAGCCAGCTCTAAAATTTGATGGGTATACTGTGTGTCCTCTCAAAGTTTCGTACGGTGAGATTATTATGGCAGAGTTTAACTATGATGGTTTAGCACCCTCGTTTCCTCTCGATCCGGCACAACCGAGATGGGTGTGGTGGGCATTTGATCTCTACATGCTTCAACCGATGTACCGCTATTTGATGCTTAACGGCTTGATGTAATTCTTGATATCTCATCGGGGGTCACCCCGTAAGCTTTGAGTAAAATAGCCGCTCCGTTTAGATCGCCTGTCTCTAGTTTCAAAGAGGCGGCGTATACTCTCCCTAACATACCCGTATGAGTTACCAATGCATCTTCGATTTGACGGCTAGGATGAAGGGTCTGCAATAGTGACTCCATCGGTACATTCATAACCCCTTCTAACAGTGAGAGCATCGCGATCAAATGGATTTGTTCGAGTTGTGCTTGGGGCGGTTCTGTGGTGATTATCTCTAATAAAGCAACCATTTTATCGATTCGGCTTTGTGCGAAAACAGCATGTGGGTTTTTCTCATCGATCGATCGTGTTCCTGATTTGGAGTAGATGATGAGCAGTAGCCATTGCATAAGGGCACTTTTACCGAATTTTTCGATCATCTCGCGGATGGAAAGGCTCCCCTCTAGATACTCTGGATGAACGGAACGGAGAAACTGTAGCAGCTGTAAGGCGAGAATCCCTTGGTATTTAAACGAATCGCATATCTCTTCCATCGGAGCATCATTTTGGAGGAGAGTGAAGAGCTCCATCACATCCATATATTGTGGATCAATCCGCTTTTGGGTAATAACGTGCGCGTGGGCAAAATAGAATCCTTGAAAATATTCAAAGCCCAATTGTTCGTACGCTTCCGCCACTTCATAAAATTCCACTTTTTGAGCGATCAGTTTCATTTGACCGTAAGGGTTCGGTGCATGGGAAAATTGTTCAATGTCGGTTTGGGTTACGTCGAATTTGGCGTATTCGATATAGGGGAAGAGGGTGGAAAAGGCTTCGAGATAGAGTGGATTAAAAGATGCATTGTCGAGTGCAAACCGATACCCTAAACCATGATAGTAACGGATCGCTTCATGGATGCGGGCATTGATTTTCATGGATGCGGAGAGTTCAAATACGAATTTTTCTTTCGGGAGAGTTCGGAGAATGTCTGTGAGCAACAGAGGCCCATCGGTATTGATAAAAGCGAGTGTTGCTCCAAAAGCGGCAGTTGATCCGATTTGATTGAGTAAATTGACCAAAACCGACGCGGTAGCATGGCGAGGATCATCGATCACACACTCCCCATAGGTATTACGATAAAAAAATTCGTATCCGATTATCGACTCTGCACGGCTTAAAATAGGTTGACGCGCGAGATATAGATTATTGTGCATTGTTGTTGCTTTATATTTTAATGTCTTAAGTGTAGCGTAATTTGAGTATAGTTTCCAAATAAATCACGCTATCGCCTTGTTATAGGGCTTTGCGGAGTGTCCTTTTTTCTTCTGTGTCATTTTTGAGACAAAACAGGTCAAAACCGCCCTCAAAAAACACGGTATTTGACTTAATCGCCGACGAATAATATTGGAGTGTTATATTCGGCGATGTGTGTCCTAATATCCCCGCTAACTCATTAATGCTCAATAACCCGTCATTCAATGCCGTAGTCGCGAAAGTGTGCCGTGTAGCATACAATTTACGTTTAGGTATCTCACAACGCTCTAGGAGCTTATTCCATCGATAATACAATGAGTTTGTATCTTGCAGGTTAAACACCCACAAAGAGTTAGCTTTCAATTTGTTCACGCTCTCCATGATAAACGACGGATACGGAACCTCTCGGACTCCTTTCGGGGTCTTTGTCGGTCGGATTGAGTTTCGGGTTCTTGCTCTCTTGATGCTGATATGGGTTGATCCTATGTCTCCCCACTGTAACCCTAGTACCTCTTCGGGTCGCATCCCGGTATGAAATGCAATAAGCAGGTACGGTTTTAAATCACCTTCGGCATTATCGAGCAACTTCTTAACCTCTTGTTTGGAGAAGTATTGGATGTCGCTTTTTGCCTCTCTCGGCAGCCGTATCGCATGAGCGGGGCTTGTTTGAATCACACCATCATCTATGGCGCAATTAAACGTACCGACTATCGCCCCCAAATAGATAGCCTTTGAGCGTGAGAGTATCGGCAAATCTAAAAGGTAGTTTTTAATATCAAGCCGTGTGATCGTGTCAATATCTCTACTTCCAAAGTGCGCCTCAACCTTTCTACGGTGTGGTAGAGCTTGAAAGTATGATCTATTGCGGTTAACCGATTTAAGATACATTTCGAAGTAGTGGCTAAATGTCTTTGGCTTCTTCTTGAATATCTCACCTGTGGCAATCATAGTCATGAGTTTAGGTATAATTGTGCGTTCAACTATTACACGATTCTCTTTCGTATCATCGAGTTTCGTGGACTTCCTTTTGCGCTCTCCATTAACCATGTAATCAATGTATAACTTGCCGTTTCGCTCGTATAGCTTCGCCATACCTTTGTCCTTTCGGACAGAAACACCATGAAGCGACATTGTAGCACTCCTTAAATGAGTAATCTGTTTAAAATATCTTGGAGATTTTCGGGTTGTGATTTTGCGGTGAGGGCTTCGTGGACTTTTTCAACGTCAAAGCGTACTGTTTTTCGCTCACCCTCATGTAGTATAATGAAGTGTTCATTCGGTTGCATTTCGATCTCTTTGAGCCGTTTTTTCATGGTGTCGGTGTGGAGATCATAATGACGGGCGAGGTGGGGGAGGGATAGGTATTTAGGTTGCTGTTTCACTTGTCGCCTCCTCAGTCTTTTCTTTTTTTAGGATTTCATCAACTTTATCTCTATCCATCCACACAACAATTCCAAGTTGAACCGTCCCTTTATGATTAAAGCTTGCATCAGTTCCAAAAGTAACTTTGTTATGCCCTTTTGCACTTGTTGCTTCGATAAAGCAACTATCAATTGATTGGAATTTTACGTTTTCATCACCATATTGCGCTATTAGATTACTTAATTTCATAGTTGCTCTCCATACTTTTTATCAAACTCATTGCGCTTATCGATGCACTCTTGTAACCACTCAATTTCTATGTCTTTTTCTCTCATCCGATCTTCGTGTTCATCACAGAGCTGATCGATCACTTCGTCAACTGAATGGAGGCTTTTGATGTGTTGTGCGTTTACGACTACTCGACTGCGGATAGTGGCTTTGGCTTGTTCGCGGTTCATTGCTTCGCCCCTGAGTAGTATTCGAGTGCTTCCGTAAAAGCTTCACACTCTCCATAGTCTTGGATATTACGCTGTATATCAGACGTATTCATCCAATATAACCCGACACTTTCCCCATCTTCAAAAACTTCAATTTGTGCAGCAGGAGCACCACGTTCTCTGCGTACAGAATTAAATCTATAAAATTTGAATGTTACGATTACTTCGTTCATTTGTGAACCCTTTTTAAATCTCTGAATCGTGGTTTCTTCAAACGTTTTTTTTCCCATTTAATAAATCGTTTAAACTCGGCTTCTCTTTGCATTTCTGCAAGGAATTGGTTATCTGCCTCTCTTTGTATATCTCTTGCTTCTTGTTCTGTTAGTTCACGTTCGCATGTCATCCCGCTCTCCTCATCTCATTTAAAATTCTCAATGTTTCCAAAGCATCGAAGTAATGCTCAGGCTTTATAAAATCACTTGGGCTGATTTCTTCCGCGCCTTGCAGTTTTGGGAATTCTCGGATCGTCTCGCTTTGATCTGTTCCGTTGTCCACCCTTTTCGGGATATGCGAGGCGCATACTTCTTTTTTGGCTTTATCATTTTCCCGCCGTCGGCAATATGATTTTCCAAAGTAGCACTCATCGGGCGGTTTCTGTTTTTCGGGGTGATGATGAGCGGTTCGCGGTAGGGTTCGTCTTTGGGTGCGTATTCTCTCCGCCATATTTCTTCGGGGAGAGGTTCGGTTCCGAGGCGGTTCATGTCTTCGCAGTAGGCTTCGTATGTTGGCCACATTAGGGAGCCTTTAGTTTGTGAAGTCCACAACCCGACTTATTGATATATATAGGTACATCAAATTCAGGAACATCCTCATGATTGCAAATCATGTCGTCAGCATCAAATAAAGCACAGTTTTCACACGTTTTAGGTGTTTTAAGTGCTTTTAGTATCTCAATAGATTTCAATACATTCTCTTTGTCCTGCGCTAATCCATGCTTTTTTTGAAAATATTCATCTGCATACTCAGCCCATTCAATAGCTGTTTCCAATGTATCGATAACAAAGTCAATTTCTTCATGTGTCATTTGTATGTCCTTTTGATTGTCTCACAGTGAACCAGTCGGCGTGCGGAATGGTTGGACGGGTTTAGTGTGGGGCAGTGGGTGATTGGAGAGGAGGGCTTACGCCGCTTCCTCAAATATCGGTACTGTTTTGAACGGTGCGTTCTGATTCGCTCGGATGATCGCTTCCGCAGCGGGAGGGCAAACGCTGTTTCCTACCATTCGCACCTGAGCTGTGCCGGTGATTGGTTTATGATCTATAGTTCGGTCAATGATGTAGTCCGGGCGGAAGCCCTGCGCGTTGTAAAGCTCACGCGGTTTGAGCATACGGAGGCTAATATCTACAATTTGATACCGTAGCCCTTTGATCGTTACGATCCCCATACGCTCATCATCGCTCAGGTCATCGCCGCAATAGGTTTGGATGAACTCACGAACGGCGATGATCCGCTCCATCGTTTCACTATCCCACAGCGCACCCGTGACCGGATCGAGTACGATGTCCACTTTCGCAAATCTGTCTTTTGTTGTGACTGTACGCAATGGATCGTCCATGGATGAGCCGATATCCTCAGCATTTCCATAGAAAGAGTTTAGATAGCTCGTGACTAATCCCTGGTGTGTTCCTGCTGCGGTGATGGTATGAACCGGATCGCTCATCGGGTAACCGTAATTGGTTCCTCTGAATTTGACAGCGTGTGAAACACATAGCGCGGCTTTGCCGTTGCCCTGAGTTGTAATCGTTCCGATAGGATCGTTCATACTGCTTCCGATAGAGCTTTTAAAGTCCCGGACAACGTGCGGCAATTGCACCAAGTGATTTTCAACTAATGCGTGACGGTTCTCGGTAACGATAGTCGTCAACGGTGCTTCAGGCGACCAAGATGCACTTTTGGAGCTTCCGTTATCGATTCCGATCAATACGGGGGAGATAAGGGCGTGATGGTTTCCGGTTGTAATTGTCGGTAGGGCTTGGTCTATAGCTCCGCCCGGATGCCCCGTATTATTCATCATCACGAATGGTGCGATTGTAGGCAACACTAAAGCGTGTCTCATCCCCCCGCTCGTAATAGTTGATAAAGGTTTATCCAGTGTCGCACCTCTGCCGTCAGCTTCTCCGTTGCGTTCACCGAAATAGGTACTGACGAATGGAGCGAGTTTGGCGGTCGATAGAGCGTTATGATCCGCAGTTGTTACGGTTGGAAGTGGGTCTTTGATAGAGCTTCCAACCACTCCACCGTAATATTTCACAATCCATGATGGATCGACGGTGTATGGGTCGGGGTTTTTAAATACGAATTTATTTAACCCTTTGCCGATACGTCGTAATGAAGTATCTTTTAACGGTCGTTTGATGCGGAGCTTTTTCGCTTTGATTTCTTCGGTACGCATGAAAATCGAATTACCAGGTATAGACCAGTCTATGATCTCTGCAGCGGTTCGGTACGGTTTGCGTTTACCGCTTTTCACTTCGGGGCTTTTTGGGTCACCGTTTGTCGGCTCAGGCCATACTATCTCTTTACCGTCGCATCGTGCCACCATAAAGAGACGTTTGCGGATCGTCGGTGCTCCGTATTCGTGCGCCTTTACCTCACGCCACTCTACGTCATAACCGAGCTTTTGAAGTTCTGAGACGAAGCGTGTGAATGTTTCACCTTTGCGGATAGGGCAGGGCTGACCGTCATCGAGTACGGGACCCCAATCGGTGAACTCTTCGACATTCTCCAAATAAATCTGTTTCGGTTTTCGGAGTCTCGCCCATTTGACCACGATCCACGCGAGTGATCGGAGCTGTTTACATACCGGCTTTGATCCGCGTGCTTTTGAGAAGTGAGTACACGCCGGAGAAGCCCAAAGCAACCCGACCGGATATTCAGGCCATATCGTCATAGGATCAACCTCGAATACGTCGGCGGTGAAGTGCATAGTGTCGTGATGGTTCACGGTGTGCATTGATATCGCTTCGGGGTCGTGGTTTACCGCCACGTCCGGATCACGACCAAGCGCGGCACGTATCCCCTCCGATGCTCCACCGCCTCCGGCAAACAGATCAATGATGAGTCCGAAATCAGGGTCGAAATGGTTTAGCATGTCGGTCATGCTGAGTTGTAGTTTACTCATAAGAACTCCGATTGAACGATTGTAAAAGCGGGTTATCTTCCGAAGTTTCAAACGGAGGTATGCAATACTGCTCACACCGTGTATCATCTTCATCCATCGGAATACCATCGAGAGCGCACCATGTATTACCGTCTTTTGATGCAAGATAATTGCACCCACGGCATCGGCTGTCTTTTTGCTCCGCTCTTACTATCCGATCATATTCAGAATTGATCAAAGCGGCCGCGATGATGAGTTGCTGTTTGCGGTCAAGTTTTTTCTTCTTATTGAATCTAGGATGCCACTTATATATTTTTACATAGTCTCCACGTAGACCAAGAGGGTCATTATCGACTGGGTTATAGACTACTGGAATTTCATGGTATGTCATGGCATAAAATGAAGCTGCATCTGCGATCGATCCATCTGTATGTTCGTCATCATGTTCAGCGGTGTATCCATTTTCTACGATCTGACGGGTTCGCTCTTTGGCTACGAGTTCGAGGAAGTTTGATTTTTGCATTGGTTGTCTTTTCCTTTATTGGCTGTAATAATGCTATGGTTAAATGAGGTTGTAGTCTTTACGTACGCGATAGAAAATATGATAAAGACTAATATAAATGGAGCGATAATGGCAAAAAAGCTCATGCCAATTTCCTCATCATCTCTTCAATCTCCCGCTTCGCTATCTCGAGCGAAGAAACATTTTGCGATTTGTGAATGTGTTGCAAAACTCTCATGTAGGTACTCATGGTGAATCCTTTTTCTTTCGTTCGTGTTCTTCATACCATCCGATCAATCCAACAAATATCAATAAAATTCCTATGGCGGTTATCATCTCTTTACCTTGGTGTATTTTGCATCTGGGAAGTTTTCTCCGTATTTCCGCTTTTTATGGGTAATGAATCCGATGGCTACGAATAGAGCCAAGACGCAAATAGCCCCTATGATTTGATCTTCCATTTCATGCCGCCTTATAATAGATCGTATTTTTCGCACCAATCGAGGAGTTTCTCAAAATTGGTCTCAATGACTTTCCAAGTAATAAACATCGCTTCTCCTTTTTTATTTCTTCGAGTATTCGCACCGCTTCACCGATGTTGATGCATTTGTATTTCATACGATCTCCTCGATGGTGATTTTGTAGTATTTACTTGAATCTAATAACCCAATTTCAGTAAAAATTTCTCGTGACATAAGTGCAGATCCGTTTTTTGTAAATTGCTTTACTATTTTTTTCCCGCGGGAAATTTTCTCCGCTTTCGCTTTCACCGCTTCCTTGAACTCATCACGCTTGATTTCTCCCGCGTTGTATCGCTGATAGATTTCACGCTGTTTATCAGGTTCGACACGGCTCAGTTCTTCGAGTACCGATAGCCCGATATCGCGTTTGTTCTCTTCGATGTCGGCTTTGATCGTCGGGTCGAGTTTGAGTAATCCGAACGCTTTTGAGATATACGAGAGAGGCTTTTGTATCGCTCCCGCTAACTCTTGCTTCTGTTTGTACTTTCCTGATTCCCACAGCCGTACTATCGCCATCGCTATCTCATAGTCGCTCAGGTCTTCACGTTGAATGTTTTCGATAAGAGCCAACTCCTCGACGGTGTGATCTTCGCGCTCTAAAATGTTGACTTTGATCGTGATCGATCCATTGATCTGATGCGCTCGGTATCGTCGCTCTCCGGCGATGATCATATACCCATCAGGTCTTCGCACCACACTGATCGGTTGTAAAAGTCCGTGTGTCTTGATAGCCTCTGCAAGTTCTGCGAGTGCTACGGGGTCAAAATGTTTGCGGGGTTGGTTAGGGTTGGCATATACCTTTGATAGTTCGAGTTCTATGCTTCCGTTGTTGATACTGTTCGTGTTTGGTTTTGATTTGGTTACTGCATCATTAAGAGCTGATAATTTCATGGTTTTTATTCCGTAACTCAGGATTTTCGAAAATGTTTCCGATTACTTCAATTTCCCAACTATCAGGAAAACTATGCATAAAAGAGTCTATTTTTTTATCCAAATAGTAATAGTCCTGCTCTGAATAAAATAAGACAAAAGTACCATGCATTTTTTTGATTTCCCATGGTGTTGGGTCGTTATCATCTTCAAAATCTGTATCATTAATAACTACAATATCACCATTGAAAATCTCTACATCATTTTTATCATTTGATCCTGCGTATTCTATATTACCAATATGTACCCAGTCTTGCTCCCACCAATTCTCTTGAATTTCACTTACAAACTTTTCAGAACATAAAATAAGATCATCAAATTCAGAAATTCCATTATTTTCGAAACCAAATAAGCAAGCAAGCCCACTATCAACTCTAAGTGCATCACTTACAAAATATCTATCAAGACTTTCACTATAAACTACTGCCTTGTATGCAACATCTTCAAATAAAAATTCTTTATAAGTGTGTTTTGTATTATTTTCCAATGAGTTCATCTCTAAGCTCCTCTATCTCTTTTTGTGCAGTGACATTGCCGATACTGCTAAAAACGCTCTCACCGTCGCCCATAGTGCTGTAATAGATTTTACGGGAGCGGATAGCACTTTTCAGGATGGTGAACTGTGAGCCAGGTACGTTCTCTTTGAATTTATCAAGGTTCCGGGTCGAAGCGTGGAGGTTATTAAAAAGTACGTGAAACTTCGTATCGACAGTATCGAGTTCGGATAGGATCGCATCGAATGTGCGGAACCCTAAAACCTCGGTGACACGGTCGGGTGTTATCGGGATCACTACGTGATCGCTGTGACGTATCGCCGCACGGTTCAGATCGCTATCGAATCCGCCGATGTCCATAATGAGTGTCACGTCATGTGTGGTACGGCTGATAAGCTCATACAGTTCAGCAACAGTTCGCGGTTGGTGGACGGCGAAAGGGTTCCCCGCTATCATGTTAATATAATGGAGCGTTTGGTTGAAGTCGATGTCTACGATCTCAACTTTGCCGATCATTTTCATTGCATGCGCGAGATGCCACGCGAGTGTCGATTTACCGACACCGCCTTTGGTGTGTGCTAATGTGATGATCATTTGTAGTCCTTTGGTTTATCGTTTGAAAAGATTGTTTGTGAAATATGCGATGAATGAATCGATTCTCTGCTTTTTTCGATAATTTCAAGAACTCGGTATTTGTCCTCTTCTACATGGTGTATCATCCGTAGGTTATTACCCAAAAGATCAGCTCTCCATGCCGCAATGCTTCCGTTAAACGTAGGAAGAGATTTACCATCCCAAACATACACCCCCCACTCTTTTGCTGTAAATATGGAAAACGCTGCTATGATCTTTCTAATAAACAAATTACGTTTAAACGCTTTCAACTGTTTCATCGTTTTTCCTTTTTAGCTGGATTTTCCCGCGGGAAATTTCGGAAGCTCTCTACTGGATCTAGGGATAGCGAACCGCAAAGGGAACCTATACCCAGTAGAAAGCTCTAAACACTGCCACCCTTGCAATTCCTACATTGTTAGATTTCTCTATGGGGGTGACATTGGTTAAAGCTCTTCCCCCACCTTGCAACAAACATCTAATCATTTTTGATTTTTTCGACTATGGGGTGGGGAGTGAGTGAAGCTGTAAGATTGGTAAGGCCGTCAAAATTGCGAAGGAGGTCGCGTGTGAGATTCGATGATGTTAGCTCTTACAGCTTCGAGTGATTGTGAAGCCCACCGCCTTGTCTCGATGGGCTTCATTAAGCACTCATTGCTTCGTCCCTAACTTCGTACTATACGGGGACTATCGGAAAGGGGTGATTGCCGTAGCTTCACCGCTCGCCGCACGCAGACGCTTTTAATCGCTGCTTGCAACAGATACACTCTGTTACTCTCTCAGGAGATGACTCCCGCTTCGTTGAGCATAGGCTCATCAGATCACACCGAGGTGTAATCTATGAAACTATTTTGATATCGTTGTTCTCGCAGTAGATTTCAAAGCCGTCACAGTTGATTTTTAGATACTCATAAATCTTTTTATCAAGCGGGGTGCTTTTGCCGTCACGAACTAGACGATCGTGCAGGCGTTGTTTAATAGAAGACTCTTTCGCCTCTAAATCTTTGGCAGCTGTTTTAAAACTTTTACCCGAAACGAGTAGCCCGAGTTTGACGTTTTGATAAAAAGATAGTTCTTGGTTAAATGCCATATTTGTCAAACCTTTTGCGTAATGTGTACGATGCGCTATAATCTTGTTTACGTTATGCAAACGTAAACGGATACGAGCATTATAAATAAAATTATTTACTAAGTCAATAGTAAAATTTACTTTGTGGGATAAATATGGAAAATTTTGGCAAAAGAGCATATGAAATAAGAAAGTACCATAACTACACTCAGGATGAATTTGCCCATGTTATAGGGGCTAAGAACAAACAAACAGTAAGTAATGTAGAGAATGGAAAACAGAAAAAATATACTGACGAAGAGATAAATAAAATTATTGATAAATTTAAAGTGAATAAAACTTGGTTTTTAGTAGGCGAAGGGAGTATGTTCGAAAAAAGCCCCGAGTCTCAGGCTGATAATGGGAATATCGCGGTCAACTCAAAGATGATCAAAGCCCCTATAATGTCTGTAAAGGCATCAGCCGGTAATGGAAGAGAGCAGCACGAGGTTATCACTACTGGAGAGCTGCTGATCGATCGGATGCTCTTTAAAGTGCTTCCGAACCTAAAAAACATCCGAGCGATAGAAGTGGAGGGGGATAGTATGTACCCGACGCTTAAAGAAGGTGATTACGTCGTTATCGAAGAGAATATGAATTTTACAGGCGATGGGATCTATGTGTTGCATTATGATGGAGTGTTGCTTGTGAAGCGATTGCAAGCGGATATCGACGGTATAGAGATACTGAGCGATAATCAGAGTTATGGAAAGCGGAAATATGATCCGAATGATGATCAGCGGTTATTCCACATAGCGGGGAAAGTTATTTTGCGGATGCAGAGGTAATGTGTATTAGTGAGAGGATACTGCTAGGGAATTACCAGTATTAAAAGAATAGTTAGGGGCTAAAATATCACTGACAACATCATAATCTTTTGATAACACAAGGGATGTACCATAATAAGGGCATATTGTTTTTATAGATACTCTAATTTTTTCATATTTAGAGCATTCAGATAATATATCACCATCTTCTTTGAAAAGATTAGTACGATGGGCAAAATGTGCATCGTTATCATCTTTATCAAATCTTTTGATATATAAAATCTCTCTTTTTCCTAGAAGTATAAGATTTAAGAGAGGTATATGCCCAACTGGGGATAAGTTCTTAACCCCCTCTACCTCAAATCTTACATCGGCGATATCTTGGTCTGTTTTATTGATTACTTTGATCAAAAGGGATGGAGTTCCATCACTTCTAGAAGCCTTAATTAATTTATCAGATACGTCTATTACAGGTCTATGATTTTTATTATTATTTTCCATAAATTTTATTGAGGCGATATAACTAGCAAATCCACCAATTATCCCACCGCTAATTGTACTTATGAAAAAATCACTTAGTGTCATTAGTCGTTAATCTCATCCATGAATACTTTTTTCATATTTTCCCCTTTTTTTGTGGCGCGGAATTATAGCTAAAACATTCTTTACCAATCTTATTATTTAAAGATTGTAATAGTTTTAACTTCTAACTGACACACACATCAGTGATTAGTATATCGTCAAATCGGAAATAATTTGCACTTTATCGGAAATATTTTGCTACTTTTTACCTTTAGTAACATTCCAAAAAGTATCGCTTCCGATATCTCTTGGTGTAATGCAAAGATCATTCCATAAATCACTCAAATTTTCCCGCGGGAAAATAACTTTAGTATCATCGTGGAACTGCGCTGCTGTACTTGCCATAAAACTCATTTAGCCACTGATCATATTCGGGGCCACTTGGACTAGGTGACACAAACGAAAAGAATTCAAGATAAGTAAGATCCTCCCATTTTTGGGGCAACGTTTTTTTCTCTACATCAATGCGTGCCCAATCTACAGTATGATCGCCGTCCCAAATCACAAAAGATATTTTTTGCACTTCAGGCTTATAAAAAAGCATCTTACTGATATCGAAAATCTTTAGTGCCACACCATTCCAGTCTTGAGCACCACCGAATAGCACTCCGCCATCAATGGTTAGATCAATATTATAAGTATTGCCAGTGTATTGTTTATATGCTCCGGATGACAATATAAATGGAGATACACTTTTTATAGACTGTTCCGTAATCTCTTTTTCTTTTGCATATTGCGTTTCACTCGGGTTTTCACTACAACCGACAAAAAGGATCAAAGCTATTGAAAGGAGTATTTTTTTCATATGAATTTTATCCAGTGCTCTTCTGAAATTATTTGGATAGGTGCCTGTTCTGAATCTCTCCACTCCATTGCTGTCTCAATCTTACGTCCGTGGGTAGAATGTATCCAGTCTCGGCTTCCTACTATCCCTATGATCAGATAATCTGTTTTCATCGTAGGGGCTTTGACACACTTGCCGCCTTTACTCTCGATGAGCTTGGTAACTTTATCGCGTGATCCGATTGTAAATGTTCCGGTAAGACAAAAAATTCGATCTTCAAACTGAATAATAGGAGGCGGTGTATCAAGTGGAAGGGTTGTGGTCATACTCTGAACCGTATCCGCTACTTTTTCTCCCCCGGTGATCTGTTTTAAGAGAGCAAATAGCTCTTCTTTTTCAGAATCATCCAAAATGCCGTCAGATAGATACTCGCTAATACGGGAATACAATACATTGGCAGGCCATTGATGTGCCGCGTTTTGGTTCATCTCCATCCACTGAAGTAAAAATTGTGCCTCAGAGTGTACGATTGACCCATCAGCGATTATCCCTTTACACAGACCTATCAGCTCGTCAATGTTGCGTTCTGCTATACGTGCAGAACAAATCGCAGTGACGATCGGCTGCCCAGTCTCAGCATCAAGAGCTATTTTTTTATCCCCCATAACTAGCCTCCTAAAATTTAAAATAAATAAAACTATTGACAAAGTAAATAAAATGATTTACAATGTCGAACCAACCTATTTATCTGAGCGGCGGTTGGACCTTCGGGAGCCGCTCTTCAGATAAGTGCCCAAAGGACACACATGCCTATCTCAAAAAATCCGTGGTTCTATAAAGCGATCGATAAAGCGATAAACGCATTCGGACAACGCCACAATATTACTGCACGGCAACACTTCGCCCCTATGCTCGGGTTTTCCGGGCAATTCCCTGATATACAGCTCGGAACCGCTCTAAATTATACCACATACAACACTGCAACACCTAAACCGTTAAGTATCGATCAGCTCTCCATATTACTCGAAGAGCTCGGGGATGATCGGAAAATCATTTTGGATGCTATCGCAAAGCAATGCGACGGGGTTTTTAACTTTAGTGCACAGGCTTCATCGGTACAAAGCGAGAGTGTAAAGGATGAGTTGCTAATGATCGCTGCCTATGCCGGCAATTTATCGGCCAAGTTTTTGGAGTTCAAAAACAATGATGGGTGCATCGATGACAATGAAGCGTCTGAGCTAGAGCGGATCGCCTATGAGACACGACAGCACTTGAGAGCGTTCGAGGAGATGATCGAACTTCAAAAAGCAAGAATGGAGGGACGAGATGGCAAAGATCACATTTAAGAGAGGCTCAACACCGTATACGCTTCACACTCACTTCACTGCGGGCGGATCATTGACATTCGTTGAGGCTTCAAAATCTAAGTCAGATGGCGGGTTAGAAATTTATCATCTCTCTCAGCGTATCGCTGATCTACACAAAAAGTTTCAAGAAGCGGGTGTAACCAGTCCTCTAATGGTGATCGATGAGCCAAACGGAAGAGGCGGGAACCATACACGCTATTTTTATCGTGGGTGTGGTTGCTCGTATGAGTATAAAGATGGAGCGAGGGTCTACGGATGAGTATCAAACAAAACCTACTTCTTGCCGCTAATAAGATCGTTATGAAAGCTCCTTTTATACCGTTCGATCAAAAAATTAAAATCCGAAAAATGATTATGACTGAGCTAAAAGCCAGCGGGTTTAAGGGTATATGATGGAAGAGAACCTATATAACCTAGCATTTGAACGATCTGTTTTATCATCAATATTATTCGTTCATGATACTGATATGATCGATGAGATGGTGAGCATGCTGGATGAGAATCTATTTTACCTTCAAGCGCATAAAGATATTTGTGCTGCCATCATCAAACTTCATTCATCCGGGCTACCTATCGAAGAGAGTTTCATACAAAAACACTTAGTAGGTATAGGCAGATTTGACGAACGTACTATGGTTGAAGTATTGACTACCAATAGTATGGCAAACATCAAACCATATATCGATGAAATGGTTGATAAAGCTAGAAAGCGAAAACTGCTCTCACTAACCACCAAAATAAAAAGTATGGTTTTCGAAGAAAATAGCAGCGCTGATGACATCGATGCTATGCTAGAGCTCGAGATGAGTGAGTCTATCATAAAGAGCGGTATGACTATGCCGATCACTATGGAAAAAGCGATCGAAGAGTTCCACACTATGAAAATACCTGAACCGATCCGTACCGGCATAGAAGCTCTCGATAATCTATTATGTGGAGGGTTTGAACCTGCACAGCTCGTCCATATTGGAGGAGAGCGTAACGTCGGTAAAACAACGCTCATGAAGCAAATATTATTCAATACTTCTACCGATAATGACACCCTATTTTTTAGTTTCGAGATGCCCAAATGGAAGATGGCAAAGTACACGGAGCGGATGAAGGGCAAAAGCAATATGAAGCGGTATCACATCATAGACACCAATATGATGAAAAGCCGAGACGTTACCGATGTCGCCCGTATGATCCGAACGATGTGGCGTAAACACGGTATACGATTTGCCCTTATTGATTCCAAGATGAAGCTCAACCACCGATCGTACAAAGGGAACAGCGACGCTGAGAAAAAAGGGGAGATCGATTCTATCCTCAGCGCGGTAACGCAAGAGACAGGGATTGTTATCCTGATGATCGTACAGGCTTCACGCGAAGAGTTGAAGAGTGGAAAGATGGGGAGCTATGGTTCCGTATTATCCGACTACGAGACAGATATGCAATTACTCCTCAAAAAGACAGAGGGCGGTATAGAGGTCAGCTGTGAAAAGAATCGCCAAGAGGTGTTACATTATCCGGCGAAGCTATGGTTTAACAAAGAAGAGTTGAAGTTCGACAGTATCAAAACAAGTATCGTTACCTATGAGGCTCCGTCATCGTATACGGATCGCTCCTCTTTAATCGCGGGTAATGATGAGAAAGTGCAGATTACAATCCTATGAGAATGAATTATAAGAGTTATCCAACCGACTATATCCAACAGCTCAAGCGTGAGAGAGGCATAGCAGGGCGCAAGAAAGCGCGTGCATTTATGGAGTTTTGGGATGATATGGAACACGGAGATCATAACAGCGAATCATTCTATGCTAAATCTTGGGATATCTCCCGCAGTACTTCTCACGAATGGATCAAAGAGTTCAAAGTTGAAATGGATTTGTTTGTTGATCATATGTTCCTAAAAAATCAGCAACACTATAACCACGCCGTATTTTCAACCGAGCAAAACGAGCAACGACAGCCGAGCAAAACGAGCAATGATAAACACCGTAATATAGGAACTTATACAACATCAACCGAGCAAAACGAGCAAGGCTTACCGAGGGAAGCTTTTAATCTAAATAATAATAATCCTGTGCGTGAACTTCGTAGAGAATGGTGGAATGATGGTGAGTTTGAGGAACTGTTTTTCATTTACTCACAAAACACTAGATTCGTAGGTAAAAAAGAGGATGCGTTTGAGCAATATACCAGAACTGAAATGAACCCATCAATACTAATCCTATCAGCTGTTCAATACCTACATGATCCGGCTGTAGGTGGCAAACACTATAACCTAGCCAATTTTCTAAAGAATGAAACGTATCTATCATACATTCCTAAGATGATCAAAGTACGTCACGGTGATGAAGAGATTATAGGTGAGTATGACCGAGTAAATCACCGTATCATAGAGAACGGAAGCAACCGAATAATAATCTTAACTCCTGAGCGTTTGGTTGAGTTGTTCAAGATCGGATCATTAGAGTTTATTAAACCAGTAGGAAGAGCCGCATGATCGTAAAGGTTGATATGACCGGTGCTGCTGATCTGCTCAAAGCAGTCAACCCAACTGTAGCAAAAAAAGCACTCAAGCGTACCCTCAAAGAAGTAATGACCAGTGGAATCAATGCAGGGCAAAGAGAAGTTACCAAAACATACAATCTAAAATCATCACAGTTCAAGCGATACATTAACAATCGGGTAGTATCAAAGGACGGGCTAGAGGTATCGGTATCTATACGATCAAGATCATACGTCTCATTGTTCAACTTTATAAACAAGAGCAGTATCCAAAGCTCACTCACCCGTAAAAATAAAAACACTAAGAGTAAGGTCAAGGTAAAGATTATCAAGGGTGGTGGGGCTCATACATTCCGCCATGCATTTGTGATGATAGGCAAGAGTGGGAACATCGGAATCTTTGAACGGGTCAGAGGTGTCAAGTCATCAAGCGGTGCGGATAAAATAAAACGATTGAATACAATCGGACCTATCACTATGTTTGAGGCTAAGGGGTTGCCTGTCATCCAAGAGTATGTGACATCAAAGTCTATGGACGTACTGAGTCGCAACCTAAGTTATTACATGAGTCGAGGTTAGAAAATGAATGGGTCCTCCGGCATACATACCCCAGTGCGGGGCTTAAGACTCGCGGAAACTCTCTATTTTTCGAGTCCTAAACTTCCTAAACTTCTCACGAATAGAATGTTTACTAAACAAACAATAGGATGGTGATGTATGTCTGATATTGATTTGATCACAGCTTCAAAATGTTTGGAAAAACTTGCAGCGGATGGAATCAATTATACTAAAGGGTATTTTTCCCAAATGACAAGCGACGGTAAAATCCCGTGGCACCCTAAATCTGGAAGCCCTAAAAAATTCTATCGATATAATGAAGTCAAAGAGGCAATCAAAAATACTCAAGATCCAACGCGTGACGCTCAGAGAGAAGCAAACGATAAAAAGCGCACAGAACCCGTCGATTTGTTTGCGGCCGTCGGTACGTATGAGAGTGTTGCAGATATGGACTATGATGAGCGGGAGGCTTATGATCTTGAATGCAAACGTGAGATTGAAGAGGCTCGCAAAGCGAGAGAGGCCGCTTTAGCAGCAGGGGCAAAAGATACGGGCGATAATGAAGAAAAAAACCTATCAACAATGAAATTGAACGATGTAAAAATCGCCAAAGAGTATTGGTTGGGGAAAAAAGCAAAAGCCGAAGTCGAACAGATGAAAAAAGTGCTCATTCCAAAAAATGAGGTTGCCGGAGTCATTGAGTTTATGATCTCACCGATCAATACAAAACTTGATGAGATACCTCACAAGATGAGAGCTCATTTTAGTGATTTTCCTGATAAACAATATCGTTGGCTGATCGATCATATCAATCACCTCAAAGAAGAGCTTCATAACAGCGGAAAAGAGCTTCTATGACTATGATTATGAGCCCACGTCAGCTAGAGCTTGCAGCGTTTGGTTTAATGCTATTTAAACCAAAGCCAATTTTGAGCGGTAGCGAGTGGGCTGATGAGTATTTTTATCTCTCTCCAGAGTCAAGTGCTCGCCCAGGAAAATGGAAAACGGACCCGTGGCAAAAAGAGATACTCGATGAGATGACCAATACCACTACCCCTTTTGTGTCTGTTGAAAAATCGGCACGCGTCGGGTACACAAAAATGCTCAACATCGCCCAAGGATATTTTATCCATCAAGACCCGTGTTCAATACTACACGCCCAACCAACCGACGGAGATATCATAGGCTATGCTGAGGATGAATTTGAGCCTATGATACGCGACAATGACGTTATACGCGAAAGGGTGAATACCCATAACGCTAGAGGTCGCAATAAGAGAGAGAAAACGGTTAAAAAAATGTATCCCGGAGGAATATGGGAGGGGATCGGAGCACACTCACCTCGTAATTTCAGACGGAGAACTACCAGAGTCACTATGGGTGATGAGATTGATGGATGGGAATTTGAAGCGGGTAAAGAGGGTGATCCGATAGCATTGTTTCAAAAACGATCACAAGGGTTTTGGAATAGAAAGAATATCTTAGGGGGAACCCCTACTGTTTTAAAGATTTCAAAAATTCATAAAAGATTTGAAAGCGGTGATGGCAGACGCCGATTTTTGCCGTGTCCTCATTGCGGTCATATGCAAACGATTGAATTTGAGAACATTCGATATCAGATCGATGAGAATGAAATGCTTATCAAAGAGTCGGTTATGCTCGAGTGTATAAGCTGCTCAGGGCTCATCGAAGAGAACCAAAAGATGGAAATGGATGAAAAGGGCAAGTGGATAGCAGAGCGTCCATTTAACGGTCACGCTTCATTTCATATATGGTCAGCGTATGCGCACGATCCTAACTATCGATGGCACCACATCGTACAGGAATATCTTGATAGCAAAGACGATGAGCTTAAACTAAAAGTTTTTACCAATACGGTGCTCGGTAAACCGTGGGAAGAGAAGATCGAAAAGAATCAACCGGAGGATATTCTATCCCTAAAAATTGATATCAATGAGGGAATTGTTCCTCCAAAAACAGCGGCGGTTGTGATGGCGGTTGACGTCCAAAAGGATCACTTTTGGTTTGAGGTTAAAGCATTGATGTATGGGAATGGAACACACCTAGTACGTTATGGGCGTGCTGAGACTTGGGTAGATATCGAGATGATTATGAGAACTCCATATATGGATGTTTCAGGCGGAGCGCATATGGTTCGGATATGTGCGGTTGACTCCGGGTATTTGGCAGATGAAGTCTATGAGTTTTGCGCAATGAACTCTGATATCTGTATTCCGGTTAAAGGGGCGAGTGCGCGTATGAGCACCCCATATACTGTGAGCAATGTTGACAAAGACATAAACGGCCGACCTGTTGCGACCGGGTTAAAGCTCTACAAACTCGACACAGAGTTTTACAAAGATATCCTAGATGCAAAGATCAAACGATCCATAGCAGCAGTATCGAACGATGAGACAGCTCAAAATAATCTCATGAGCTTTCATAGCGGTACCGATGCTCTTTATGTAAAGCAATATACCAGTGAGTACAAACATACTGAAACCAATCCAAAAACGGGAGTAGAAAAAAGCGAATGGCGTAAAGTGACGGAAAAGGCACCAAACCATCTGTGGGACTGCGGTACCTATATCACTTTTTTAGGGGAGTTGTTGGGGATTCGGTTTCTACCGGCTGAACCGATCGAAACAGTTACACGATCTAGACGACGTGAGCGTCCTACACCGCGTTACGATGACGATGAATCAAATTATTAAGGGGAATACAGATGAGCTTTTGGGATAGAAGAGAGAATATCAAGAATAAACCGTCAGTTGAACTGCGAACATCTCGTGTGATTGAAAAAATAATGGAAGATAATGAAATACCAATGGGGTTGGCTATTGAAAAATTGATGAAAGAAGATGGTCTTTACGCGGAAACAATCGAAAAATTATCTAAACTTTACCCTGATATCATCAGTTGATTTGTGCAAACTTTTATAAAAACTAAACTTTTTACCCCTATTTTACGAACTTTTAACCGAGTAGCGAAAAAAAAAGAAAAAGTTTAGGGTAATAGTTTTTGAACATGACCTAATTTTGATACCCTAAACAAACTTTTTGTATTTTCCTAAACTGCCACCATACTTTTAGAAAGGTTTGGTTTTGGCACAAACACTCGGGCAACAACTTGACGATGTTCAATCTGCTATAACAGCAGTCTTGGGCTCACAAAGCTATAAATACGATGGCCGTGAGCTTACCCGTGCAGACCTTGACACTCTTTACCGCCGTGAAGATTCTCTAATTTCTAAAATAGAGATCCACGGACGCAACTACACTCCCGGACAAAATACATCCCCTTTGAAAACGAGAGCCCATGTTCAGTTTTCTTGATCGTTTTTTTTCCCGCGGGAAAATTAATCGAGGTTTCTATGAGGGCGGGAAACGCACCGGAACCAATCAAGACTTTTGGAACGCGAACAGCGATTTTGAAAATACCGCTTCCCCTGATCGTGATACGATGCGCGCCCGTGCTCGTTGGCTCCATGAAAACAATGCGATCATGGCAAATATCGATGCGACTATCGTCCGTAATAGCGTAGGGAATGGGTTCACATTTCAGTCAAAAACCGGAAAAGAAAATATTGATAAACAGATCGAAGCATTGTGGGCTGAATTTATTAAACCCGTTAATTGCGATGTAACCCGCCGTCAGCATTTCGGAGATATGCAGTCTCTTATCTTATCACAGCGTATGTGCGATGGTGAGATTGTTATTAAAAAACACCTTACTGGTAAAAAGAATAACCCATTTCAAATTCAGCTTATCGAGGCTGATCGATTCGATGTATCGTATAAAGTACGCGTTAATAACTCGAATGTCCTTAGCAGTGTTGACGGTATCGAATTAAATACACTAGGCGCACCGCAAAACTATGTATTCCGTGAAGGGTTAATGAGTTCGGTCAAAGTCCCCGCATCCGAAGTAATCCATTATTTTCGTATGGACAACCGTGCAACTCAGTATCGTGGATTATCCGAATACAAACAGGCTATTGTAGACCTTCGTAATTTTGCAGGGTATCAAACCTCTACACTCAAATCGGCTCGAGCTCGTGCGAGTGTGGCATATGCTATCGAGACGACAAACGTCGGGGGGCATATCGGTGCGCTAACTGGTAATAAACCGGAAGAAAACGATCCAATCTACGATATCAACGGTGTAATGGTCCACTACCTGAACAAGGGTGAAGTGATGCACCAATTTGACCCGACGATCAAGGGGACTGAATACGGTGAGTTTGTCCGTTCATGCGTTCGTCTCATCGCAGTAGCTCGTAAAGTCAGCTATGAACTTGCATTTCGTGATTATTCTCAGGTGAATTTTTCTAGTGCCCGCGCCTCATTCATCCAAGATCATAAGCGGTTTAATAATGAGCAATGGCACTTGGTTACGTATGTTCTTAACCCATTATTTGAAGATTTTCTTGATGCAAACGTTATGGCAGGAAATATCAAAGGGTTAGGTGTAAGTGCATATTTTCTCAACAAATCGGATTTTTGTCAGCCTCGTTGGGTAGCCCCTGCTCGTGAGTGGGTTGACCCTCTCAAAGATATCAATGCAATCCAAAAAGAGATCGACATGGGGATCACTACTATCTCGGAAGTTGCCGCTGCACGCGGTAAGGATTTGGAAGATGTTATCTCTGAGCGGGTTAAAGAAAACAAGATGCTCAAAGACGCGGGAATTTTAACAAAGGAGGAAGCGAATGCCTAAAAAATTGAGTCCAGAAAAGCTGTTGGAAAATAGCGATTTTGTGCGTGCTCAGATCGAACCCGGCTCAGTCAATGCGGATGAGTGTCGTGTTGCGATTTTAATATCGACCGAAACTCCGGTTCGTCGTTATGACTATTGGAGCGGTCAGTATTATGAAGAGGTGCTATTGCACGGGGATGAGAACGTGGATCTCACCCGCGCCGCTACCGCTAAATTGCGATGGATGCACGGTAGCGGAAAATATGGAGAGCTCCCGATCGGGAAGCTCGAAAATGTCACATTGGCAAACCGACAGCTTCGTGCTGAGGCAGTGTTCTCTCAGGCCAACCCGGACGCGGATATGTTCTGGCGTATGGTCGAAGAGGGGACACTTACCGAGATTTCGGTCGGTGGGTCAAAGATGGAGAATCGTGTTACCGAGAGAGATGGAAGCATCGCTCTCGTCGAGGTGACACGTTGGGCATTTCACGAAGCTTCGCTCGTGGATATCGGTGCCGATCCGAGTGCAGGAATCGGTCGAAGTGAAAATCAAACAAAAGGGGAAATCGTGAACGAAAGATTGGAAGCGTTACAACGCCAACTCGAAGAACTGAAAAATCAAGGTGCGGATCAGTCTGCTATTGAGCGTAAAAATCAAGAGATCCAAGTGGCAATGACTGCGCTTGCTGATGAAAACAAAGAGCTCAAACGTGTAGCCGGAATCCGTGATCTCGTTGCAGCTAAACCAGGTGTAATGGGTGATGATGATGTCAAGCGTTTTCTTGATGACAAAACAAAAACAGCGGATGATCTCGCTCGTGCAATGCTTGATAAAGCTACTGAGTCACAAACAAATGTTCCGTTTCAACGTGGTGAAGCCACTCCGCAGGTATATGTGATTGGTCAGCAAAACCACAGTGACATGATGCGTGCGATCGGAGATTCTCTGATTATGCGAGCAGGGTTGAATGTTACCGATGCGCATAAAGACGTTGATCAGTTCCGTGGGGCATCGATGTTGGAGATCGCACGTATGGTTACCGGATATAGCGGGTATGACAAAAACGAGTTGATCAAACGTGCGATGAGTACGAGTGATTTTCCTACGTTGCTCGGAAATGTAGCAAACCGTGTACTCTCCGTCGCTTATGAAGAGGAAGCAGGAACATTCGATATGTGGACCATTGCTGAAGATGTAGCTGATTTCAAAACACGTACTGAAGCTAGCCGTGACAGACTGGGTGGCCGTCTGCGTAAACTTACCGAGGGTGGTGAGAAGAAAAACAAAGAGACATCAGAGAGCGCAGAATCATGGCGCATCTACTCATACGGTGAATCTTTGAAAATCAATCGTGAGATGTTGATCAACGATGATCTCGGAGCATTTAACAATATCATTCTTGACTTCGGTGCAATGGCAAAGCGAACGGCAAACGGTCTTGTGTATGATCTACTTCAATCCAAAGGTGAATATGCGGGCTATAAAATGGCAGATAACAAAGCTATTTTTGATGCTGCACATGCAAACTATACCCCTACCGGTACAGCATTATCTACTGATTCACTTACCGTTGCACGTACATTGATGCGCCGTCAAAAAGATAAATCAGGTACAGCGCTAAGTATCGCACCTAAATTCCTGATCGTTGCTCCAGAGCAAGAGACATTAGCTCTCCAACTCATCACCAGTGAAACACAACTCGGTCAAGCGAATGCCGGTGTAAAAAATCCGTTCCGAAATGCTGTAGATGTTATTGTTGAATCTGAACTCGCTGCGACTGCGTGGTATATGGCCGCTGTACGACGTACATTGAAAGTCGGTTATCTGCAAGGTACAAACCGCCGTCCGATTGTGGCTGAAAAGAGCCGTGATCTTAGCGGTGTCGAGTATGAGTGTGTGTTTGATTTCGGTGTATTCGCCGAAGATTTCCGCGGTCTTTACAAAAATAACGGTCAATAAGGAGTAACCAATGGCAAAAGAAGCAATTGAAGTTCAAGAGGGTGATGTAATCGATTATACCTGTCCGGGTACGATCGATGTAGGTGATGTTGTACCGCTCGGTACCGGAATGATCGGTATCGCAAAAACAAGCGGTCTGGTGGGTGAAGTTATCGCACTTGATATCGAGCGTGTGTTTGAAGTCAATGCGACTACCGCTGATGTAATCGCTGTCGGTGATGTTGTTTATTTCGATGCAACCAACCGAGTGATCACAACGACTGCCACGTCAAATGCTCGTGCAGGTCGTGCAGTGAGTGCAAAAGCCGCTGCAACCGCAGGGACTGTGTTCGTAAAAATTAACGCTGCGTGAGGTGAGTTATGTGGGTAAAAATTGAAAATGCCACATCATACCGAGGCAAAAATCACGAAGCGGGTGCGGTGATCGAGGTCGGAGACGATCTCGGGGGGCGTATGATCTTGGCGGGTAAAGCTACACGCGCCTCTAAGCCTGAAGATGAGATCACGGCTGAGTCAATCGAAGCAATGCCTTATAAAGCTATGAAAAAACTTATAGCTGAATTAGGTATCGAGACGGCAGATACAAAAATGCCAACGTACTTGGCCGCGCTTAAAGCACACTACGGGGTCGAGTAATGTTCAAAGAGCAGTTAGTAAAAGATTTGGATGTTTTTCTAAACCCAAATGAATTTGGAACAGCTGCTCTTTATAACGGTAAACCAATAGTCGTCGATTTCAGAAGCCATAGCGATGTGGTGTTTGATGGAAGAGGCGACAATATTCACGATGTAAGCGGATCGGTCCCATCGTGTACCTGTAAAGTCAGTGATATCGATGGGATTGGAACCGGAGACCAGATAACGGTCGATGAAGTAGCCTATTATGTTTTGGATTTAGATCAGCCATCCGGCGGTATGCAAAAAATTTATTTGAGTAAGGATAGACCGTGAGTAAACGTCAAACTATTGTCGATGCAATTATCACACGCCTATCCGCTATCCCTGAGATCATCAGTGTTGATGATTGGAAAGTTCACAAACTCAATGAAAAAGAGATGCCCGCAATCATTATCCGTGATGTTGGCTCAAAAGCGGATTCGTCTGCATACGGATCTATCGGGTACGTATTATCAGTAGAGGTAGATGTCCTCGTGAGCGATAGCTCGACAACGATGTCTAAACTACGAACAATTATGTCAAGTGTTTTGACCGCTATAGGTGCTGAGGGTGATGATTTTATCGATCACGTAGCCTATGACGGTGATGACATTTTAGCGGAGCATCAGGATCACTTTTACGGTGGTGCGAGAATGAAATTTAGCGTTGCGTATTCAACAGCTGCATGGGAGCTATGATGGAAGAGAATCTTATCCAACTCGGAACCATTGTCGGAGTCGATACGGCTAATCGCGCTTTGGTGCGTGTGCAGATCGATGATCGAGTTACCGATTGGATTCCATACTCTATGAAAGCAAGCTCGCATATCAAGATATGGATGCCCCCTCAGATCGGTGAGCAAGTCGAAGTCCACTCTCCATACGGAGAGGGTGATGATGGCGTAGCATATGGGTCAATTTATAACAAAGAGTGCAAAGAACCTACGGGGGCGAACGGGTTCACAACGATTATCGAATGGTCTAACTGGGCTCGTATAGAGGTAGATACTCAAGCCAACACTATGAAACTGATAAATCCTAGTGAAGTTACGATCAATGCTCCAATGGTACATATGAGCGGGGACCTAAGTGTAGCCGGAACGATTACTGATGAAAAAGGATCATTGACGTCACACGTTCATAGCGGTGTTATGGCAGGCGGATCCAATACGGGAGCGCGGCCATGAATCTAGCACAGCGCATTACCCGTATTTTGACAACACGACTCGGTGAGCGTGTCGGTATGCCAACGTATGGATCAGAACTTTATAAATTACGAGATCGTGGGTTTACCCCTGAAACTCGATTGCTCTTTGCAAAATACTGTAAAGAAGCCATCGAGAAGTGGGAGAGTGTAAAAGTAACAAAAGCAGAGTTGACGGCACTCGATTCCATCAATGGTGTTTTTACCTTCACAATATCTCTATCTAACGGTGAGACGATTGCGAATAATCTTAATTATACAAGGATGGCAGCATGATAGTTCCTCCGATGTGTGAAGTTAAAACATTCGATCAGATTAAAGGCGAACTCGTCGAGATCCACCAAACCACCGTACCAGGATATATTCCGAATGAGTCTGATGAGACGATGCCTGTATTAGAGACCTTTGCATATCGAGAAATGCTCCTGAGAACATCAGTAAATGAAACAGTACGGCAGAGTTTTTGGCAAACCGCTACCGGAAAGAATCTTGATTTTCATGCAGCAGAATTTTTTATAGAACGTGACAAGGGAGAGAAGCCTACCGCTACGGTCGTTTTTACGCTTAATAGCGTATTGGATTCCGCTTATGTCCTCGATGATGGTCTTGAACTGATCAATGCGGACGGAAGCGTTTCGCTTTTGCTCGGTGATGTTGTGATCAGTGCAGGTATGAGTGAAGCGAGCGGCATAGCAGAGCTTCAAATATATGTCGCTGCGTCGGATACAAAAGTCGTCTCCACAATGGTACCGAAAGCGTATCTCGCTTCAGTCGTTCAAACGACTGCTTATGCAGGCGGAAGTGACCCGATGGATGATGATGCACTTCGTGAGCTGATCGGACTATCGGGAGAGCAACAAACGACAGCAGGAAGTGTTCAAAGTTATAAATATTGGGCTCTCACTTCTGATAGCCGTATTAATGATGTCAATGCTTATGGATCTGCTTCTGGGGTCGTCGATGTCATCGTCCATAGTTTAAGCGGTGTCGATGCTTCGATGATTCAGCGTGTAGAGATCGCGACATCGGGAGAGATACATCGACCGCTCAATGATACGGTCAATGTCCGCTCGGCGACAATCATAAATTATACGGTTAACGCTGTGCTCACGATTGCAGCAGATAGTGATGCTACATCTACTCTAGCTACTGCAAAAGCACGGTTAGAGGAGAGACTATATTCATTATCTATCGGAAAAAGTGTAACGACCGGGATGATTATCGCTGCCCTGTCTGTCGATGGTGTCGAGGATGTCACGCTAATAGCTCCGAGCGCAACTATCGGATGCGGAGAGGATGAAGTAGCGATACCTACATCCGTGGGGGTGAGCGTTGCTTAGTCTATTACCACCACACTATAGCGATCATGAACGTAACCTTGAACTGATCGGATCGGCAGTATGTGATCGAGTACTCTCGAACCTATGGTCAGGGAGACTGCATGATCCAATGGTGTGTGATGAGCGGTATCTGCGTACGCTAGGAAAATACTACGGAGTTGAGTATTGGTGGCAAAACATCTCCGAGGAAGAGCACCGTAATCTGATCAAAAACTTCAGAATGATCAAACGTCGAAGAGGAACATTGTGGTCTGTTAAACAAGCCTTATTTGTTATCGATCCGAATGGTCATGTGCTGGAAGGTGATTATACCGTCCGTTACGATGGATCATCACTCTATGACGGTTCTAAACAGTATGGATACGTAACCCATTGGGCTGAGTATATCGTGATCGCTTCACGAGCGATGATCAATGCTCAAGCGTCACAGCTTCGAGGATTGCTGGAGAGCGTGGCACCTGCACGATCATATCTCAATAGGATTGATTATACAAGTGTTCCAAACATCTATGACGGATCTATCAATTATGATGGAAATTTTAACTATGGAGGGGCTTGATGGCTAGTTTAATTGAGGAAGAAGTATATGAGGATATCGTATATCTAATCGAAATTACCGATGCAGTAATCGGAGGTGCGAACGGTATTGCAAATCTGCAAGCCAAACAGCTTGCTAATCGTACCGCATGGCTGAAGGCAAATAAACAAGATAAAGATGCGACATTAACCGCTCTCGCGGCGTTGGTTACTGCGGCGGATGAGATGATCTATGCAACTGGATCAGATACGTTCTCGACCACTACATTGACAGCATTTGCACGGACGCTTCTCGATGATGTAGACGCGGCGGCTATGAGAGCGACGTTGGGAGCACAACCCACCGGAAGCTATCAAGCCTCAGATGCGACATTAACCGCTCTCGCGGCGTTGGTTACAGCCGCAGATAAGATGATCTATGCAACTGGATCAGATACGTTTTCAACGACTACATTGACGGCATTCGCTCGAACACTTCTCGATGATGTGGATGCGGCAACGATGAAGGCTACATTAGGTATTCCAACTGGCACATTGCTCACAGACGGTGGGCATAGCTATTCGGGAAATGGTTATCAAAAGTTAAGTTCAGGATTAATTATTCAGTGGGGGTATTCAGCAGCTGGGGAGGCTACATTCCCATTATCTTTCCCTAATGCCTGTCTTAACGTAGTCGTGCAGATTGTATCGTCAGGGTCTGCTTTTGACGCTGGACATGTCAATCCAACTTTTAACACTACAGGTTTTACAAGAACAATTAAAACGGTTCCATGTCGTTGGATTGCAATTGGATATTAAAGGATAATTATGAAATACACAACACTAAGCGAAAATGGAACGCCAAGAGCATTCTATGATGATGCTATCCATGCTTATATTCCAAATGGAGCTATTGAAATTACAGACGATCAATGGCTTGAATGTATAAACAATAGCGGAAAACGAAAGTTTGTAAATGGATTATTAGTTGAATATGTTTATGTTGAAACACTTAAAGAAAAAAAAGCCTCAAAACTAAATGAAATCAATGCTGAATATGAGCAAAATGTATTAAAAATTGCGAACGTCGGAAAAGATGAAATGGCAACATGGCCGAAGCAAGAAGCCGAAGCTAGAGCATGGTTAGCAGATAACAGCTCTGCTACACCCGTGATTGATAATTTGATGATTGGTCGCAGTGCTCTTGGTGAGAGTAAGGCTGAGTTAGTAGCAAAAATAATCGCTAATGCTGATGCTTATTCTGTAGCTTTTCCGAAAGTGTTGGGGTTGTATCAAGCGAAACAAAAAGCACTAGAAGCGTGTACTACGCTAGAGCAGGTTTTAGCGTTATGACACAGTTCACTAAGCCACTGATCGGATATTTCAATGATGATATGACGCTCTACACGCTGACCGAAGAATTCGAATATCACGTTGGGTTATATCCATCTAAAAACATCATATCCGTCCCATCCGGATTCGAGACTGATTTTGCATCGGTTCCGAAGTATCTAAGATGGGTTGTTTCACCATTCGGACGTTACGGGAAAGCGGCCGTGCTCCACGACTACCTATATGTGAACGCGATCGGTACCAAAGAATATGCGGACGACATATTCAACGAAGCGATGAAAGTACTCGGTGTCAATCCGTTGACACGGTGGGTAATGTACACGGCGGTGCGCCTTTTCGGGCGCGGAAATTACACGTTATCAAAATCTAAGGAGGTAACAAAATGAATTTTGGAATCAATGGAAGTATCAGTGTATCTGCTGCACGTCCGATCACAGTCGATTCGACTACTCCGATCGCGATCGTAGCTACAACAGATGCGGGGTCAATGGGGATGCAGTTTTTCGGCAATGCTGATTTAGCTCTTACCGCTTATGCGGCATCAACACGCGGAACACTAAAAGATGCGCTTAATGGGATTATTTCTCAAGGAGTTTATTGCCCGATTATCATCTATGCAGTCAGTGACACGGTAGGCGTCCCTGCTGTTGCTGCTGATCTCATCGTAGGGGTCAATGCACTATCAACCGCCGAAGCTATTACGGGGTATCGTCCTGATCTGATCATCTGCCCTGAGTGGTCAGGTACAGAAACGGTCGGAACCGCTATGGATGCAATGGCAACACGATTATGGGCGACTGCTATCGTGGATGTAACTGCAACAACTGAGTCAACTGCACTGGCTTATGCTGCCAACTTTGGCACACGATTTTGTGTACTTGTAGGACCTGAAAGTGTCAATGTCGGTGGAGTAGATATTGTTCCATCATCAGTGTATGCAGGGATGATCGCCGCTATGGATGCTTCGAATCCTTTTGGATGGGCTGAATCAGTTTCGAACCGCGTAGCAAAAGGGGTAAGCTCAACAACTCGTATTGTTGATTATGCCGATGGGCATGATTCTGAAGCACGTCGTTTACGTAATGCCGGTATTGCCTCTATCGTTCGTGATGTGGGTTGGCGCACTTATGGATTTGAGACAACCGACATCGATCCTATCTGGTCCCCTATGAACCGCGTCCGATCGTTTTACAAAATGCTTCGTGCGATGATCCTCGCTTCCAAGTGGGCGCGGGATCGTCAAGCGGATGAGCTTTTGTACGTAAAACAATCGGTCGAAGAGTTCATGCGTGGGCTCAAAGGCGCGGGAGTGGTGCTCGGGTTTGAGGCGTACTTCGATCCTGAGAAGAACACAAAAACGACAGTCACAAACGGTCAGTTTTATTTAACAGTATTGGTTCAGGATATGCCAACTATCCGCGAACTCAACATCGAGCTTGTTTATGTAGATGACTACAGCGACGTATTGCTCAACATCATCAACGGTTAAGGGGTAGACAATGGCACCAAAATCACGTCAAATTCTACGGGATATGAATATTCTCGTGGACGGTATCGGTAATCTGGGAGTATCTAAGAGTGTAGAGCTTCCAAAGATTGAGTATTTAACAACTGAGCGGGGCGGTGCGATGGCTGTAGAAGAAGTCATCCCTCTCGTAAAAGCGATGAGTGCAAAGATCAGCTTGAACGAATACAACTCTGAGGCGTTCAGTGCGGCCAACAAAGTGTTCGGAAGCGGAACCACTATCTTCATCAAAGGATCAACCGTTCAAGGTGATGCAAAGGTTCCTGTTTTGGCAACGATCAAGGGGAAAGTGAAGCTTCTCGAAAATCCATTCCCAGAAGCCGGAAAAGAGGTTGAGATGAATATGGAGATTTCGGTAACAGCTTACAGTTTCGAGATCAATGGACAAAAGAAGATCGACATCGATACGGACAATCTCGTCTGTGTAATCGATGGAGTTGATCTATACGCAGAGCTTCGTGCTCATATTCAGTAAGGGGGGGTGAATGAGTAAAGTAATCGTTTTGGGTAATGGTGAAAGTATCACGATGCGTGAGCCTAAAGTTCGCGACATGATGACAGCAGGAGAAGAGACCAATGCTGAAAAAAAAGAGGTTTTGATGATTGCGAATTTATGTAATCTGACATTCGATGAAGTAGCGGATATGAATCTAAAAGATTATAAAAAACTACAGGATGCAATGTTGGGTTTTGTGTCCTGAGCCGTGAAGATTGCATATCCTCTATGGCTACGTTGGGGCACTGGCTTCACTTTGGCTATATGGATATGTTAGGGATGGAGACGGCTATGATAATGTCGTTTCTGGAAGAGACTGAGCGGCTCGCAAAGAGTGGGTGATCATACCGATCACTCCCAAAATACCAACTGCGCCCATCGCATAGATGGAGGCTTGGTCAAAACCGATAACAGAAGTAATGATCCCCGCTATGGCCGAGAGAAGAACAACTCCGGCGATCGAGAGGATTATGCTGAATATTTCGGAAAATGTTTTCATAGATAAAGTATAGCATAAAGGGGGATAATATGGATAAATTACTCACATTAGGGATAATCCTAAGTGCAAAAGATGCGTTTAGTCCATCATTCGCAACCCTAAAAAATCAACTCGGGAGTGTAGGAGAAAAGCTACAGTCATTCAGTGCAAAATCTGCTGTGATAGGAACCAGTCTTACTGCTGTAGGTGTAGCCACTCAGGGGATGTCTCAAACTGTACTCGATTCATTTATCACGCTTGAAGATGCTAGAACCAGCCTAGAAAATACATTGATGAAAAGCGATGGAAGCGTCAGCGGATATTTCAAAGGCATTAATGATGAGGCACTCAAGCTCGGTGATGCTCTTCCAGGTACTACTGCTGATTTCTATCAAATGGCATCTACCCTCAAATCTCTTGGGGTTGAGGAAAAAAGTATCGTTGGCGGTGCTCTAAAATCAGCAGCTTATCTCGGAGTAGTTTTAAAAATACCATACGAAGAGGCGGCGACCGCAACGGCAAAATTCAAAGAAGCTCTTGGAATTGCTGATGCTGAACTCCTCCCCTTTATCGATGATATTCAACGCCTATCTCATATGGGGGTTCAGGTCGGAGAGATGAGTTTCGCATTCTCAAAAATCGGGGCAACAATGAAAGGTCTCGGTATGAGTGGGCTCAAAGCGGCTCGTGATGTTGAGCCTCTGATCGGGATGCTCATTAAGTCAGGGTTTAGCGGAGAGACTGTCGGTACTAACCTCGGGAATATTATGAAAGATGCGGTTTCGTTCAAAGGGAATAAACAACTCGATGAGATGGGTATCGATCTAAACTTCAACGATGCGGCAGGAAATTTCAAAGGTACTGCGAATATGATCAAAGAGCTCGAGAAGCTCAAAGCGATCAAAAGCGATTCGGCTCGCCTCAGTGTTATCGAGTCAATATTTGGAAAAGGCGAAGCCTCGAGTATGGCGAATGTCCTGATTCAAAACGGAACAGCAGGGCTTGCAGATTTTAACAAGAAGATGTCGGAACAGGCTGATCTGAATGCTCGTGTTAAAAAATCTTCACAAACACTTGGCAATACGTGGGAAGCATTAACCGGGACTGCGAGCAATCTATTTGCAATTATGGGTGAAAGTGTAGCCCCTGCCTTAAAGGGATTAACCGTCTATCTCAACGGAGCCACATCATCGATGTCATCGTTTGCTAAAGAGCACCCGATCCTTACTCAAGGGCTGTCTTGGATCGTTGTAGGGCTTACCGCTGTAACAACGGCAGCGGGATTTACCCTAATCAGTATCAGTGTGTTGGGTAGAGCGTTCGCAATGATGAAGCTTGCTGCTATTACCACCGGGGGGGCATTGACTTTTTTAGGCGGTGTCATTAAAACAGTAAGTTTATTCTTGCTCACCAACCCAATCGGACTCGCCATAACAGGTATCGCTACTGCGGCATTCTTAATTTATAAATATTGGGGACCTATCAAATCATTTTTTGCGGATCTAATCAACTCTATTTCCGGTTGGTTCAACAATCTGTTTACTTGGTTTGATCAGAAGATGCAGGGGGTTGGGTCTACTATCGGGAAAGTCAAGAATTTTTTAGGGATGGGTGGGGAGACTTCATCTGCCCCAAGTGTTAAACCTAATGCAAAAGTGGCGGCCGTTAGAGGTGTATCACAAAAAGCTGGGAGTAATAATACGGTAAACGTCAATATTTCAAATCCAAACTTCAACTCAAAAGAGCACGCCGCTCAGACTCAAAAACAGATCGATGAGCAGGTGAGAAAAGCACTGCAAAAACAAGAGAATGACAAAAAAGACCGGAGCTACTCATGAGCACTATGGCACTGATCGGGGATTTCGCGTTCAACCTCTCTACTAGAGATTTCGACCGCCTTACCCGTACTCTAAATTTCAGTTTTGCTGAGATCCAAAAAGCTCAGGATTATGAGGGGTCGCAAAGCATCGGAAAAGATACCGAAGAGATCAGTATTAGCGGTAGCCTTACGACCATACGGAGCGGGTTACGTCCTCTTCGTGATTTGGAAACAATCGCAAAGCGCAAAGAGGCTGTGGCGTTCGTAATGGGTTATGGAGACATACTCGGAGACTTCAAGATCACAAAGATCAGTGAAGATCGTACCAAGTTCCTAGAGGATGGAAAATCGGTAATGGTTGAATTTAGTATCGATCTGAAAAGGGTTGGACAATGAACCACACGATAGCGACCACCGGAGACCGTCTCGATCAGATTATCCATACCCACTACGGAACACTCGAAGTGATGAATGAAGTAATGATGAGCAATGTGCATCTAATGTCAAAAGCCATATTAGACAACGGCGATAAAGTGTATCTGCCTGATATCAAAATCCCTGATAAATCAGAGACGGGGGTGAGCCTATGGTAAAACATCCTGATTCTATCATTGTTGCAAACGGTAAAAATGTGACCGATACGCTCCGTAAATATCTGATTAGTATCGAATACACAGATGATATCGACAATGAGGCCGATGGATTTACGATCAAGTTTCAGGGGGAGAGTTTCACCCCGCCATCATTTAAAGACGTGCTGAAAGTATGGTTAGGGTACCAAGACAATCTTTGGTATATAGGCTCTTTTAGCGTACTGAAATCACGATTAGAATATGAGACGATGGAAGTGGAAGTGACTGCAACACCTGTCAACTTCGGGAGCCAAATCAAAGAGAAGCGGACAACGTCATACGACAACGTAACTCTCGATCAAATTCTAAAAAAGATCGGAGCGCGTCACGCTCTCAGTGTAAAGAACAGTTTTCCAAAACACTCGTATAGCCATAAGAGCCAAACCAATGAAAGCGATATGGTGTTTATGCGGCGTTTGGCCAAAGAGCTCGGAGCGACATTCGCCATCAAGAACAATACGATTTTATTTCGACCAAAAAAGGGGGGTGACAATGAAAAAGAGTTGCCATCCCTAAGCATCGATGCGAAAAAAACAAAGGGGCTATGGTTTGAAACTCTCGATAAAACGGTCTACAAATCTGCCACCGCTTCGTGGCATAGCACCAAAGAAAACAAAACTAAAAAAGTTACGGTCGGTAGCGGACCGCCGGTATTGCACGTGCGCGGATCATTCAAAAGTGAAAGTGATGCTAGGACAAAAGCAAAAGCAAAACTAGAAGCTTCAAATCGTGGGAACTTTCGAGGCGGTTTTGAATATGAGGGTGAGAACCTCATAGCAGGGGCTAAGATAAATCTGTCGAATCTTCCTGCAGGATGGCCATCATCTTTCGGGATCAAACAGGTACGTCATTCGTGGAGTGATAGCGGGTACACGATCAATGTTGAATTTGAAAATTAAAGCGGGTAGGAAGATTATAAATGAACGAGCATAACTTACATAATGACATGACAACATTCATAAAAATATGCATCAATATCATTGTGGCAATTGTGAGCTATGTGTTCGCATATGCAGGGTTATCTACTGAGCAGATGACTGCATTTGCTGTGTTGATAGCTATCGACTATATTACTGGAATTATCAAAGCGCATCATATTGGAGAAAGCATAACCTCGAATCGTATGAAATACGGTGCATTAAGCAAGCTCTCATTACTCGTAATTCCTATAGTTCTAGGGATAGGTTCAAAATCAACCGGCATGGACTTCGGTATGGCTATCGGGATGTTTATCAATATCCTCATAATCTCAGAGGTTTATAGCTCTATTAGTAATGTGTACGCTATTACAAAAGGTAAGGAACTTCCCGAATATGATGTGCTTGCTATCGTTGCTCGAAATCTTAGAGAGTATTTAATAAAGAAGGGAGAATAGGGATGGAATACAAAGGTATCAACCGCGATCAGTTTCCAGCATGGCAAGGATGGAAGATCATCGACGATTACAAAAAGACCGGCGCGGATGCTCATGTGATCGTTCAGCTATGCGAGAACAATGTGGAGCTTCAAGAACTGGTTGCTCAATTTCATAAAGGGGGTAAATAGTGGCTCAATTCGAAATCGCGTATAAGCGTACATCGATCAATGAGGGTGGGTATGCAAACAATCTAAAAGATCGAGGCGGTGAAACATTCCACGGGATCTCTCGAAAGAACTGGCCGCTTTGGAAAGGTTGGGTGTTGATCGACGATCAGCGACACCGATTCCCTGCTGATATCCATAATCCTAAAAACTGGAAACTCGTTGATAAATTTCTTAGTGAAGTACCTCGATTAAAAGAGCTCGTCCGATCATTCTACAAAGCCAACTTTTGGGATGACATCGAGGGGGACCGCATTAACTCTCAGGAAGTAGCAAACACTCTCTATGATTGGGCGGTCAACAGCGGGGAAGGTTCACCGGCAAAATCGATTCAACGTATCGTCGGTGCAACTGTGGATGGAGATATTGGTCCAGCAACGGCAGCAAAGATTAACGCATATCCGGATCAATTATCTTTACCAGGTATGTTAAGAGAAAAACGTGTGCAACTCGTGAAAGAGATTGTTAAAAATGACCCAAGCCAAAAAGTGTTTTTGACTAACTGGGTAGAACGCGCAAAAGTCGCATAAGGAGAAAATCATGTCAACAATAATTCCAAACCCAGAGGTTACAAATACGGAATGGAGACAAATTGCATCGACCAATGCATTTGTAGATAACAAAACAGGTAGTACAATCTATTGGGTAGGATCGGCCTCTAAGCCATCCATGAGTTTAGATCTATACAATGCTCATGAAATTAGAGGCGGAACAGCAGAGACTATAGCGCTAGACCAAGCTATTTGGGCGAGAAGTAAGGAAAGTACTTTTCAAATTACTGTAACGGAGTTTTAAGATGAAGAATGTAATTGGAGGAAGATTTTTTCAATCTTCACTAAAAGGCTTACAAGCTACTGCGGGGGAGATTGATGGGGTTGTGGGTAGAGATAGACAGACGTTAGTGTTGTTAGGGGATTCGCTTCACGCGGGAGACTCAATTGGAACAAACTTTAATTTTACTAAATACCAAGGACAGGTAGTATGGGCTAATGCTTTAGCTGGACATCCTTTTTCTTTAATATATAATGCAGGGGTCGGTGGGGAGAAATCTCACCAAATTTTGGCTAGAGTGGATTCGGATGTTATTGCAAAGAACCCGTCGCATTGCATTTACACTGTGGGAATGAACAATGACACGTCTGTTAACGGTGACGTCAATGCAGCGAACACAAATTTAAAAAATGATTTTATCGCTATTTATGAAAAGCTAAACAATGCGGGCATTTATAGCTTTATATGTACTAATACAACTACACTTAACAACCCAAATCGCAATAAACAAGCGATGGTTATTAATAATTGGTTGTATTCCTATTTTAAAGACAAGCCAAACTGTGAGATTGTTGATTATTTTGGCACGCTTGCTGACACGCTCAGCAACAGTGGCTATCAGAAAGCAAATTACCACAGAGACAGCACCCATTGGTCGAATGTAGGAGCCTTCACATTGGGAAAAATGCTTGCAGAAAAACACTTTAAGAAATTTAAAACTAAGTATTATTTTCCAGCTACTGCATTCGATGATTACACCGTAAATAATTCGTCCAATCAGCTTGTTAAAAACCCTTTGCTTACGGGAAGCGTAGTTACAAGTGGTACTGGGCGAAGTGGGTTTATTGCTACGAATCATAGCTTAAACTGTTTGAACAACGCAACGTGCGTAGCTTCTAAAGAAACACGCGCGGATGGGTATGGGGACTACCAAGTTTTAGATATCAATAGTGTTCAGGCATCAGGGTACGCAAGATGGGAATCTATATCAGGCTATATCCCTAAAATTGGGGATAAAGTCTACGCGGAAGTTGAATTAATTATAGAAAGCTGTACAAATCTTAAAACTATAAGGTTTTTATTGTACACCTCAAATAACCTTAAACTTGGTTGTTTTTCTGATACCAATGGCGGTACAGATCACCCACTTAACATCACGGAACAAACTAGTATGGTTATTAGAACTCAGGAATATACGTGTGTTGCTGATGAGACTAATATATTTACGCGGCTTGAACCTATGTTTATGGATGTTGGCACCATGTTATTGAAAATAGGTAGAGTAGCAATTAGAAAGGTCGATTAATGACCCTCAACTACCTAGAATCAACCTCACTCATAATCGTATGCGTGATAGTGGTTCTATGGCTTATTAATAGGAGAGCGCATGGATAAGTATGCACTATTAAGCATTGTTCTAACAGGTATAGCAGTTATTTTATGGGCGATGAAGGGGAAAAGAAAATGATTAAAACATGGTTTATGAAAAATCTCGTTGTTATCTTAGCGGTTCTCTTAGCTGTCTCTATCGCAACCAATATCACTCAGGGCATAGTCGGATACTTTCAGTCTAACAAGATTGAAAAGCTCAATGTAGAACTCGGTGTCGTAGCTGGATTGTCTCAGAATCAAGAGGTGAAGATAGTCGAATCTAAAGTAATCGAGGAAAAAATCCATGTGGTCACGCAAGATCGAATTAAAATGCTAAAGGAGTATGTCATAGATGAAAACAAGTCTGATGCTGAAAACGGCATTGCTATCATGCGTCGTGTTTTTTAGCGGGTGCGCTCCGAAGTATCTACCGTGTAAAGCGGAAGAACCGTTACGGACTTATCATAAGCAGTGTGCTGGTGAAAGCAGTGATGTTAAATTCGCTGAGTGTGCGGCATCGAAGTACATCACTTTAGAGGGTGATTATGAGGTGTTGTTGAATCGGTTTCGGTCGTGTAAGTGACTGTGCCAAAAATGTGTCAAAGAAACGTCTAAATTCATGGTGTTTCTGTCACACATTTGTTTTAGGGCCCTATTCTGTGGGCTAAGAGAAACTTGAGTATTATTTCAAAAAAGAATAGATAAAGAGAAAAATATGAACGAACATAACACCATTTACTATCATGATTACACTCCGAGCGATTACACTATTGTCTCTTGCAGACTCGAATTTATCATCGATGAGCCCTCCACGCGCGTTGAGAACATTATGGAAATTCGTCGCCAAAATTCAGAGGCTAAAGAGCTCATATTGGATGGTGAAAAACTCGATCTTGAGCTGATATGGCTTAACGATGAGTTGTTGGATGAAACACGCTACATAAAAAATGAGAATAGCCTTGTCATCCCTCTGGATTGCGATGAAGCACGCATTCGGGTCATTAATCGCATCTATCCCGACGAGAATACAGAACTCGAAGGGCTTTACCGTTCCGGTGGGATTTGGTGTACTCAAAACGAACCGGAGGGATTCCGCCGTATTACCTACTTTATCGATCGTCCTGATGTGATGACGAAATTTACAACGAAAATCATCGCGAATAAAGAGAGATGCCCCGTGCTGCTCAGTAACGGTAATCTCCGTGGCACTGCGACGTTGGAGAATGGCAAACACATGACATTGTGGGAGGATCCGATCCCAAAACCGTGTTATCTTTTTGCCCTAGTCGCAGGGGATTTAGGCTCCATCACCGATACGTTTACCACTATGAGCGGCAAAAAGGTCGATTTAGCGATTTATTGTGACAAGGGGAATGAGGATAAGTGCCATCATGCGATGCGCAGCCTCAAAAAATCGATGGAGTGGGATGAATATACCTACGGACGTGAATACGATTTGGAAGTCTACAATATCGTTGCGGTGGACAGTTTCAACATGGGGGCGATGGAGAACAAAGGGCTCAATGTTTTCAACTCCCACTATGTCCTAGCCGACGAGGAGAGTGCCACTGACGGAGATTTTATGGGGATCGAGAGTGTCATCGCCCATGAGTATTTTCACAACTGGACAGGGAACCGGATCACCTGCCGCAACTGGTTCGAACTCACCCTCAAAGAAGGTTTGACGGTCTTTAGGGATCAATGTTTTAGCGCCGATATGAACTCCGAGCTTACCCAGCGGATCGATGACGTTCGAGCGTTACGTGAGCGGCAGTTTGTAGAGGATGCTGGCCCCACTGCCCATCCGATTAAACCGGATCATTATATGGAGATCAACAACTTCTACACCGCCACCGTCTACGAAAAGGGTGCTGAGGTGATCCGAATGATGCATACACTGCTCGGACGAGAGAGATTTCGTGCTGCGATGGATTATTATTTCGACCACTTTGATGGACAAGCAGTGGGGACGGAAGAATTTTTGGAAGCGATGCAGTCGCAAAGTCCACTCGATTTGACCCAATTTAAACGGTGGTATTCCCAAGAGCGGACACCGACGTTGAGTATTTCGAGTCAATACGATGATACGTCGAGTGAACTTATCCTAACAATCATCCAAAACATCTCTAAAAATACTCAGAATCAAGAGCAACTTCCCTATGCACTTCCTCTCTCTATCGCCCTTTTATCCCCAAGCGGAGAAGAGTTTGAGCTGATAACTACGGATTGTGATCTTTTAAATGGAACCACTCTATGGATAAGCGATCCCGTTACAAAAATTAGATTTAGTGCTATCACATCTCAACCGAGACTCTCTCTGAATCGGGGGTTCAGTGCTCCGGTGATCATCGAGTGTGACGAACTCGATTATCCGTTTTTGATGGCACATGATTCTGATGGATTTAATCGTTATGAAGCCTCTCAGCGTTTTGGTATTGAAACGATTGAAGCGCTGATGAGAGGAGAGCCTCTCAACGAGCGCTACTGCGAGAGTTACGGAGCTATTTTAAAAGATGAATCGATCGATTCGATGTTCAAGGCACAACTGCTTGAACTACCATCCATCACGACCCTTATGCAGCGCCAAGAGATCATCAACGTCCATCTTATACATCAAGCGCGTGAACAACTCAAAACAGAATTATCCAGCCGCTATAACTGTGAATTGAGCCGTATACTGAATCAGATGTACGTTCCTGATAATTGCTCAATTGACGGTAAAAGTATGGGCAAGCGTTCGCTTCTCAATACGGTGATGGGATTACTCATGTGCCTCAATGATGACGCGGTGTCGGCAACGTGCAAACGCCATTATGATGAAGCACTCTCGATGAGTACTCGGTTGAACGCATTGAACTTGCTTGAAAATTATGCACCAAAACTTGCCCAAGATGCATTGGCTGATTTTTATAACCGCTACAGCACTCAAACCTTATTGATGAACAAGTATTTTACCGTCTGTGCCTCATCACAAAGAGGAGGGGTGCTTGAGCGGGTTATCGCTCTCCAAGAAGATCCTGCGTACGATCTTAAAGTACCGAATCTGGTTCGCTCTTTGATCGGTTCATTTGCCCGTAATCCGGTTGGTTTTTATGCTATCAGTGGAGAGGGATTTAGATTTGTCGCCGACAAAGTGATCGAGATCGATGCCCTTAACCCTCAAATTGCATCGGGGCTTGCCGGGGCATTTAAAAATTACGGACGTTTAAATATCGATCAAAAAATATTGATGGGGATAGAACTGGAGCGGATCAAAAATCATCCTGATCTCTCCAACAATGTTTTTGAGATTGTGTCGAAGATTTTAGAAGCTTAATGAAATCTCTATTAGCAGGAGAAAATTATTTCTCCTGTTGAGCTGCACGCTCTTCCAGTTCTTCAAGCCGTTCCATTTTTTGATAATGGCGAAGATTCAATACTGCGAATTTATACCCCAAGAAGATAATAAGTGGCCAAAGAGAAAGCCACAATAATGATTCAATGTATTCCATTTTTTTCTCCTAATAACTAAAGGGATCGTTTTTGATTTCGTCGTGGGTAAGCGGCTTTGCCATAGAACGCCACACGTAGGTGATATAGGCTAAAACGACGGGTACGAATAATGAGACATAACTCATGACTACGAGGGTGTATCGGCTTCCGGAACTGTTCTCGATGGAGAGGGAGCTTTGGATATCCGCGTAAGAGGGATAATACGGGGCACCGTTGATACCGGTAGAGAGCAATAGTGAAAATACTATGAGTACCGTTCCTGCTACACCGCACCAAAATCCCGATTTCTTCCCTCTAAAGCCACCGAGTAAAAATAGCCCTAAACCGATGAGAAACGGTGCGAGAACGACCAGTGGATAACGGATAAATGTATGAAAATAACGATTAGGTTCGATGATGATCGATGTACCGCTTAGGGCGACACCCGGTACTATGAAAATCCAGAGGGCGAAGGAAGCCAAAAAAGCACTCGTGATCATCATCTCGATTTGGAGTTTTTTCTGTGTTTGTTGCCTAATAGCAATCTCTTCGACCGTATTGAGGATAAAAAGCATCCCCAAAATACGCGATATCATCAAAACGCTGATACCGCCGAGAAGGTTAAACGGGACGGTGAGCGCTTCAAGTCCTCGCGTTGCGATCGTCCAATGAGAGAGGTTCGCATCATTTACGATAAACGCCCCGCCGGAGAAGAGGGTAGAGATGATCACTCCGATTAAAAACGGTGAGAGATAACCGTTGATACTCAAAAACATCTCATAGGTACGCGATCCGTAAGTGTTCCCTTTTTTCGTACGGTACTCATACGAGACGGCTTGGATAATGTAGGCAAACAGCAGTACCATCCAAGCAAAGTACGCTCCTCCGAAACTCACTGCATAAAAGAGGGGAAACGCGGCAAAAATGGCTCCGCCAAAGAGGACGAGCGTCGTAAACCCGAGTTCCCATTTACGCCCGAAAACATTATAGAGGAGGGTTTTTTCGGCTTCGTTCTTCGCTACTGAAGGGATCAATGCCTGACCCCCTTGGACGAAGAGCATCATGGCTAAAAAGCCGCCGAGCAAGGAGACAATTCCCCACCAATAGTTTTGAAGCGACAGTAGTGCCCATGTCTCAAACATGATCCTCTCCTTTTTCCGAAATGTGCGGCCCTTTGCTGATAGCCGCCATCATAATTTTGATTTCGGCGATCAGTAATGTTGTAAACAAGATGGCGAAAGCCCAAAAGGTGATTTGTACGCTCTGGGTGCTGAGTGCACTGGCACCTTTGATCGTCGGAAGCAAATCTTGGATAACCCACGGCTGACGGCCCACCTCGGCGACGATCCATCCTGCTTCACACGCTACAAATCCCAGAGGAATCGACATAAAGGTAATCCATAGCGCCCAACGCGTATTGAGCAGTTCGTTGGTCATCCCTAGATAGAGCAATACGATAAATAAGACGATAAAAAACGATCCCAATCCCACCATCACGTGAAAGCTGTAAAATGTGAGGGCAATCGGTGGGACGGTTTGTAGAGGATCGGTGAAATGACCGTATCCCATATACGATTGATTGGCGTCGAATGCTTGGAGAGCGTTTTGTGCCGTGGCAGCATCTCCTGCATTTTTCGCTTCGTGATAAGCGGATAAATCCTGCAATGCCGCTTGACCGCGTGCAATTTTTTCTTCAGCACTCATGATGTTGAATTTTTCATTTCCAACGATGAGGTCATTAATCCCCGGAACAAAGGCGTTGATATCATGGTAACCCAAAAGTGAGAGGGCGTAGGGGATTTGAATGTCGCCGTAAAACTCGGGCAAATCGTCTCCCACATTTTTATCGGGGTTGAGGATACCGAATGCGACGATTCCCGCACGACCTTCCCCCTCATAGAGCCCTTCCATCGCGGCAAGTTTCATCGGCTGTTTTTGAGCTACCTGATGCGCCGATTCGTCTCCGCTGAGGAGCAAAAACATGGAGGCAAACAGACCGAATGACGAAGCGACAATGATACTGCGGCGAGCAAACTGGGTTTCACGCCCACGGAGGAGAAACCATGCCGAAACACCAACGACGAAAATCGCTGCCGTGACATAGCCGCCGCCGATGGTATGAAGAAATTTCGCAACCGCGACGGGAGAAAAGATTACCTCCCAAAAGTTCCCCATCTCATAGCGCATGGTGTCGGGATTAAAATCCATTCCGACCGGATATTGCATCCAGCCATTAGCGACGAGAATCCACAGCGCCGAGAGGTTGGTACCGATAGCCACAAGCCATGCCGATGTGAGGTGAAATCCCTTGCTAACCCTATCCCATCCGAAAAAGAGGACGACAAAAAAGGTCGATTCGAGGAAGAATGCAAAAATACCCTCGATCGCCAGCGGTGCACCGAAAATATCCCCGACGATCCAAGAATACGCCGCCCAGTTGGTTCCGAATTCGAACTCCATAATGAGCCCTGTCGCCACTCCGATGACGAAGTTGATACCGAAAAGTTTGACCCAAAACTTAGTGGTTTTGAGCCATTTTTCATCGCCTGTTTTGACGTAGATCGTCTCCATGATGGCGACGAGAAACGAGAGTCCCAGAGTAAGCGGGACAAATAAAAAATGGTAAATCGCGGTGAGTGCAAACTGCGCGCGCGACCAGTCTATGAGATCCATGATAATCCTTTGAGGGTGTTAGGGTTTGAGCGTTTCGGCTATTGCCGAAGGGGCATGAGCGGGTGAATTTTTATACGGATTGGTGTAAAGATAGTGAAACAGTGCCCAAATGAGAAACAGTTTGATAATCAATACAGTAAAAAGGGGCTTTTTAAGACTCAATGAGGCAAAAAAATCCCGATACATGGCGAGGTATTTCATCGATTTAATCCAAATTATACTTATCTAAAAAATTCACTGCGATTATAAGAAGATTAGATTAGTCCAATCTGTTAACATTCATTAATCATCTTTTCTAAGGCTCTGTTTATGCGTCGTCGTCTCCACCCGTTTTATCGTGTGAGGGGCTATCGCTTTTGGGTTTCAGAAATTCATATACGATCACGATCAGGAGGAACGTGACGGCTAAACTGAATGATTCCATTGCAGTTTCTCCATTAAATGACGATACACCTGCATCACCTCTTCGGGTGTCGCTTCCCCTTTGTAATCCATTTGGGCGCGGGCGAGGGTACGGTTCCCCTCACTCACCGTGATACGGATATATCCGTCGAAATCGGCTCCGAGCGAGCGGCTCTGGGCGTTAGTGCATTTCGCACAATGAACAATGAGGTTTATTGTTATAGGTGCATCGGGATCATGGCGAAAATCGGTTTTTAGCATACTGCTGGGATCTTCGATATTAAGTGCGTGGGGCGGATTGGCAATCAGCGAAGGATCCTCAATCTCCGTATAAATCTCCCGCTCAATACATCCGTTGAGGGTCAACAACATGAGCAGGGAGAGAAGCACTCTGAACAACATGGTTATCCGTGCGCGTGGTGTGAGCAACATGATCCGCCGTGATGGTGGTGGTGATGGTCTCCAGCGTGATGGTCGTGATGACCTCCACCATGATGGTGATCGTGCTCCCCAAGCAATGATTTGAAATTTTCAGCGGTCACTTCAATCAGTTTGTTTTCATGGAAAGCGTTGATTACTTCACTGATCGTGATGCGTGCATCTCCGGCATAGAAGACTTTGATTCCGTAGCTTTTGAGCAATACGTATGGATTCATACCTAAATGCGAAGTGATTAGTACATCTACATTGTTGGCAACAAGAGTACGAGCAACGTCGCGCCCGCCCAGTTGTTCCATCTGTACAATATCGATTTGTGTCGCATCGGTTGCAAAAGCGAAAAATTTGGCGTTCCCGAAAAGGGGAGCGAGAGCAGCGTTGTGGGACGAGGTTTTAATTGGCATAGCAATAATCATAATAGTTCCTTAA
>CAZKJU010000006.1:0-52957 GCA_964553185.1 uncultured Sulfuricurvum sp.
TAGACGTAATACCCTGTAACTCTCGGATCAGAAACTGGTTTCCACTCAAATGCCACCGAGGTGATATCGGCAATAAAGCCGTTCATAGATGGGGTAGGGAGCGTCGAGTCAATGGTGACGGTTTTTTGTGGAGCCGGCTGAGGGGCACAGCCGCTAAAGAGACTCAGTGCTAAAGAGATGCTCAATGCGTATCGGATCGATGAGTTCATGCAATTCCTTTGAATCAAAATGTTTATGTAAATAATCTTCCATCACACTAGCCAAAGGAGCCGTGAAACTAACGCGCTCTTTGGTCGTGGGATGGGTAAAATAGAGGTTGTAAGCGTGAAGCAAGATACGTTCCATTTTATCACTTTTTGGTGAGGTTCCGTAGAGGTGATCTCCCATGATATGGCGGCTAATCGACTCTAAGTGGACCCGAATCTGATGGGTTCGTCCAGTATAGAGTTTGCAGGCGATCAGCTCTTCGGTTTCATCGTTGCTAGGCAAGAGTTTGCGGAATTCAGTCTTGGCATTTTTGCCCTCTTCGTTGATAGCCATTTTTAGTCGGTTATGGGAACTTCGTCCAATAGGGCGATCGATGATGGTGATCATCTCTTTCATTGGTGGGGTGATAACCGCGAGATAAAATCGACCCATGGTTTTGTCTTGGAGTTGGAGGGAGAGGGCTTCGTGGGCTTCGTTATTTTTAGCGATTACCATGGCACCGCTGGTCCCTCGGTCAAGGCGGTGGACGATCCCGTGACGCTCTTCGCCGCTCAGCGTTGAGAGGGCGATCCCTTTGTGCTTGAGCCAGTCTACGAGAGTTGCTTCTTTGACGCTTGGTGCAGGGTGAACGGTAAGGGAACTGGGTTTGTTGATAACGAGGATATCATCATCTTCGAACAGCACCTCAACCTCGAAATCGACCTCCAGCGCCGGAGTCGATTTTTGTTCAGGGAATCGGATATAAACATTTTGGGAGGGTTTGAGTTTGAGTCCTGATTTAGAGGTTGGTTTTCCATCCACCGTGACACAGTTTTGTTCGATAAGCTGAGTGATTTGGTTGCGGGTCTGTCCTAGGCATTGCGTTAAAAAAACATCTAATCGGATCACTTCATCGGTCGTAAAATGGGATTCTTCGTGTGTCAAAACAATATGCCTTTTGGTCTCGTATCTAAATCGTTTAAAATGTTATAAGTCCGCTATGCTACAATTAGCAAAAATTAACGAAGGAGCGTAGTGCTTAATATTGATCGCCGAATTTTAGCACACTTTGATTTCATAACCGTTATCTTATTGATTCCGCTCATATTTACTTCAGGTTGGCTCATTTACGAGATTCATCCTACTCTCGGGCAAAAGCAGATGGTTTATGCCTCGGTCGGAGTGGGCGTTTTTATCACCCTTTTTCTCCTCCCCGTTCGTCGACTGTTGTGGATGATCCCAATTATGTACTGGGGGAGTATTTTACTACTGATCGCCGTAGAGTTTGTGGGACATTCTCGTCTTGGAGCGAAACGGTGGATTGAGATCCCTTTTATCCATTTTACCTTGCAGCCATCTGAACTCCTAAAACCCGCATTTGTGCTAATGCTCGCTTATCTTATTAGCCGCAATCCACCTCCGCGTGATGGGTATGGGTTAAAAGATTTTATGAAACTCTCTTTTTTCATTATTTTTCCATTTTTACTGATTGCGAAAGAGCCCGATTTGGGGACGGCTACGGTTTTGGCATTGTTGGGATACGGAATTTTGTTTATTGTTGGGGTGAAATGGAAAATTTGGTTAGGGTTGGCAGTAGCCTTTGTTATCTCTTTGCCGCTTATTTATACCCAACTGCACGATTATCAAAAGCAGCGGTTGTATGATTTTGTGGGTGAAAAACCGAGTTATCAGGTTGAGCAGTCGATTATCGCCGTGGGTTCAGGGGGATTCTTCGGTAAAGAAAAAGAGGATGCAACCCAAGCGCAAATGAAGTTTCTTCCTATCGCATCGAGTGATTTTATTTTTGCCTATGTGGTAGAGCGATTCGGATTTTTCGGTGCGTTTTTGCTTATTGCATTGTACGGTGCGCTGATTACCCATCTAATGATTATTGCCTTTTGGACGGAGGATTATTACATAAAAGTAGTTGCTGGGGGTCTTTCGCTCCTCTTTTTCATCTATATGTCGATTAATATCGCTATGACAATCGGGGTTGCCCCAGTTGTTGGAGTTCCCTTGCCGATGTTTAGCTATGGGGGGAGCAGTTTTGTAAACTTCATGGTCCTTTTGGCCATTATGGAAAATCTAGTCGCCTACCGATTTCGCTATCTTTACGGGGATACGGGTAAAAAAAGCTTTCTCTAATGATAGAGCGTTTATAATTGCGCTCTTTCAAATTCGGGTCAATAGTTCAGTGGTTAGAGCCCCCCGCTCATAACGGGGTTGTCCCAGGTTCAAGTCCTGGTTGACCCACCACATTAAACCTCCTAAAATACGGACTTTAAAGAGATTTTTCAGAAGATAAATTAACAATGTTTTTAATTGGGTACACCGTTGGGTACACCTTTTTCAAGTCTTTAAATACTATTTTCTATCGAATGTTGCTCTAGCAAAAAATTGATTTTTTCTATATCATAGTAGACAAACCCCCCAAGTTTTGAGTACGGAAGCTTCTTTTTATGTCTCCACACGTCCTGAGTTTTCTTTTTTATACCAAACATGTCTTCTAGTTGTTGAGGATTTAGCCATTTGTTACGCATAGCTAAAGATCCTAAAACACATCTGGAATCAGCCCACGACGTTCCAACTCTTTTGTGAGCAGCGAATGACGACGATCCAGTTCATTATAAAGAGGTGTACCTATAGGTGTACCTTGTATTTCGATCGACAAGCTCCGATCAAAATTCCATAACCCTTCATCACTGTACCTTTTGAGTTCTTCTTCGAATGTTTCCACCTTATGTTCCTCATGTAAGTTTTTAGTATTTTGTCTGAGATCAAATTCCGCTTTCGCTCTTTGAAGTACATCGAGGAAGAAAAGTAATGTCGGTTCATTATGATGAACCATTAACCGTGTGATAACTTTTTTAATCGATTTCTCTGCATCTTGAAGCGAATATCTAAAGCTGATCTTCTCGATTTTCTCTAACGGGGTATCAATTTGCATAAACTCACTAATGTCATAGTGATACTTAATATGATCCCATACTGGCAAGGTGCTTGCTCTTTTACGGTTTGAACTGTTCAGAGTCTTTTCACTCACACTCTCAGGATCAATCAGTCTGATCTGATCACAAGCGTTTTTAAACAGCACTCTGGCACGTTTAAGGGCATCATCTACCGTATCGATCCCGTATTGCTTTAGATACTCTCTGTGCATCTCAAACTCGACGTTAAAGATCGGCTTTTCCAAATCCATTCCATTGATCCCGAAATGGTTGTGCATGATCTCACGCTTGATTTGTGATGCAGTTGTCAGCTCTTTATGCTTATTGTAGATACGGAGTAAGAAAGGTTTTTTACCTACGTAATAGGTTTCAAGCTCATAGGCGTTGGAACGCTCACCAATGTTCGCGGAATGATTTTGCTTTTTTGACAAAATCATTTCTTTACGTAGATAGCTAAAATCGTGTTGTACGAACATATTGAGATCGATCCGAGTGATCGGGAATACTCTCATCGTGAACTCACCTAAGAATTTCGTATTTACGTACTCTATAAGCGATTTTAAGCCCAAAGTATAGATTCCTATAGCATTGAGCTGTATTCGTATGTTGTGAATGTTCATAGCCTTCTCAGGATCTTTAAAACCTGATCTGAAAAAGTCATGGTTGAACCAGTGAAAGCCATCTCTTCCCATTCCGCTGTAAACAACATCAATTCCGTTAATTGAGACGATAATATCATTATCAGCGTACTGATAATTGATAGATTTGAAATAAGCTTTTTTATCTTCGATCTGATTGATGATGTCATCATAGAGACGATAATAAAAAGCACCGCTTTGTGCAAAGTAATACAATGCGTCAATACCGCTTACATAGGGTATTTTTTCGGCAATAGAAGATTGCATAGGTTTTTTTCCTTTCGACGGTAAACCGTCAATTTAATATTTAAAAGTCAGAGAGGGAAATATATTTATGACTTATGTCAGGGGGTGTTACTAGAACCCCCTGAGCTAAAGCGCATACCTAACGGCATCGAGCTTACGGGCGGCATAGCCGCAAGCTAGCTCATAGCCTACGCATGCGCTAAATTAGACACCATAGAAGATTGTTTTACCGATTGTGGCAACGTCCACTTCGACTGCTTGATTTTCTTGACCTTTGTAAAGTTTTACCTTTTCGGCAGGGATGGATATATCAATCAGCTCTTTACGTGAACCGCCATTTTTAAGAGGGGTTTCCAAAAGCAATTGCAACTTGTTTTTACCGCGTACCACTTCACCCGTTTCCTTGTTGGTGAAATCGTTCGAAGTGTAGACATTGAGAAGAGTTCCAGTTAATTTGATCATAGTCAAATCCTTTATGTAAATTTTTGGATTTGACAAAGCGCTTTGTCGGTTTTAAGTTATATAACGAGGAAAATTATAGGGAAGAGGGCGATAGTAAAGCTAGGTTTTTTTTCCCTGAAAATCAGGAAGATTTATTTACATAAACATGGATTGATGTGATATAACCTTTGGATTTCTCGAAATACTGATAGGATAGTCAGCTTTGTAATATTGGTCTGGATTGAAGAAGTTTCGGAATTTGTTCTTGTTGTTTTTTCCTTCTAAAGCCAATACGGCTGAGCCTCTGAAATATGTTTTTACATAGTACTTTTGAAACTTTTTTATATCAACAGTAAACTTTTCGGATTGACTAAAGGGTAGTAATAGTGATTCAATACTACGTTTTAACGCAGATTTATTGATTGCATCATGATTAATATACTCATCTCCATCTTCGTCACAACTGTACATTGGAATCATATACAGATTATTATAGAGCTTGATAGCAACTGATCTCAAAATCATCTGTGGTGTTAAGCGATAACCGTCAAAGAAATTTGACAAAGAAGCCAGATAAATTAGATCACCAAAGTTTACAACGAAGGGGACAAGATCAGGCATATAGAGCTTTATATCGTTTTTAAGGGAGGAGCCTTCATCTATAATGTCTTCGGGGTCATAAGGAATGGGAATGAATACTTTATTTTCTTGATCATACCTTTTATTAAACCTGATTGTTTTTGAATAGTAACTTGCGAGCACAAGATTTTCAAGTGTTAAGTCATCATCTTTTAAAAACGATTCAAATACTTTCAGAGCAATAGAAATTCTCTTAGTCATTAGCGGATCATCTATTTTCTGATATATCTCCAGAGAACTAATTAATCCTTTTATGTAGGGATCAATATTTTTTCGCTGTTTTTCAAACCGTTTTATTCGATCCCAATGTTCATTTGTAGAGTCCTTCTTTTCTTCAAGATCGAGAATGGAGTAAAAACCGTCAATCAAAATACTAACAATATGTTCATACCAATTATGAAGTTCATACAGATCAATATGAACTCTTTCTAAAAAAGTGAGCGTATTTTCAATATGTTGATGTTTTTTGAGAATATCAATAAATCCATTTTTACGTATATCATCAACTTGAAGGTAGCATTGACTATACGATATTAAATTCTTGATGAATTCTTGTTGCATCAAGCCTCTAATGATCGAATATATCGGCTTAGATGATTTGAAACCAATTGAACGTCTTCGAGAGTCATAACTTCTTTCTGATTATTCAAAAACGTTGGCAGTCCTCTAGGATTTAATGCCCATATTCCACTGTCATTGGTATTCGTCATTTTTACAAACCAGCCAGGGAAAGCAATAACAGGCTGAATAGGAAATTTTCTGGCAGTAATTTCTTCTACCAGTTCAGAGAGCCATTTGGTTTCGGCTTTGACTTGTATAATGATGCGGTCACCGAAGTCAGCCCCGTTAAATAAAAGTCGTTTTCCATCAAAGAGAATTTCGGCTTTGCCTTTGATCGGTTTTGAATGTGTTTTTGTTTCGATTATATAGATACCTTTTGTAGAAACGACAACATGATCGATATTGAAATTATCACCTTTGATGTCATGGAATACTTTTATACCATTTGCTGATCGAAAGCTTTCTAGATATTGTCCTACAGCTTTTTCACCATCGCGCCCCAGTCGAAGGTTTTTTAATTGTGATCGAATATTGATGATTTTATAAGTGCTAAATCCAACAATCAGAAGTGCGAGAGCTGTAAAAATGAAAGGAGAGGGGGGCAATTGAAAATACCATCGATACCATTCGAGTAGGCACAGGACGATCATAAGCACTGAGACGCTAATGTAAGGCAAGGCATCGTCTTCTATTAGCCGATTTATCTCTTCATCCAGTGATTGCCCTGCATGGCGTAGAGGTTTGTCTTTTAGGGGAGATTTTTTGTTGACCATGTATTATTCTTTTTCATTTTTGGCTAAACCTGAGAGGATGGCAACCAAAATTAAGCTTAGTATCCATCCTAAGAGATTTTCAAACCAAACTAATGAACGAATTGTGTGATTAAGAGTTGTAAATGGTAAAATATCTGTTACATCTCCGGATGGGCTTGGAATGTATACCCCCCAATCTTTTTCCATTTGTAAATCTACTACAGGCAAAATAACATCAAGAGAATACCAAAATGGCTGAAAAGTCGTATACTCACCGGGTGCTGCATAGTACCAGTTATTGGATGCATTATAATCATTTGGTGATGCTAACCACTGGGTACCTTCTGATTCTACTTTGCAAGTTCGATTATTATCAAAAAATATGAGAGGACTACTGGGGGCAAAAACAGCTACAGTCGCAGCATACCAGTAAATAAAACCGAAACTAAACCACATAACAACCATAATAAACACTGTCCTCATAGGTCTATAACCATATTTGGAAGTAATCTTATACAACAGCATGAATATGTAAGAAAATTTATAGTATAAATAAGAACTAGAATATAAAAATAAATGCTTAAAACAACAAAGTATTATGTTGTTCTTGCATTCAAAATCTTTATTTATGCCTTTGATTTTTTTCTTTTTTGATTCCAGTTTTTTCTCCTGAAAAGCAATCATCAAATAATCTGCATCTTCATCATGCCCCATATCTCGTAAAACTTTTGCTAATTGCTTCCAAGGTTGTGTTTGTACATAATCATTTGGAATTTTGTTTAACCAATTAATTCTAAATTTTGCATCTGTAGGACCGTAAATATGATTATATTTTAGTCCATCAAGATACAAATTTTGAATTGTTTTTTGATCCCAAACAGTTCTATTGTTATTGTCATTAGGAATATTTGCATCATCATTAAATTCAACTAATGAGTCAATATATGAACCTGATAAATTTACATCCCCTTCGATTACAGAATTTTCATCAAAATACAGTGAACCTTCAACATACATACTATGGAGAGATAATGCGCAACCGTTAGAATTTTTGAATATGCCACCTTGACATTTTATATCGTTCTCCACTTTTGTGCCATTGAAACTGATTCTTCCAAGACTCGTAAATTCCTCATTTAAATAAATACTACCACGGACAATGGCTCTGTTACATATTAGTGAACTGGATTGTTCATCTGCTTTTTTAAAAATCCCTTGTTTACAAACTAAACTACCATCTATTTCAGCGGCTACTAAACTTACTTTTTTTCTTGTTTCGAACCCTCTTCGAAGCATAACACTGCTACGCACATGAACCCTGTCACCTTTCAGCCCTTCTATTAGTAGACAACCTTCTAAATCAAGGGTCTTGATATCCGCATCGAATAGCTCGATTTCATTCTCAAAAACACTTTTTTTAAAATGAAAAGGATAAGGAGTGGTAATCCCATTTAAATCTAGTTTTCCGCTTATCCAGGCTCCTACGAATCTTATCCCTTTTGGATCAATTTTGATTTTATTGTATCTATTAATTACAAGACAACGTAAAAAGTCCGCTCGTATTTCATTGTCAAGAGATTTTTTATTAGGGCGTGTAGTATCAAATTCCGCAGTTTCACCTATGGCACATTGGTTTAAAAGCACTTTTTCTGCATTTGTATAGGGTTGAAGTTGATGAAGTTGAAGCATATTCGTTAAAATCCTCGTTCAAAAATATATTGGTTGCTTTTGTATTAAGCTAAAAAAGCTTAATGCAAAAGTACTCACAAATCAGTATTTATTAAATCTTAATCCAATTGATTTTCGGTGTAGCACTCGATACCATTGCTTGTAAGAACCTTTGCAAATGCATCAGCATATGCAATTTTTGGTTCTATAGACTGAAAATCCCAAGATACATTTTCTATTTGATCTATCTCAGCTGGCACTGCCCAACCTGACTTATAATTTAAATATCCTATATTGTTATTTTTAAGCCATTTTCCTATTCCCTTCCTAGCATCTTTTACAACTATCCATGCGAAACCACATGCACCCTCAAAAATTGGTGAATAGCCACTTATGATCATTGGAGTTGGAGTACACTCTTTGGCGGCATTGATACCAGCCTTATGTGCACGCTCATAAATATCTTTCCATAGCTCAGCCCCTTCTAATTCAACCGGTGAAATGTTTTCAAATGGTATTTGTAGTTCTTCTTTTATATCTTTTGAATATGGATATGCCGTCACTAATTTTGCATTATCACCACTGTTTATTATCCATCCTGTTTCTAGAATTGCCGTGCGCCCATTACGTCCGTTAATATTGATGAGTGCTCCATGATTGACTCCATACGGACTGTTTTTTATTTTGTAAATATATGCAAATTTCATTGCACCAGATATTTGATCAGCTAAATATCTCCAGTCATCCTGTTGAATTCCCAAAGTTTCAATAAAAAACTTTGCCTTTCCAGCTCCCTCTGGATGACTTATATTAAGAAGATAGTTTTTTACTTTATTTTCTTCACATATAAATACTTCTTCACGACTTATTTCTGCTGAATATGAAAAATCTTCAATATCAGGGTTCTTTTCGAGAAAATCCATTATTGCATGAAGTAATTTTTGATTATAGGATAGTTTTGATTTTGCTTTGAATCTAAAAAGGGACAATTTCCCTCTTTCTGTTGTCTCTGTTGCCTTTAAAGAGGGTGGTGCATTAGTGATATATTCATTATATTTTATGAGTATAGGATTTTTGCTTGAACCATAAGATTTGGCACGTGACATAGCTTCTTCTATTTCTAAACCATCTGCATATTCTTCTGTTACAAAATGAAGATCGCCATTTCTAAAATATGCCCCATCAACCAATGAAAATATTTGCATGTGCATAGGATTACCAGTATCTATATGGGTCGCACCTAAATATGGAGCAAAATTAGCATTTTTTTCATGTATTTCATTCGCTAATTGTTGTGATATAGTTGGTAAAACAATTGTCCAAATATTTTTTTTTGCCATATTCACTAAAAACTTATTCGTATCTATAGTGTGCCATCCATTAGCAAAGGATTCTGCTATATCACATAGAAGTATCTGATAAAGTTCATGGTCGAGAGATCTAGTATAAGATATTGTTTTTACTGCATCAGTACTTTTTTCAGTTGATATCGTTGTAGTCTTGTATGCTAACAGATGAGGCATTAAGCTACCACGCAAAATGTACGTGTCGACATCAATATTACTTTCTTCCATTGCACGAATGATTTTCGAAGTGCACGGCTGTCCATAAAATGAGCCTAGGGTTGGGTGATCTGCATTAAAAAAGAAAGCGAACGCTTTTAGATTCATTCTCATATATGTCTACCTGCTAATGACAGTGTTATTAAGTGAACTTTTAAATATTAACAAGGTTTACATTATAATAAACAAAAATTTGTTCTTTCTATATTAGTTGTATTGCATTTATGTTATAGACCTTTTGTAAAAATCAGTATTTGAATTGTAAACTCATTCTACAAAATTGCCTTATCAATCAAATTCGAAGCAATCTTACTTCCTAAAAGGTAATTCATTGTCAAATACTTAGTAATAGTATTTGGATCGTTATGACCTAATGCACCACTCATATAGATTGCATCTACACCTTGTTCAGCCATAGCAGAGACGATGACATTTCGAGTATAGTGTAGGGTAAACCAGTCGCCAGTTTCTTTTTTGACTTTCAAAATTTGTTTATGCACATCGCTGAGTTTTCCGCCTGTGACAGGGGAAGTGAAGGCGTATCCCTTTTCAGGTAAAAATTCCAACATTGCCTCTTTGACATTTGAAGGTAAAAAGATTTTTTGCTCTTCACCGTTTTTAGTATTTCGGATGATGTAATAGTCATGCTCCAAAACAACGTCTTCGGCTTTCAAATTAATAATTTCACCTCTACGCCGTCCTTGCAGTGCGAGGAGAAAGAAAGCACGATAAAACGGATCATCGGCATAGAGTTTCATAATGGTTTCGTAAATAAGTTTTAGTTGAGTAGTTGCATCGGATACAACTTTCTTTGTTTTTGGTAGAGTGATTTTCACATCTTCGCATGGATTGTGAAACATGATCCGATTAGCCCTGGCAATACGAAGGGCAGGGGATAGAATTTCAATAGCTTGTTTTGCAGTGCGAGGGCTAGAACCGTCTTTAATGAGTTGATCAACGAGAGTTTGGATATGATGAGGCATTATAGATGAAATCTTTTTGCTTCCGAGAGAAGGTTTTACTTTGCGATCATAATATGATTGTCTATCTCGTTTATAGGTTCCTTCTGGCAAAGTATCTAAATATTTGTGTACCATTGAATTAACGGTGGCTTCGGAATTGATTTCATTTTCTACTTTATCTTTAGCTTCTAAAAACTTCATTTCAGCAAATTTAATTCGATCCCGTTTTCCCCATTGTTTGTCGGCAAGATCAATAATGCCATTGTATTGTTTGCCATTATGCTTGAAGATATATAGAAAGCGATTAAAGTCATTGTTTGCAGAGAGATTAGTTCTAATCTTATTGGGATATTCTTTGCGATTAATAGCCATCTGTTTTTCCAAATTTAATTATGGGTACACCTTTGGGTACACCCTTTGTATAAAAACATAATAGCATATAAAAAAGAAATATAAAAGATAAATCCCTATAAATAGGGAAATATAGCGTATTGTAAAAATATGTAAAGTATTACAAAACGGACTCATAACGGGGTTGTCGCAGGTTCAAGTCCTGCTTGAACCACATTAAACCTCCTAAAATACGAACTTCTACAGATGTTTCAAGAGTGTTTTTTTCATCGATGTCATAATAGATAAGTCCGCCCCGATTATTACCCATAGTTCATCCCCTAAAAAACATCAGATATTAGCTCCTAACGGAAGTGTATATCGACGAATTCGACTTCTCCCATTTTGTAGACTTCAACCGCTTCGAGGGTTTTGATCTTTATTATTGGTTTGTTTGTTGTAATCGAAACGTTAGAGATAGCTGTCAAAACTCTTTGTATAGAGAATATTTCCAAAGAAAGGGAAAGAAAAGTAGTGTTTTTATTGTGCTTTGATCAGTTCGACGATCTCCGCGACACTGAGTAGTTTTCCGGTACTGAGCACTTTACCGTCGATCACAAGCCCGGGGGTACTCATAACATTGTATTCCATGATCTTCATGATGTCTTCAACTTTTTCGATTTGAGCAAATTTGCCGCTTTGAGCTACCGCTTGCTTCGTTGCCTCTTCGAGGGCTTTGCATTTACTGCAACCCGTTCCTAAGATTTCGATTTTCATATTAACTCCTATAAAATTGCATTAAATAAGTATCCGACACCGATGATACCCAGTGTCACAGTACCGAAAAAGATGGCGATGAGTTTGAGGCTCATCACCCGCTTGAGGATCATCGCTTCGGGAAGCGAGAGGGCAGTGATCGCCATCATAAACGATAGTGCCGTTCCCAAAAGCATCCCTTTGGAGGTGAGCACTTCGATGAGAGGCATAACTCCCGCCGCGTTGGAGTACATCGGAACACCCAGCAATGTAGCAAGAGGTACGGCAAACGGGTTATTCGCCCCTGCGATGGAGGTGATAAACTCAGTAGGAACATAGCCGTGGATAAATGCTCCCACACCGACCCCGAGGAGGACATAGAGCCAAATCTTGCGAAGAATATCGAGCGTGTATTCTTGCGCATCGCGTAGTCGTATTTTAAAAGGGATACTTTGAGTTTCAGCCTTAATCTCACCCTCGATCGGTTTGACGTCGATCAAAATCTCTTTCTCTAAACCCAGCCTTCCGATAATGATACCGCCGATAATCGCGACGAGCAAACCGAACCCAATATACAAAGCCGTCACTTTCCACCCAAATATTCCAAAGAGCATCGCGATGGCGATTTCATTGTTCAGCGGAGCGGAAATGAGAAAGCTAAACGTCACCCCCAGAGGAATACGTGCCTGCAAAAAGCCCAAGAACAGTGGGATTGCCGAACAGGAGCAAAACGGTGTGATGATCCCGAACAGTGCGGCGAGAACGTTGCCCGTATATTCGTGCTTTTTACTGAGGTATTCACGTACTTTTTCTGTTGAGAAATAAGAGCGTAGCAATGTAACGATAAAAATTATGACAATGAGTAAAAAGAGGATTTTAACCGTGTCGTAGATGAAAAAGTTGAGCGCATCGGAGAGCTTCTCCCCATGCGGCAGTTGAAGCCACTCATAGACGAGGATATCGACGCTCTCCTGCCACATGATCAGTCACACAACTCGGATTTTATGATCGGTAGTAAAGTTGCTTCGATCAGATCGAGGGTTTTGGCGTACTCTTCCACCGCTTTACCGCTCGGGTCTTCGAACGCGACATGGATCGTTTTTACCGCTTTAGGGAACATCGGGCACGTCTCATGCGCGTGATCGCAGACTGTGACGACAAGATCGAACGGCGTATCGATGACGGTGTCGATTACTTTGGAATGATATTCTTCTCTCCAATACCCTCTCTCTTCGAGAAGGGCTTGTGCGTTCGGGTTCACTTTTCCACTGGATTTCACACCTGAGCTTTGCGCAAATACGCAATCTCCCATTTTAGCATTGATAAGGGCTTCACCCATGATAGAGCGGCAGCTGTTTCCGGTGCAGAGGATAAGGACATTTTTCATAATTTACAGTCTCCTGTTCGTGATAGTTTAATAAGTGGAGGGAGTTCAATCCCAAGACATCGGATTTCTGCTAACGCTTCACTTCGGAATCGGTCTAATGGTGCTCTTATGGAATAATACGCCCACGTACCGCACCGATCCACCCGCAAAAATCCCCCGTCTTTGAGGATTTTGAGGTGGCGCGAAAGTCGCGATTGGATCATCCCGAAACTCTCTTGGAGATCACAGACGCAGAGTGCTCCGTGAGTATCCAAAAAAGCGAGAAGTTTGATACGGGTTTCGTCATTCAGTGCCGATACGGTTTCTAAAAAAACGTCCATTTATACCTCCAATTTGTGACAGTGTAACAAAATAAAAATAATATATCAAGATATATTGATATTATGATACAATTTGCCCATTATATTTATGGAGAACAGTATGATTTTAGCCATAGCCCTTTTTTTAATTACCTTAGTCCTCGTAATCTGGCAGCCTAAAGGGCTACAAATCGGAACCAGTGCCGTAGCCGGAGCCATTGCGGCAGTCGCTTTAGGGGTTGTCAGCCTCACTGACGTATGGACAGTCACCTCTATAGTGTGGGATGCGACATTGGCGTTTATCGGGATTATCCTCCTCTCGATGGTACTCGATGAAATCGGCTTTTTTGAGTGGGCGGCGCTGAAAATGGTGCGTCTCTCCGGCGGGAACGGTCATGTGATGTTTGTCTATATGATGATCTTAGGAGCCATCGTCGCGGCGTTTTTCGCTAATGACGGCGCGGCATTAATCCTCACTCCGATTGTATTGGCAAAAATGAAATATCTCAAGATGAAACCCCTTCCGATGTTCGCGTTTTTGATGGCGGGGGGATTTATCGGGGACAGTGCTAGCAATCCTTTGATCATCTCAAACCTCACTAACATCGTCACGGCAGGATATTTCAATCTCGGATTTTGGGAATACGCTAAAACCATGTTCTTGCCGAATCTCCTCAGCATACTCGCCTCTATTACGGTGTTGTGGATTTATTTTCGTAAAGACATTCCGACCCATATCGACATTACTCAGCTCTCATCCCCTGAGTCAGCGATCAAAAATCTGATCATGTTTCGCCTCAGCTGGTGGTTTTTGGCACTGCTCATGGTGGGATATATCATCTCCCCGTATCGGTATTCGCACTCGGCGGAGCATTGATCTTTCTCGCCATCGCGACGTACTTCAAAGCGACCAAACCGATCATGACGATCAAAGCGGCACCATGGCAAGTGGTGTGGTTTAGTATCGGGCTCTACGTCGTCGTCTACGGTCTCAAAAACGGAGGACTCACGACGTACCTCGCAGGGATCATTACAGAACTTCAAAGTATGGGGAACGTCTATGCCGTGATCGGGACGGGCTTTTTGTCCGCGATCCTCAGCTCGGTGATGAACAACATGCCGACCATTATGATCATGGACATCGCGATTGCCGAAGCGGGTAATAGTGCTTTGGCGTATGCCAATATCATCGGATGTAATTTGGGACCGAAGATGACCCCGATCGGATCCCTCGCTACCTTGCTATGGCTCCATGTATTGGCACAAAAAGGGGTTAAAATAGGGTGGGGCGAATATATGAAGGTGGGGCTGATCGTTACACCTCCAGTGTTGCTCGTGGCGTTGATCGGGTTGATTTAAGGTCTTATTTCAATGTTTCTCGTAACATGCACCCTAGAAGTATGTGAATAAGGGAACACTGACTAAAACGTTACATACGTCGTTTGCGAGTAGAGCCACAACCCCTCAAACACCACAAACTGCACTCCCAGTATGATCCAAAAAAGATTTTTGTATTTTCGGCTTTTATGGCGGAAGAATTTTTGGGCGAAGACGGCACCTATACTGCCTCCCATGAGGGCAAGTGTGAGGAGGGCTTTTTCACTGATTCGTCGGCGGTTGGTGCGGGCGAGATATTTATCATACCCAAATACGAAAAAAGTCATCAGATTAAAAAGGACGAGGAGAAGGATTAGCGCTTTCATAGCCTCTAAAGGGTTAATCCAAGTGCTTTTAAGAGGATGTTTTTCTCTTTTTCAGGGCTTGAGAAGAGGCGATTGTGTACGTCGTCATCCAAGATAGCGAGATCATCAAACAGCTCTTCATCATCTTTTTCGGGAAAATATTTGCTCACTTCACCTCCGAGAGCTTTGAGATACTCATCGCTGTTGTTCTCATCGAACAGTCCGATACGCATTCCGTGTTCGATGGTCGAAATGGTGCGGAGGAGATAGAGTTTGTCGAGACGATCCTCGCTTTGGGGTGCGTTGATGAGGTCATTGATACGGTTTACTTCTCTGCGATAGATTTCGGTCGATGTCTTGATAGTCTGAAGTTGTTCGGGTGAAAATGTCATAAGAGCCTCGGATTGATAAAATAAGGCGTATTATAATAGGTTAATGCTGGATAATCACCTCTTTGCATGTGTGGCTCTTGCTAATTCTCTTATGTTATGTAATAATCTAAACTATTATATTATATTTCACAAAAAGAGGATTGACAGCGTGAGTATAGAGAATACCAGTGCGATTAAGCAACCTATCATTTTTACGGGAAACGGAACGGAGTATGCCAAAATATTTTTTGTCAATTTGGCGTTAACAATACTCACCGTCGGTATCTACTCTGCATGGGCAAAAGTTCGTACCAAACGCTATTTTTATGGTAATACGATATTGGCGCAAAGCAGTTTTGAGTATCATGCCTCACCGATGCAGATTCTCAAAGGGCGCTTGTTGGTGGTTGGATTGTTTGTTCTCTATAATATCCTCGCGGGTTCGGCTCCTGCGTTGGCAGGTGTGTTTTTTTTAGTCATACTGGCTGCATTGCCGTGGTTGATTTTAAAAGCGACACAGTTCAACATGAGAAATTCCAGCTACCGTCAGATCCGTTTTGATTTTAAGGGGGATGTGGGGGAGATGTTCGGTCTTTATGTTGTCCTCCCTGTCGCCGCAGTGTTTACCCTATGGCTAGCCTATCCTTATGTTGCATACAAACAAAAATCGTATCTGGCAAACCGTACCTCTTTTGGACAGAGTCCTTTTTCTTTTAGCGGGAACAGTAAAGCTTTCTTTTTGATCTATTATAAAGCATTCGGTGGATTGATTTTATTTTTTGTATTGTTAGGATTTTTGTTCGGTTCACATACTCAAGAGTTTATGGAGGGTTTTAAAAAAGGGTTTAGTGAAAAATGGGACGAAAAAACTACCCAACAAATTCACTATATCGAACCGATGAACCCATCCCATCCGATCTATACGACGGATATACGCGAAGCAGATGCACAATCAGCCGAACCGATACCGGAAGAAACTGAAAAAGAGACTCCCAAAGATCCAAAATTCATAGCATTGGCGGTATTGGCAGTGGTGGCGGTATACGGTGTGATGATTTTCATCTACTTGGCTATAACGACCTATATCAACACCCATGTAACCAACTATCTGTTCAATAATCTCAAACTTACCTATATCCGTTTTTCATCGCAGATCGGTTATGCCAGATTGGTATGGATCTATTTTACGAACACGATTTTGATTATTTTGACACTAGGGGTATTTATCCCGTGGGCAAAAGTACGCGCCGTAAAATACAAATTGAGCTGTATGAGTGTTTATGCGATTGATTTGGAAAACCATATCGCGGCAGAGAGCGAACAGGTGAGAGCGGTCGGCGAAGAACTCAGTGACTTTTTAGATGTGGATGTAGGGCTATAATGGATGCTTGGCTCTACGATACGTACAGTTCGGCGAGAACACGCGTCACCTTGCACTTCGAGGGGACGAAGCTATGGGTTGATGGTGAGGAGGGGCGGGATGTGTATGAACTTGATACGCTCACTTTTTCTTCACGTCTAGGAAATACTCCCCGCTCGATCTATCTGCCTGATAATCGTGTGTGTGAAACACAGGATAATGATGCAATTGATACAGTTTTGCACCGCAATAAGAGAGGGTATGCGAACAGAGTGCTTCATTTTTTAGAATCCAAATTCCGCTATCTCCTAGCCGCCATTGTCGTAACAGGTGGATTTTCATATCTTTTCATCGTCTATGGGCTCCCCTCCCTCGCCAAACAAACGGCGCGCAAGCTCCCAGCTTCTTTGGTATATCAGCTCGATGTCAGTACTCTAGCCACCCTTGATAAGACTCTGTTAAAGCCTTCATCACTCCCAAAAGCACGTCAAGAGGAGTTGAAACACTATTTTTTACACTATATTGATTCGACTCAAGAGTGGCCGAAAGTTCAGATCTTTTTTCGATCATCTCCCCAAGTGGGTGCCAATGCGTTTGCTCTGCCTGATGGTTCTATCGTTTTTACCGATGATTTGATCGCTCTATCGAAAGATGACAGGGAATTGCTAAGTATTTTTTTTCATGAACTTGGACATGTACAAAAACGCCATGCCCTCCAAACGGTACTCCAAGATAGCGCTTTTTATCTTTTACTCAGTGCGATTACGGGAGATGTTACGGCAGCCGGATCGGCTTTGGCGATGTTGCCGACGATGTTAGTGGAGAGCAGTTATTCACGTGATATGGAGAGTGAAGCAGATGATTATGCGTATGAGATGATGGGGATACACCATGTAGATCATAAACATTTCGCCGCGATTATGAGCCGTCTGATGAAACAAACCCATGAAAGTAATAGCAGTGTAATGCATTACCTCTCTGATCATCCCTCCTCACAGCTTCGAATTGATCGCTTTTCGAAAGAGGGTAGATCCGATTAAAAAGAGATCCCTAACACTTCAGACAAAAGGACGTCGAGGTCTAGACGGGATGATCCTGCAAAGGCATTTTGCATAAAGAGATTGAGCCCTTTGTTATCGTGTTTGAGGAGAGGGACAATCTTGATCCCCGTGATCTCCGACATAAAGTGCGATTGATCTCCCTCTTCGTAGGCATGGAGCAAAATGGAGCGGGAGAAGTTGTTGAGGATATGGTAGTAGATGTGCAAGAACTCCGCTTCGAGCACTTTTAATCCATACAGATGAGTAACGATGCGGGTTTCGTGGCTTACAATCGGGTGAACTTGGGTTGGTTTGATTGTGATACCGATCTCCTCTTTGATCTCACGAACCAGTGCATCCATGAGATTTTCACCTTCATTGACGGTACCTCCTGGGAATCCCATCCGTCCATCCCATCGATCGATCATAATCATGGCAGGGCATTTGATATGCTGCATGTTGTCTTGAAAGTATTTCCACGGAGAAATCGATTCGACATAGATGGCTAAAAAAACGGCATTTTTTTTCGGATGATCACACCATCCAAACGGTACTCTCTGGGCTGTCATGGTTCTCGCATTTGAAATTTTTTAAAGGATATGGGTTAAATGTCGCATTCATCGTTATCGTTTTCATCATCCTCTTTACGATTGAGGTATTTAACCAATAGGAATGAAAGGGCAAGGAGAGCAAATAGATAGTAATAGGTATCCATGTTCTCCTCTTTGATTTATAGTTGGATAAATTATAGCATTCTATTTTGAATTTAGTGTTGTGACACAGTTGGATTCTAATTTGCATAGACTATACTGTTTTAATTATTTTTTGAGGATTTCTCATGATGCCAACTCGAACAACCAACCAAAATATCCAAATGCCCGCACTCATTTATGGAACGGCGTGGAAACAAGAGCGTACTGCCGATTTGGTCGAGATGGCCGTTTTAAGCGGATTTCGAGGGATTGATACCGCGTGTCAGCCTAAACATTACCATGAAGCAGGGGTAGGGGAGGCATTGAAACGGCTAAAAGTTCAGGGGATAGAGCGAGAAGAACTGTTTCTCCAAACTAAATTTACCCCCCTCGCAGGGCAAGATCCACAGCGTGTCCCCTATGATCCCACACAACCTCTGGGGGTGCAGGTTGCCCAATCGTTTCAAACATCCCAACGAAATCTCCAGAGTGAGTATGTTGATTCGCTTGTGCTCCATTCACCTCTTTTCCCTTATTCTCATTTATCACAGGTGTGGGGGGCAATGGAGGTGATTTATCATAGTGGAGGTGCAGGGCAACTGGGGATTAGCAACTGCTATGATCTTGAACTCCTCCAAAAACTCTACCGAGAGAGCGAGATTAAGCCCGCTGTTATCCAAAACCGTTTTTACGACCAAAGCGGTTATGATATCGAATTGCGCGGGTGGTGTGATGAGGTGGGGATACTCTATCAAAGTTTTTGGAGTCTTACTGCCAATCCTCATATCCTGACAAGTCGGGAATTTTTTGCCCTAACCCAAGAGTATAATAAAACGGAGGCACAAATCCTCTATCGCTACTTGGTACAGGTGGGGATAACGCCCCTGATCGGGTCTACGTCGCAACAGCATATAAACGAAGATTTGGATATTTTCAGTTTTGAATTAAAAGCGGGTGAGATTGCGGCTATAAGTTCACTTTTACTATAATTTGATTTTAAAAAAGGAACATTATGCTCAAACGTCTAGCCTTTATTTCTCTATTACTTCTCAGTACGGCTCATGGGGCTGAACTCTCTACCATGGATTCTATCCGCTCGAAACTTCTTACCTCTGCGGTATCACTCTATTTTAGTGCACGCGGATACGGAAAAGTTGATAATATCACCGTTGATACGACAAAAAAATCTCTCCGTTTTGTTCTCTTGCCTGAGGGAGAAAAACAGCCGCTTAATGTCTCTATCGGCTCATATATGACTCTCACCATCGACAAAGAGGAGTATCTGATTCTCCAAAAAGTACAAACCAATCGGGTATGGCTCAACCGCATTTTTGCCGATCATATGGAAGAGGGGATCAAAGTACCGTTGGGGATTGTCTCTAAAGGGGCAGGTTCATTATTGCTAAGTCTTTGATTCGCAAATTCTTCACGATTGACCTATAGACTGGCACAAAAGGATTTATAGTGAAAGCAATTATTTTTGTGTTCATCATGTTGTCTCAGATTGTCAGTGCAAAAGTACTCACCGCAACGTATGAAGTTTCGTACGGGATTTTTCAAACAATGGGGATTGCCGATGCACGGTTCGAAACCCGTGAGGATGATACCTACTCTATCCGTATAGAAGCTCGAACGACAGGAATAGCCAAAGTTCTCAGCAATAATCGTGTCGAGACGTACGAAAGCTACGGGACGATTGTAAACAACCATTTGGTTCCAAAGAAATTTATCAAAATTCGACGTACCAATTCGAAAAAAACGACTAAAATTTACACTTTTAATCATGCAGATAAAGTGGTGTGGACTGAAAATATCAAAAGCGATGAATGGGAGAAAGTGAAAAATGATTTTTATGCCCCTGAAGATGTCCTGAGTCTCTTTTTTAATGTCAAAAATTATCTGAAACTAAAAAAAGATCGTACGTTTTACGCGATTGGCGGAAACAAAATAGACGGTCGTGTTAATGTCATTTTTCCTCAAGATGAAGCATTAAAGCAGATCAAAGAGGAGCTTGAAATGGAAGAGGGGAACTTTCTAAAGGTAATACTAAATGATCGTATATTTGCGAGTGCCAATGGAGAGTTGTTGATTAATTTAGGAGATGATGGGCTTTGTGAAAAAGCTGTTTTGGAAAATGTGCTCTTTTTTGGAGATATTGTTGGCAAGCGTGTCCACTAGGGTCTTATCTTATTTTTAGACTTCATAGAGTATAATTTCACCAGTGATGCGGGAATAGCTCAGTTGGCTAGAGCGTCAGCCTTCCAAGCTGAATGTCGCGAGTTCGAGTCTCGTTTCCCGCTCCACTCTTTCTCTTTTAAACAATCCACATTTTTTGAACTATTGTTATTGACAGAGCCGAAGCTCTATCGTTTTCGTTATGGGATGATTTCCGTTTCAACATGTAAGGTAATTAGATTGCTATCAACTGTAGCGGTATAAGTAGTGTATCCATCTGCGGTTACAGGTGCGCTCCAACTGCCACTCAGAGCGATAGAATCAGCAGCTTCTCCATTGATGACTAATGTTCCATCCTCACTTGCATTATCAACATTTTCAGGAGAAACATTAATAAGTGATACATCTCCATTTTTTAAATCGATTTGGCTGAAATTGCTCGATAGAGCTGCAATATTTGAAAAATCAATGTTATTACCGCTTTCGATCAATAATGTTTGACCATCATACGCTTCTGATGTTGTTGATGGTGTCAAGGCAACCGTTACTGTTGCAGTACTCGTTCCACCGTGCCCATCACTAATTGTATAGTTAAAGGTATCATATGTTAAATGGTCAATCGAATCTAATGCATCGTTTGGATTATAGAGGATATTTCCATCATCATCCATACTGATTATTGCTCCATGTGCTGATGTATTGGAAACACTCATGATGCTTAAAGTATCCAAATGATCGATATCAGTGTCATTGCTTAATAAATCTGCTTCGGTAAAGTAAAGCAGAGACCCCGATGTGATACTGTTCACAGAACTGCCGGTGGCAATGACCTGATCGATTGTAAAAGAGTCGCTATTATCAGAATTGATAATTTCAATACGGTTGAATTCTTGAGTAGAATTAATATTTAAAATTGAATCATTTGGATTACCGTTATTGGTGTAGGTGCCAAATGCAATTTTTTGATTTGCTGCATTATAAATAGCCCAACTTGCTGTATCTTGTTGATTAAAATTCCCGAAATCGATCACTGCATTTTTGATGTTGTGATCAAAAACGAATCGAATGCCTTCTTCTTCAGCATCCACTACTTTTACCCATCCATTTTTACCTACTTTTTCCATATGCGATTGTTCAGGATTTATCATCTGTGATGAACTATCTGGACCAACAACACCCATTGTCGGTCCGCTGCGATCAACGGATGTCCCATTGATCGGTGAGATAGTGACACCACTGCTGGTGTAATCATTGCCGGCATTTAGATTATAGTAAACGGTTGTTGTATGAGTTACAACTTCTGTACTGCTCGAATCTGCATTCGCAATCGGTGCATCGTTTGTACCGGTGATTGTAATCTTAATAATTTCCGAATCAGTACCGTCGAGTGATTTTACCGTGAATGATTCATATATTTTTTCACCGGCACTTAGATACTGCACTAAATTGTTGCTAATGCTATAATTCCAATAGCCGTTTTGATCGATTGTCAACTGACCGCCAATATTATGTGAATCTGCAACAACTGTAGTGCTAAATTTTGCCTCTCCTTGATCCGCATCGGAAACATACAATCTACCACTCTCGTATAGCTTGCTGGATACTACATGTGAATCTTCCGTCACTCCACCTTGAGAACCGCCAGAAATGGTTGCAATATCATTTGTTCCGGTGATTACTACACTAATGGTTTGGCTATCGGTTCCATCGAGGGATTTAACCGTAAATGTCTCTGTTTTAGTATCACCTTCTCCTAAATACTGAACGAGTGCATTTTTAACACTGTAATTCCAATGACCATTCGAATCAATACTCAACGTACCCAAATTCCCGTGATTAGAAAGGACGTTGGTACTAAATTTTGCCTCACCTTGGTCTACATCATACACATCCAAATCGCCGCTTTCGTGTAAGTATCCATACGATGGATTGAGATCTTCTGTTACATCTCCAGTGGAAACTCCGCAGATATGGGCTTGATCATTTACACCGATAATCGTGATTTTAATCGTTTCACTATCGCTTCCATCGATGGATCGCACGGTAAACGTTTCATAGGCTTTGTCCCCTTCACCTAGATACTGAACCAAATCATTATCTATAGCGTAATTCCAGTTTCCATATTGATCGATTGTCAACTGACCACCGATATTACCTGGAGATGCATTGACATGAGTGCTGAATTTAGCTTCGCCCTGATCTACATCAGAAACACTCAACGATCCTGTTTCTCTCAAAAATCCAGAGCCCGTCACATGCCAATCTTCTTTTACCCAACCATCATCCTCTCCGCTGATTTTGGCGATATCATTAGTTCCCGTGATAGTAATTTTAATCGTTTCACTATCGGTTCCATCGATGGATTGGACGGTAAAGTATTCATAGAGTTTATCTCCCTCACCCAAATACTGCACTAGAGAGTTATCCACACTGTATTCCCAGTTTCCGTAGGAATCGATTGTTAGTGTACCGAGCGTATTATGACTTGCAACATTGGTATTAAAGCGAGACTCTCCTTCATCCACATCGAGAGCAAAGAGTCTGCCGCTATCATGTAAGAAGCCTTGTGGTTGTGAATGACCGTGGTCATGTCCATGATGCCCCCCCTGTGTATTTTCATATTCTACACCAATATCCTCTTTAACATAGCCTCTGTCATCTCCAATGATATAAGCTTGATCGTTTTCTCCTGTAATGGTTATGGTAACGGTTGATGACGATGTCGCGCCCATATCATCGCTTATCGTATAGTTGAGGGTAACCGTTTTGATATCACCCTCATTCATACTTTGATTTCCCATCCAATTAGGGATATATTTGATTGTATTAGTATTCGTATCGATCCATGCAACCCCATTTTGTATTCCACCGACTACCGATACGCTAACAAGTTGTATGTCGCCAGAATCCACATCAGTGTCATTGTCTAGTGCGTAGATCGTGAGGGCAGGGTGCCAAATCCAGAAAGGGCGTAGATCATCTTCACTCAGAGATGCTGTATCTTCTCGTGCTACCGGTGCATCGTTGCTTCCTTCGATAGTGATAGTCAATGTCGCCGTTGCAAACTGATCCCCATCGCTAATAGTATAACCGAAAGTTTCGCTTACAGATTTTCCGACGTTCAGTGCATCGACTTCTTCATTGTTATCGTGTACGGTATAGGTATATTCTCCGGTTTCCGCATTGAGGATGAGCGTTCCGTATTTACCTATGATAACGTAATGGTTATCGATGAGTTGAGCGGCGTTAGTGCTGTCGTTGGATACGACCCCCACCACATCCAAATCGGCGGGAGGATTCGGGAGGGAATCATCGGTGTCGTTGGACAATACATTACCTACTAATGTATTTGACATTTCATCTAGATTGGAGCCTTCTGTGGCTGTCCCTTCATCATCGAATGCTACCGGAGCGGCATTTTCAACACCTTCTTCATTTGGTGCTAATGTCACATCCAATGCGCTAATCTCTGTCCCCGTCAAATAACTGCTCGGATTTCCGCGTGCATCATTACGATCAGTGTATTCTGCTCCTGCATTTGCTTCCCCTGTTGTCTCTTGACCGGCTGCTGTCTCTTCCATATTTTCTGGATTTAATGCATCTGCTAACGCTTGTTGCAGAGCTTTAACGTCGAGAGTTTCTCCTTCTTCGAGGGCGGTAAAGACAGATTTGTCCAATAAAATTTCGTCATATCCGTTTAGGGTGAGTTCGCGTCCTCCCTCTAGAGTCAAGGTGACTTTTGAATCAGCACCTAATGCATAAACCATTTCATTTTCATGAAGTGCTTCGCCGACTTTTAATACATGTAACTGATCATTGAGTGTTTTAACCGCAGCTTTTCCGCTGATAGATTTAACTGTCCCGATTGTACGTGCCATGATAGACTCCTTTTATATGTTATTACTATTGTAGAACAAAAATGTAAAAGATACTATTGGACTTTGGTCCAATATTTCAGATTTCATTGTCCCTAGGTACAATATAACTTAGTAATTCAAAAACGTGATAAGCAGGCATTCATGAGAGGATTAAGAAAGAAAAAATCGAAGGGAACGGATAGAGCCGAAGCTCTATCGTATTAAGGGATGATGTGCGTAATGTCTTGGTCAATATGAAGTGTGATTTCAGCTCCCCCTGTAGACGTTCCGCTGTAGATATTGTATCCCTCTAAATTAGCTGATGCAGCTTCATCTTTTGTAAATCCGCTAAGTTGAAGTGTATCATCCGCTTCTCCTGAAATTTTCAGGACGTGATCACTATCGGTCATGTTAGCGACATTATCAGGTGTAATATCATTTATTGTCATTTTTCCGATAAGTGAATTAAAATCAAGATGCTCAATGTTGTGTAGCTTGGAACTTATATCATCAAAATCAAGTGTTTGACCAAAAATAGATGTTAAAGTGACACTATCATAACCATCACCACCGTCATAATTGCTCAAAGATGATGCAAGCATGGTAACAGATCCATCATTGGCTGAATCACTTCCAATGATATTGACCGTTACAGTCGCCGTACTTTCCTCGATTCCATCACTGAGGGTGTAGGTAAAGGTATCATGAGCAATTTCACCTGCTGCAAGGTGATCAAAACGTCCTACAGGATCATAAATCACATTTCCATCGGTATCTAGATGGACTTCTCCAATCGTACCTGTCGAATTTATGGCGGTAATATTTAGAATGTCATTGTGATCAATATCCGTATCATTATCAATGAGATAACTTTCTTCTATGGTAAGAGCAGTATTTTTCATGAGGGTAAGAGCCGAGTTTATATCGACACTATATCCTTGGATTGAATCGATGTAAAAATCAGAGCCTGAACCAGCAGGTGTTCCAATAATCAATGTATCGAATACACGTACTCCGGTATCAATTACCAATATTGAATCATCTCCACCTGTATAAATACCACTCGCGATAACGGTTGCACCCATCATTGCTGTCCAAACGACTGTGTCTCTGCCTGCAACTGGAAGATCAATGAGTTGTGTATTGAATCCACCGAGGTTAATTTCTGCGTGCTGGAGTAAATTCGTAAATTTAAGCTGGATGGCTTCATCTGTACCTGGGGTTGAATTATCGATTGAACGGTCATCTAAGAGGTTAAAGCGAACTCCGAGTTGGCCATTGTTGTTGTATAGAGCACCACCGATTGGTGTAATTGTTACTCCATTCCAACCGTTTGAACCACCATAGTTAATAGAAGAGACAGTATACGATTCAGTGACTTCGTCATTTACAGCGATAGGAGCATCATTGGTACCGGTGATGGTGATTGTTAGATAAGCAACACTCGATGTGGCATTATGAATATCGGTTGCAGTAAAAGCAATTTTTAGCTCTTGTGTTTCGTCTTTTGATAAATAATCGTAACTGTTTGCATCAAAACTGTACGAACCGTTGGTGTTAAATGTTAGTCCAACTGGGGCAGGATCAACCAAAGAATACGTTAGTGTAGAAGTTTCCCCTTTATCCATATCAGTAGCTGAAACATTTCCATTGATAATGGTATCTTCTGTAGCCGTGGTGTCTGAAGATATTGCTACCGGTGCGTCATTGGTTCCCGTTACTATCAACGTTATAGTTTTAGGTGCACTGATGGAACTTTCGTTGATTCCATCGGTGCCATCGAATCCTTTGCCATCGTTCGCAACATATTGGAATGTGACTGTTGCCGTTTCTCCCTCAGCTAATGCATCGAAGTTTCCATTGATGGTGTATCCACCATTCGCAGCGACCGTGACCCCTAAGTCTGTGATCAAAGCTCCGCTACTGGTTTCAACGGATGGTGTACTGAATTGTTGGAATGTATGGGTATCGGAAATGTCGAGGTCTGATGTAAGTTCTAATTGTCCTGTATAGATTGTTTCTATGTCATTTGATTCATATATAGTAGTTGTTCCGTTAGAATCAATGATTAATGACCATGAATACAATACACCTGAATCCGCACCAGCATCATCAGAAATTTGTAATGTCCATATCCCCTGCATCTCTAGACCATCAATAGCAGATAAAAGTCCTTCGGGTCGATAAACACCATTAAAAGGTGCGCTTCCTGAAGTTATAGCGGTTATTGCTTCATCATCAAACACAGTATTGCTATAACTATCTCCAGAACCACCGTGATAAGCACTTAATACGATGACTTTACCATCGGGAGCAATTAGACTAATCTTCAAATCTCCATCCCAACTATGTGCCAGATTGATTTGTACATTCAAGTCTTGAATACTACCACTATCTGTTATCTCTATCGTTGAAAGTGTTGTATGATAGTCATACACTGGAAAATCAGTATCATTTGTATAAGTTACTTCTCCCGTCATTCCAATACCATTTACATTAACATCTGAAACAATCGGTTGATCATTGGTACCGGTAATAGTGATTGCAATATCTTTATTAACACTTCCACCATGATTATCAGAGAGTGTAACGGTATAAACTAATTCTACTGTTTCACCTTCTGCAAGATATTGAAGAGCTGCATCGTTAACTGTATATTCCCACGTTACTTGACCAGCGTTATCACCTGTTGCATTATCTGAAACAGTGAGTGATGTAATCGAACCAACTGCGGATTGTGTGACTGCATTACCATGTAGATCCGTATACGTTCCAGATTTAAATGCGGAAGTGACTGTATGCGTATCTGTTGTATCTAAATCAGCAAATGCAAATGTATTGGTTGCGACTAAATCTACTGTTGAACTTGCTTCCGTTATAGATCCATTGGAAACTTCTGCATTGATCGTTGGGGCATCATTGGTTCCCGTAACTGTAAGAGTTACTGTCTTAGGTGCGCTGATGGAACTTTCATTGATTCCGTCAGTTCCATCGAATCCTTTGCCGTCATTAGCAACGTATTGGAACGTAACGGTTGCAATTTCACCTTCTGCTAATGCGTCGAAGTTGCCTGATATTGAGTATGCACCAGTATTTTCATCTGTGATTACAACTTGTAGGTCAGTTACAGTTGCTTCACTGCTTGTTGTTACAACAGGTAGAGTATCTGCAGCTAGCTGGAAGGTGTGGGTATCACTAGTATCCAGGTCTGTCAAGCCAGATAACTCTAGCAATGTATACTCCGGTGATATTGTTTGTGTATTACTCGTTTCTGAGAATACAGTTTCACCGTTGCCATAGGTTAAAGCTATCCCTAGATTATATGTTCCATGGATATAACCGCTTCCTGATTGAGGATCATTAATTTCAGTAAGAGCAACACCATCACCAGTTGTTCCAGCTTGACTTAAATATATATTAAAGGTATCACCACTAACTGGATAAACTACAATATAATACTGCTCTCCAAGAGTTAATTCCAAGTTATTTGTATCAACAGTGACAATATGATCAGTTCCAAAAATTAATGAAATAGTTTCTTCATAAACGATTGGTCCACTAAATATTGTTGGTTGCCATATAGTTTGAGAATCATTAATAAAATTATCGGAAGACATAATGACAATACGAGCTTGTGCGTCCATATTATTATTAGTGGTATCATACATATTCAATTGTATTTTACTTAACGAACTATCTTCAGCTACAAATGCTTGCCCCCAATTTCTAGAACCGTTCAAGTATATGCTTTCACCCTGCACTGTAGTTAGTTCGTTTAATCCAACAAATGATGCACTTCCAGTTCCATTAACATTAATATCTGAAACAACAGGCTGATCATTGGTCCCCATCACCATTAAGGTAACGGTTTTAGCTTCACTTGTTGCGTTGTCGGCACCTGAATTATCTGTTGCTGTATAGGTGAAGGTAACCGTTGCTGTTTCACCTGCGGCTAATGCATCGAAGTTTCCGTTTACCCGGTACGCACCATCAGGGTCTACCTCAACGGAAAAATCGGTTACTTGTACTACTTCATTACTTGCTACTACTGTCGCGTCACCTGTTTGCTGAAAGATATGACTTCCTGGTACATTATCAGGATCGAAAACTTCTAATTCGCCGCTAAAGGTTTGTATTCCATCTGTTTCAGCAGTTATTTCTGACACATCAGAAACTACCGGTTGAAAGTTTTCATTTTGAATGGCATTAAAATTAACACCTAGTGCACTGCTCTCATCATCCATGAAAGTACCACTGCTATCTGTACTTCCGCGTGCGTCATTGCGCGATGCATACTCAGCTCCCGCATTGGCTTCACTGGTAGTTGTATCCCCGGCTGCTGTCTCTGCGGGATTGCCAAATTTGTCTGCGATAAGTTGATGCAATGCTTTTCCATCGATCACTTCACCTTCTTCTAGAACAGCAAAAACCGATTCATCCAATAAAATCTGATCATTGCCATTTAAGGTGAGCTCGCGGCCGCCTTCGAGCATCAATACTACTTTTGCACCCGCTTGGAGTGTTTGGATAATGTCATTTTCATGAAGTACTTCTCCTGCTTTAAGGGGATGAACTTCATTACCCCCACGCGTGACACTCGCTTTACCACTGATCGATTTAACTGTTCCGATGATTTTTGCCATTAGAATCCCCTTTTGATCTCTTGTTCTGTATTGTAGGATAATTAATAATAATTAACTATTGTACTTGAGTACAGTATGGTAAAGTTTTATTGTACCTTGGTCCAATTAGAATTTAAATGTGATAAAAAAGTGATCTTATCGAAGCATTAGAACAAGCGATAATCGATCAGTGATTTGGAGTTTCTCAAAGATAGAGGTGATATGGGCTTTGACGGTTCGTTTGGTGATTTGTGTGAGCTCTGCTATTTCGGTATTTTTGAGCCCTTGGGCCACGTATTTGGCAATCTCCATCTCACGTTTACTCAAAAGACTAAGGCGGGGAGACCCTTTTTTATCCTCTTTTGAGGGGTTATGCGTTTCTTGGATTAAGGTGTTCAGAAATTGGGGGGTCAGCCATACGTTTCCATCGCTGATGACATCCATCGCATGCGTCAGGTGTGAACTGTTCAGATAGCTGTTGCCATACCCGTTTACTCCCATTTTCAGGATGGTAATCCCTTCATCCAATGTAGGGATATCACTGAGCAAGAGAATATTGGTATGAGGAAAATCGGCGCGAAGGAGTTTTAAAAACTTTTCGATTCCGTATTTCATCGAATTATGGTGCAGTAAAAGGGTGCTTTGAGGATTGATTTTAAGTTTCTCAAGACACTCCTCTTCGCTTTCGCAGTAGAAAAGTTCGTATTCGTTTTTAAGAGAATCTTGCCACCCTTGTAAAATGGATGCTCGTGCTGTGAACATAATGACCGTTTTCATCAGTGCTCACCCAGTGCGTTTTGTTTGACTTTTAAAATCGGCTTGAGGATAAAATCCATAACCGTTTTTTTGCCGGTGAGGATATCCACATCTACCGTCATCCCTGACATGATGTCGAGTGGTTTACCGTCTTTGACCAGATAGTTTTTATCGGTTGCAATACGAACCAAATAGTAGCTGTTGTCTTTCTCATCGGTGATCGTGTTGGCGCTGACGTGTTTAACTTTACCTTTTAGCCCCCCATAGATTGAAAAGTCATAGGCGGTGAATTTGACGTTGGCACTTTGCCCCGGATAGATATAGGCGATGTCGGAAGGTTTGATTTTAACCTCCACCATCAGCATATCATCCTCAGGGACGATTTCGAGCATATCCATCCCCGGTTTGACAACCCCACCGATGGTATTAACCAAAATTTGGTTGATTGTTCCATTGACGGGTGAGCGGACGATGGTACGGTCAACGCGGTCGGCGAGAACCGATTCGGACTCTTTGATTTGCTGCATTTCAGCGGTGACACTGTTAAGCTCTTGTTTTGCTTTATTACGAAACTCATAGACGACTTCCATCCGTCTTTTTCGAAGTTCGCCTATGTTGTCCTGTATTCTGGCGATTGCATGAGCGGTTGCTTTGAAATCTCCTTGGATCATGGCGGCTTGACGTTTCATTTGCAAAAACTGCACTTCTGAGACGACCATATTTTTGGTTAACGGTTCAGTGATAGCAATCTCTTTTTCGATGAGATCCAATGCATTTTTAAGCTCTTCGCGTTTGGCTCTGCTCTCCATGAGCTCTTTCTCTTTTTGAGAAATCTGAGCATCGATGATCGCTACGGCATTGGAGAGTTGGCCTTGTTGCGACATGTGCAGATTAGCCTCTTGGGATACCAGTAAAGACATACCCGCACCATCTGCTCTGGGGACATTAAAACCTTGTCCGCTAGCTTCGGCATTGAGACGGTACGATTTAGCTCTGAGCTCATTGATTTTGAGCTGTTTTTCGTTAAAAGAGCCGGTGAATCCGACGTCTTGAATTTTCATGAGAGGTTGACCTTTTTTAACATGATCTCCCTCTTGAACAAATATCTCTGAGACAATCCCCCCCTCGAGATTTTGGATCGTTTGGATTCTTTGAGAGGGGATGACTTTTCCTGAGCCGCGTGTGCGCTCATCAATCTGCGCAAAACTGCTCCAAATAATCAGCCATAGAATACTGATGAGCGCAATCCAAACGGCAATGTGGGATTTAGAGCTTTGCTGCTCTAAAACAGCGGCACTGAGGCTCGACATGTATTCGATATCTTCAGCCGAATAGTCTTTGGGTTCCTCTTTGGTTTTAGGGTTAAAAAACGGAAACTTAATCATTGGTCGGTCTCGTTTGCGGTTTATTTTTGAGGAGTGCAGACATGACGGCTTGTTTGCTGTCATCCATTACCACTTTTCCTCGATCAAGAACGATGATGCGATTTACTAGTTTTAACATTCTTGTATCATGAGTAGAGAGGAGGAGGGTCTTATCCGTTGAGTTCTCATTGATGTTTTGAATAAGATGCAAAGAGCTCGCTTCATCCATCGAATTACCCGGTTCATCCAGCAAGAGAATCGGTGAATTGAGCAAAAATGCCCGTGCGATTCCGATACTTTGTCGTTGTCCTCCCGAAATGCCGTCACCACGTTCTCGAACAGGCATATCGAACCCTTTTGGATGGTATTGGACAAAATCATCCACCCCTCCGATTTTGGCGGCACGCAAAATAGCTCCGTCATCTGCATAGGGGGCTTTGGCAATGATATTGGTTTTAACCGTACCGCGAAACAACGTCACTTCTTGTGCGACGTATGCGATGTTTTGACGCAAATCGGCCGGATCGATTTGGTTGATGTCGATGTTGTCGATCAAAACAGAACCCTTGTCCGGCGCATAAAGCCCTAAAATGAGTTTTAAGATCGTTGTTTTACCGGAACCGATTTTGCCGATAAAGGCTACTCTCTCACCCGGATGGATAGTGAAACTAAGGTTTTCAAAGATGGGAGACACTTCATTCGGATAGGTAAAGGTCACATCTCTAAACTCGATTAAGCCGGTGAATTTTGGGAGATTGAGAAACTCTTTTTCGGCTGGGCGTTCTTCGGGAAGATTCATGATATTATCGAGTGTTTGGTAGGCTGTTTTGGTATGTTCATAATTGGCGGAAAGTGACGCAATCTGTCCCATTGGGGCGAGTGCACGGGATGAGAGGATAACGACTGCGATGAGTCCCCCCATCGTCATTTCATGCTCTTTAATCAGATAGACGCCGACAATCAAAATGATAACGTTACTGAGTTGGATCAGAAATGTGGTGACACTTCCCAGTGAATTCGAGAGAATGCGTGATGTTAACCCTTTTGACGCTACATCTCCTGTCGCTTCTTCCCATATGTATTGGGAATGGCTGTTGATACCCAGAGTTTTGATCGTTTCTAAGGTGTTGAGACTCTCTACGAGCACGGCATTTTTCGCTGCATTGGCATGATAGGTACTCTCAACACTTCGCTGTAATGAATTTTTGATGCTCAGTGCGTATCCGACAATCAAGAAAATAAATATAAGCGGAACCCATGTAATCACTCCGCCGATAATGTAGATAACCAACAAAAAGATAATAGTAAATGGCAGATCGATGAGCAATGCTAATGTCGAAGTGGCTAAAAAGGAGCGGATAGAATCAAACTCTTTGAGATTGTTGGCAAATGAACCGACTGACTCAGGAATATTGGCAAATTTGAGGTTCATCACTTTTTGGAATAGGATGGAAGAGATAATAATATCGCTTTTTTTTGCGGCAGTTTCCAGAAAATAAGAACGGGTGAATTTCAAAAGAATATCAAGCAAATAGACGACAATAACCCCTAAAGCAAGGACATATAGGGTTTCAGTCGCATCATTAGGGACGACACGGTCATAGACGTTCATGGTGAACAGCGGACTGGCAAGGACAAAAAGGTTGATAACCAGTGAAGCGAGTAAAACATCCGAATAAATTTTTCTCGAATGTTTCAATGAACCCCAAAACCATGACTCTTTATTGGTGTGGATCAGAGGGTCAACATACTGGTTGAAAGAGCGGTTTTTCTTCAAATAATAGGTAAATCCTAAATATTGCTCTTCGAGAGCTTGGAGACTGATCCACTGCTCAACACCTGTTTCGTCTTCGGGAACAATGATCAAGGCTTCGTTTTTAGCTAAGTCTATTTTCTCTAAAATACATGCATTTTGATCTTTTAGAATCAAAATAACGGGTAGAACAAGGGGCGAAATCGTTTTAATGGAGCGTTCAACGAGTTTGGCTTTGAAACCCGCTCTAGATGCCGCTCGTGAAAAAACCGCTTTTGGGTTGTTGATGGAAAACATTTCAGCCGTTGCTTTTCCGGGTGCTATCGGGAGATCAGCCGTTAATGCTTCGATACTGTAGGATTTTCCATAGCGTTTGGTAAAAATTGACAAACTGACCAAAAGAGGGTCAATTTTAGAATATTTCAGCATGATATCCCTTTAGGTTAACTCATCACTTTGGTAAAACGTTTGTTAAGATCGTTCCAATGGTGCAATTTTTTGGTCGTAAGAGCACTTTTATGTTCTAACCCATTTTCAAATCCAATGAAATCTTTTAGATTAAATCGATAAAGCGGTATATAATCTTTATTCAAGCTCTCCGGTACAATCGTAAAAGCACGATTATCGAGAATCAACGGAACAGCACCTTCATATTCATAATAGGCTAAAACCATATGCCTTGTTGTGAGATTGTCGGTCACAACATACGTCAAAAAGAGTTTCTCTTCGGGAACTCCCATTTCGAGTAAGGTGAAAAACTTTGCTATCGCATAATCTTCACAATCGGCTTTTCCTTTTCCGAGCATCTCTAGCGGTGTCGCCCAATAATCATGATCTCCCCACACTTTTTCATCACTTGAATAGGGAATTTGATTAAAAAAATCGTTGACACGAAGTAAGCGTTCATTGTCTGGAAGGGCCTGGGCTTCGACTAAGAGCTTTTTTAAAGAGAGAAAACGTCTTTTAGCGCTCTCTCCATATTGCATCGCAAAAGATTGAAAATTAAATACCTTTATTTGATTCGCATTTAGAGAAGGTTTTGGCCCAAAGATCAAAAAACTGACAATAACAGTATGACGTATCAGCTTTTTAGGCATGATTACGGGTTAATTTCCCCACTCAAAGAGTAGGGAGCCCTCCTAGATCTTTGGCTAAAGTGCCGGTTCCTTCGAGTATACGGTAGTTCGAGAATAAAAGATCATATTCGCTTGTAGTAACCTCTTTTTCAGCGGTAAAGCGCTCATTTTCGGTATTGAGCATATCGAGGAGGGTACGTCTTCCGAGGGCAAATTCTTGTTGGTAGGATTGAAGAGTATTGACGGTATAGTCCCGGTGTGCTTTGAGATACGGCAGTTGTTTTTCGAGCTCTTCGTGGGCGATCCATGCGTATTCGAGATTTTCTCTTACACGCAGTTTGATATCGTTACTGCTTTGTTTCTCTTTGAGAACATTCACTTGCTGTTTGTCACGGTTGGCTTGGTGATACCCTCCGGCGTAGAGGTTGTAGGTTGCTACGAGCATAGCAGATTTGGTTTCATCCGGTCCAGGTTGACCTGCTACATTATCATTATCACTGCTGCGCAGTTCTGCATCAACACGTGGATAATAAGCCTTCTCTGCGAGATTGACATCGTGCTCTGCAGCTTTTATGTTGTTGCTTTGGACCAAAAGAGATGGATAGTTGCTGTTAGCTTCGCTCAACGCCTCATCAAATGAGGATGATACTTTGTATCCAAATACCGGTTTTACGAGGGTATCTGCTGAAACATCTTCACCGTAATAGCGTTTGAATTTCGCCATGGCATCACGGTAGTTGCTTTTTTGGATAATGACATTTGAATTAGCCAATGCAACACGACCTGAAGATTGGTCGATTTCCGATTTGGAACCGAACCCGCTTTCGGTACGTTCTTTGATTTTTTTATGGATGTCTTCATGGGTTTTGAGATTGGTTTCAGCCAATTTCAAAATATCATACTGTTTTAGAAGCTCTAGATAGGCTTCTGTCGTTTGGAGGCTTAGTTGATTGGCTTTTTCTAGGACATTCGCTTTGGCGGCAGCAACACGCGCTTCTTGTTTACGGACATCTTCGATAGTGCCGAACCCTTCGAAAAGATTTTGGGTGAGTTTGATTTCGCGGTCATACCGTTTGAGAGAACTCCCATTTGGATATGAATTAGAAGTTGTTTTCTCATGTCCGTAACGACCGATGAGATCGATGCTCGGCAGATAACCGGCTTCGGCCATTGTGATGTCGTGTTTGGTAGCATTATAATTTTCGATACTTTGAAGGATGATAGGGTTAGTCGACGTTACATGTTGTACGGCTTGCTCTAATGTCAATCCAAAACTGCTTAAGGGAATCAAGACGGAAGCTAATCCGATTGATATACATTTTGTCATTTTCAACTCCTCATATAGTAAATCTACATACGACTATGTTATTCCTATAAAAATTAAATAAAACTTAAATTGTTGTAACTATTATTTTTATTAATAGATCTATAGTGATTATGTATATTTTAGCAACACAAAGAGGCTAGAAAATGCCTTTATAACGTATTTATATCGATTTGCGTAAAAGATCGATCGGCATAACAAACATCGCTTTAAAGAGTGGTGATATACGGGTTGTTTTGTCATCTATGACGTCTAATGCACTGAAACTAAACCCCTCACCATCGTCACTGTTGGCCGGAGTGACTGTAAATGTGAGCGGTTTGAGAGTTCGGATCATGTTGAGGATGCTTTTATGTCGTTTGTCTTCGGATGGGAGGAGAATATTGCCGTCTTTGGTCCGTACTTTTGCCGATTCGACCAATAGACGCCAGTTATCGGCATGGAGGGTTTTGTTCCATGTCATCGTTCCGTTCGTGTAGTTGATTTGTTTTTTCTCACCGACGATAATCCCCTCACGGGTGTTACGGATGGTCTCAGCGAGGGTGAGGAAAAAGTTTTTGCCTCCGATGGAGTCAGCACATTCGCGTAAAAGTTCACTCAACGGTTGTTCGGTATTCATACTGTATCCTTTTATTTTGCTTATGATATCCAAATTCACCCTAATGAGTGGTTGGATGGTTCTCCTTGTTATCGATGGCCAAGAGTAAAACTGGCAAGATAAAGAGATCACTCAGAAGAGAGATAAACATCAACATAGCTCCATACGCACCAATAAGTTGCAGGGATTGAAGCTGGGTAAATGTTAACAATGCAAATACGATCATAAGGACGGAAGCACTGATGATTGCTGGAACGGCAGCGTAGAAAAACATGATTTCCAAGGCATGTTTTCGGGTACGCCCAAAATAACGGCTTCTGAAATATTTGTATCCAAAATGGATGATCGTATCGGAGGTTAATCCGACCGATATGGTCATAGCGATTAACATTTCGATAGTAAGCTCGAACTTGAATAGGATCATCAATAAAATAAACCAGACAAGAGGGATAGCATTGGCCGCAAAACCAACCCACCCGATTTTGAACGATCGAAAAATGATCCCCATGGCTAATGAAATAATCAAAAGAGCTGAGAGGAGCGATGAGATGAGGAGAAACATTTTTTCCATTTTTGAGCTTTGAGCAAGAGTGTTTGTATCGGTCATATAGATTGGCAAAGGTTTGTAGTTCTCTAAAAAACGGATGATAGCAGATTGATCACCGTTTTTGAGTGTAATGGTAATGTTGAGAGAGTTCGTATCCATATAAGACTTTTCAAGATCATACAATTCCAGAAAAAACAGGGCTTGCAAAAGACGTTGCTCATCCAAAGGTGTTTTTGGTGTATTGGCCAAATCGAGCTGTTTGAGTATCGTGATAACGGAATCGACTTTGACAACTCCCTGAGTATGCGTTCGTAAATCGTGTTCAAATGTTTCAATTTTTTTGAGCATACTCAGATCGATTTCTTCGAAGGGTACTTTCAAAGTCATTGTTTTACATTCGATGTTCCGTTCTAAAAGTGCGGGAGAGTTGTAAAAACGAATACCGATAAAGATGAGAATGAGTAGTGTTAGAATCATAAATCTTTGGAGGAGTTTCGGATTGTAATGAACTTCTTGGTTGGCAAACCAATAGCAGACGCGTGCAAGAGCGATTCTGGGATGTGAAACCGAAAAATAACTGAGTAGTGCAGGTAAAAATATTATACTTGTCACATAGGCTACAACGGATGAGATCATTAAACTGAGGCTGATCATCGTAACGATCGGCGAATAGGCAAACAGGAGGGAACCTAAACTGACAAGCAGTACAGGAAGGGTCCACAGTGCCGGATGAAGATTACGATTGATACTTTTTTCTAAAGCATGGCCAGGATCACTTTTAAACTGTGATACATGCCAGCGATAGTAAAAGTAGAGATAGTGCCCAATAGCTATACTGATCACCATTAGGCTCATAGCGATATGAATTTGTTTGTTTCCTGTTAAAAGGTAGATCAGTGAAAAAGTCCCGATGAGGGTGATGAGAGTGACGCTGATCGCTCCGAGTGCGGCAATCGTATTTTTGAAGACGATCTGCGACATTGCGATGGTGACAGCTATTATGATGGCGATATACCAAAGATAATGGGTTGTTTTAGCTTCGATCTCAGATTCTGAATAGTCGTATTTAAAAGGGATGTTTAACGTATCGATTTGAATGGGTTTTTGAGAATGAATAATAAAATGAAAGCGATGAAAATCATCACTTACAAAACGGCGGTAGGGATCGGGAAGGGTTTTAACAAACGTAACAATCTTTTCTGCAGCCATATGCTTTATCGGTAATGCTTTGACTAATGCGGATTCTTCTGACGTTTGATCATTGAAAATCATATAGGATGAAAAGAGCGATTCTACCTGCTCAACACCTTCAATGTTTTCCAGTTCGGTTTGAAATGCTTGAAGCGTATTTTTCGAAGCGTCGTTAAAATCTGGAAGCTCGATACTTAGACGCTCTACATAGGTTGCTGCAAACGCATGCTCCTGGTTTTTTTGAAGCTGTTTGGATTCACTGAGCCAAAATGCCGTATCAGATGAGATCAGTTGAGGCTTCAATAAATAGAGGGATAAGGATGAAATTAGTACAAATAGGGTGATGATAGCGACACGAAATCGTCGTATGAAATTAATGTATCGTGAGGTATCGGGAGTATGGTAATACATGGCTAATTATTCTCTTTCGTAATGATTAGATAAGGACGTTTGGATACACCGATCATATCAGCCACACGTGCTATATCGTCAATTTTGGCCTCAATTTTTAGTTCGTTTCGACTCTCTATCGGTATCTCTTTGGCACCTACCATTACTTCCAACGTCCGTTGCAAAGGGGCGGATGAAGCGTATATCGTTTTAATCAGATCATGTGAATTAAAACGTTTTAACTCATAAAAAAAGATATAGTACCGATACATAGAGCGCATTTTTGTATTCTCATTGATCATTGCCATAAAGTCGCGAGAATGTGGGCATTTCGGATCAACAAAGACATACACTTTTCGTTCACCCTCACCATAAATCATCGCATGTTGCTCGATAGGCTGAAGTAATGCAATTTTTTGTTTATTGGTGAGTTCAGCTGCATTCATTTGCACTACACTCAAAAAGAGGATAGTAAAAATCAAACGTAGTGAAGACGGCAAAATTTTTATTAAATACATCATAACGCTATTGTAGAGCAATTACATTACAATAGGAGTACAAATGTGATGAAAAAGTGATCAATTTGATAAATTTGAATGGAGAAATTCAACCTATTTATGCTATTTTTCCACTATGAAACAACAAGAAACTGCCCCTTTTTGGGAAACAAAAACGCTCGAGGAATTAACACCGTTAGAGTGGGAAGCGCTGTGTGATGGATGCGGGTTATGCTGTCTAAATCGTCTTCAAGACGAAGATGACGATACGGCTCCGATCTATCTTACCCGTGTTGCGTGTCACTGTTACGATCTTGATGCTGGGAAATGCAGCGATTATGCTAACCGATTTAAGAGAGTAGAGGGGTGTATGGGGCTCACGCCGCAACGGGCGGCAGAGTACACGTGGCTTCCTGAAACGTGCGCGTATCGTCTCCGCTACCTCGGTAAACCGCTCCCCTCATGGCATCCTCTGATTACTAAAGATCCTCTTTCGGTTCGTCCATATGGGATGTATGCTCTGAACCCGATTTTAGAGAGTGATGATATCGAGTTGGAAGATTACATCCTCGAAGATCAGTATATCGATTAACGTTGTGCGCGTTTAAGAATCGTATGGGCCATATTGGTAAAAATGAGATAGTGCAGCGGAATTAGGATATACCAATAAAGCCGTCCCGCAATCCCATAGGGATAAAAATAGGCACTTTGTATCAGTTTGCCATCATGAATTTTAAACTCAAGCCACGCTTTTCCCGGAAGTTTCATTTGAGCAAACAGCAGTAACCGTTCGTTTTCGACCAAATCGACTACTTTCCAAAAATCGACACTGTCTCCGATCCACAGTGTTGACGGATCGCGCCGTCCTCGATTGATCCCCGCCCCTTTAAAGAGTTTATCGATAAATCCCCGTATCTTCCAAAGCCAGTCGTATCCGAACCATCCATTTTTCCCTCCGATGGAACAAAAACTTTTGAAAACACTTTGTGCTGAGAGGGTGTCGAGTTCTATGATACGGCGATCCATAAACAATGCATCGGCAATATCATGGCTGTGATCGATCTCCCATACCCCTGATCCGCTGTCACTCCATCGGCTGAGTACTTGATTGGATTCGATTTCACGGATTGCTTGATGAACACTCTCCTCAAGGGTATGGGATTGGATAGTAAAATAGTCGTGACGCAGATTATTGGTTAGGGTGACTTCACTTTTGAGCCCTTCAATAAGCGAACTCGCTACACTGTAGGGGACAGGAGTAAAGAGGGCAAGCCAGTAGGAAGAGAGTTTTGGAGTTAATACGTTTATCGGAATAAGATAGCGCTTAAGTCCCATGGCTGAGGCTACTCGCAGCATTAAATCTCCGTAACTCATTGTTTCTTCACCTATATCTATCATAAGAGTCGAGGTTTTAGGAAGATCAATTGCGCTGACAAGATAGCCGATGACATCCTCAACGCTTATCGGGGTGATAGGGGTACGTACCCATTTGGGGGTAATCATAACGGGGAGCTTTTGAACCAAATGGCGGATTATTTCGAAACTGGCACTCCCTGAACCGATGATGACCCCTGCACGGAACCAAATACACCGTACTTTATCGGGATGTGAACTGAGGATTTCACCTGTTTCAATACGGCTCAAGAGATGTTCACTCCCTGTTTTTTTATCCCCTAAACCTCCTAAATAGATAATCGTTTTTACATTTTGGCGGATACACGCCTCAACAAAGTTTTGGGCACTTTGTTTATCAATATCTCGAAAGTTGCCGTGATTAAGACCATGAATAAGATAGTAGGCGACATCGATGCCTTTGAGAGCATTATCGAGTGTATCAGGATTGAGAACATCGGCTGTAACAATTTCAGCATGCTCTTGTATAGATGGTGAAAGGCTGGCCGCATTACGTACCATTAACCGCAATTGAATATCATTTTTGGTCATTAAAGCGTGCTTGAGACGTCGTCCGATATAGCCGTTTGCCCCAGTGAGGAGAATGCGTTGCATGCGTATTCCTAAACTGATATGTGTTGATTGTATCGTAGATTGTATTTTTTTGGTAGAGGATTTGCGAATCGAATAATTTAAAATTTATCGCTGATTGGTGATTTTATAGATAAACTTGAACACTTCGGCGACGGCAACGTAGAGTTTTTCGGGAATCTCTTTATCGATCTCTACTTTGCTTAGCAGTTCTACTAAATCTTCATCTTTGCGGATGGGGAGGTTATGGAGTTCGGCGATTTTGATGATGTTTTCAGCGGTGGCTCCTTTGCCCGATGCGACGACCCGTGGAGCATTCTCTTTTTCAGTGTTATAGCGCATCGCTACCGCTTTTTTCATACCTTTACCTCGAAACCTAAATCGGGTCCATGTTGATACCCACTATACGATTCACTAATCCCTGATGGCGTTTCACGCATCTCCATAACCCTGATGGTGCGTGGTGTGAGATCGGCACCGATCAGCAGGGATCTGAGTTCTGCAATGTTCTCTTGGATGAGGTTCTTGAGCTCAGGCTTTTGGGTGTGTGCTTGGATTTCGAGTTGGTTTCCCTCATACAATGCCATCATGAGGTTGAGTTCTCCATACTCTTTTAACTGTAGATTGATTTCGCAATAAAACTTTTTGTCGCTTGTTTTTTTAAATGCCATCGAACCCGATTCGAGTTGATCCCACGAAAAAGGGATATAGATAGAATTAGAATCTCCCAGATAAGAGGTGAGTTGATGATAGTCGATTTGGGTGAGGAGTTTTTCGGTTTGTTCTAATAACTTCAGAGCATTAGGGTCGTTTGATTGGGAGAGTTCATCGTGCAGTGAGAGGAGATTTGATTTTAAATCATTGCTCAGCGATTCACGTAAAAAGGTTTCGGTGACTAGTTCTTTGGGGCTGGTAAATTCACCTAGTTTCGTGAGGTGAGTGGAGAGCTCTTTGGTGATGTCCCCCTCTTTGATCGCATTTTTGAGTTGCTGGGTAAAGTTTTTTAACTCCTCAGCGGGAGCATTGTTTAAATTCTTGAGGAGTTTTTCGATGGAATCGAGCAGATCGTTGGTTTCGTGTGCCTTGCTGGAGAGGAGTGCTCCATAGAGCTGGGATAGGGATGTTTTGATCTCTTGAACGACACTGAACTGATCGAGTTTTTGGGCGAGTTCCGAGACCTCTTTGGAGTAGAGTGGATCGCTTTTAGAGAGGAGGGTATGGAGGTTTTCGGAGAGTTTTTTAAGTGTATCGGTGAGAATGATGGCACTTTGAAGATTCTGAGACGATGTGGTGAGGATAGGATTATCTAATAGTTTGGTGATTTGTGTTTGAAGCGCTTTTGCCTCATTTTGTGGACTTTTAGTGAGGAGTGTTTTGAGCTGTTCTAAGGTTTGGGTGAGATCAGGGAGTTTTTGCAACGCTGCGGCAAATTTGGACTCCATAAATACCCCGCTATTGGCCATCTGAGTTTTTAGGGTTTGAGTATCTAAAAGATCGATATTTTTGAAAAATTTTTCCAATACGGCCGTTTTTGGGGAGAGATCGGGGGAACTTTTGAGATCTTTGAGGAGTGATTCTAGATTCTCGCTGATGTTCCCCATGGTTTTAAAAGGGGTTGAATTTTTGAGGATATCGGCTAAAACAGTATCCGATTTTGAGGCGGTGATTTTATCCTGAAAAACGGAAGTAAGGAGCGATTTTAGATCTTTCCCCTCTTTGAGGCTTTCGAGTTGTTCAGGGGTCGCATTTTTGATCGCTTCACCGAGCGCTTTGTTCATATTTGGGAGGATGATGTTGAGGCGTGCTTCGGTATTTAGGTTTATCATAATGAAAATGATAACACAGAAACTGTGTTAATAAAATGTTAGTGATTAAATAAGATAATGAAATGGATATAGAGAATAAATAAATACGCATAGATCGCATTTAGGCATGGTATAATCGTTCATATGACTTTAAAAAGGAAGTATATGCGTACTATTTTGTTTATCTTAATTTATCCCTTTTTTCTTTCGGCTTTGTATGCAAAAGTATTAGTTTTTGGTGTTGTTCCGCAACAAGGTCCTATGGATATGATCAAAGATTGGCAGCCTGTAATCACCTATCTCGAAAAGGCAACAGGTGAGAAAATTGTTTTAAAAGTAGAACGTTCGATTCCTGAGTTTGAAAAAGTGCTTTATAGCGGTGGATATGATATCGCCTACATGAACCCTTATCATTATGTTGTAGCTCATAAACGTCAAGGATATGAAGCAAAGGTTCGTGACGAAAAAAATATTATCGGAATCTTGGTGACGCGGAAAAATAGTGGCTTAAATGATGTTGCTTCATTGAGAGGGAAGCAGTTTCTTTTTCCTGCACCTGATGCTTTTGCAGCGACCTTGTTGACAAAATACGAATTATTAACAAAATATGGGATTGATGTTAACAAAGAAAAAAAGTATCGCTATGTAAACTCTCATGATTCGGTTTATAAAGGGGTAGCACGCAGTATTGGAGATGTTGGCGGAGGAATAGAACGAACTTTTAATAACCTCGAAGACAAAGAGACGAAAAATGCTCTCATGATTATGTATAAAACCAAAGCGTATCCAAGCCATCCGTTTGCCTTTCATCCAGCAATTTCTGAGAAGCTAAAAACAAAAATGACCAAAGCAATTATTGAAACGCCGGAGTATTTGGTGAGTGTATTGAGTATGAAGCACCTTAAAGAAACGGATGATTCAGAATTTGACTCTGTACGAGATATCGCTGTGGCACTTCCTTCAACGCAGGAGTAATTTTGAAATTCTCATTTCGGTACCGTTTTATTCTCTCTTTTCTGAGTATCGAGATCATTTTTATTTCGTTGATTGTCTTTTTTAATTTTACTTCTCTCTCAAAACTTTCACATGCACTGATCGAAGAAAAAATAGAAACCGGGACTACACTGTTTACTGAAATGGTTAAAACACCTTTGCTTATTTATGATCTTGGGACATTGGATAATCAAGCGGAAAGTTTTGTCAAATTAAAAAATATTGCAGCGGCCAAAGTATTTGATAAAGATCATCGTCTTTTGAGCAATGCACGGGCTGATTCACATATCAGTATGGACCATTTTGAAGATTTGTCGGGTGATATAGAATATCAGGAGAGAACATTTAGGCTCATTAATTCCACAATAAAAATAGATGATGCAACAATCGGGTATGCAAAGATTTTGTTTGAAATTACTGAGAGTTTAGAAATTATTGATGAAAATCGAAATTTGACATTTCTATTGATTTTAATTGAGATTACAATTAGTACTTTTATTGCCTATATTATCGGGAGTAGGCTCACTAGCGCTCTCAACCATCTTACACACGCTGCAGAACGGATTGCAGAGGATGAGGAGACTGAGATCCCTTCTGTTGGAAAGAAAGGGGACGAAATTTCGATTCTCTCTGATGCATTACATTTGATGCAAGAGCGTATTCGGGAGCGTAAAAATAAGCTTAACGATGCTGTGTCAGAGCTAAAAGAGGATATCCTTAAACGCAATGAACTAGAGAGTAAACTAGTCTATGAAAAAAGTATCAATAAAACATTGGTTGAGAGTGCGAATGCAATTATTGCTATCATGGACAAGCATGGTGTTATGGTCAACATCAACCCCTATGGAGAACGTTTTACCGGATATACCCAAAAAGAGATAGCATCTGAACCTTACTTTTGGTCACGATTTTTGCCGATACCTATGAGAGATAAAGTGATCGGTATCATAGAGAATGCGAGAGAAGGGAATATTACCAATAGTTTTCAAAACGCTTGGATATCTAAAGATGGAAGGGAAAGGATATTTGAGTGGTCAAATGCTTTAGTCTTAGATGATAATGGTGCTATGCAGTATGTTACAACAATCGGTATTGATATTACAGAACAAAAAGAGCGTGAATTAGAACTCGAAAAAGCAAAAGAGGCTGCTGAGTCGGCAGCAAAAGCGAAAGCAGACTTTTTAGCAAATATGTCTCATGAGATACGAACACCTTTAAACGGCATTATAGGATTAACTGAATTGGTTTTGAAAACCGATTTGGAACCAAAACAGCGTGATTTTCTTGAAAAATCGAATATCTCTTCGCACGCTTTATTGGATGTTATCAATGATATCCTTGATTATTCAAAAATCGAAGCAGGAAAATTTGGTTTAGAAAATAAACCTTTTGAACTTAACAGTGTTGTACACAATATCATGAGCCTGTTTGAATTTCAAGCACAGCAAAAAGGGCTAGAACTTCATTTGAATGTAGATATAAATGAGAGTGTCATGATAGGTGATTCCCTCAGATTAATGCAGATTTTGACCAATCTGGTAGGTAATGCTATCAAATTTACCGATGCCGGAAACGTTTCGATCAATGTCGTTTCGACGGATGAAAATGACGATTTTATGAATATCGAATTTAGTATCACAGATACAGGTATCGGAATGAATCAAGAGGCACAAAAAAATCTTTTTCAAGAATTTTCTCAAGCTGATACTTCTATTACTCGGCAATTTGGGGGAACAGGTTTGGGTCTCGCCATCTCTAAAAAACTGGTTCAAATGATGGGTGGTGATATAGGTGTTAGAAGTACAGCTGGAATCGGAAGTACCTTTATTTTTACGGTACCTTTTGGAAAGATGAAATCATCTGAAATCCAAACAGTGATAGAAAAAGTATCGGTTCCTCAAGAAAGTTTAGAAGCGATCAAAGGAATCTCTATATTACTTGTTGAAGATAACCCGGTTAATCAGATTGTGGCACTTGGGCTTTTAGAAGAGTTGGGGATGAATACCGATGTTGCAGTTAATGGCAAGGAAGCCGTTGAATTGGTGCAGAATAGACGTTATGATCTGATTCTAATGGATCTTCAAATGCCTGTTATGGATGGTTTTGAAGCAACAAAAGTGATTCGCATGATTGAAGGATATAAGGATGTTCCTATCATCGCTCTTAGTGCTGCAGTTATGCAAAAAGATAAAGAATTGACCTCTGCGGTCGGTATGAATGCCCATCTGAGTAAACCGATCCACAAGGAAGAGTTGATAAGCACTTTAGTGCAGTGGATTTCACCTCAGATTGCAATAGATGGAAACCCTGCTGCCATCAAAAGCCCCGATATTATTTCCTCTAGACAGATAGATGTGATTGACGGTATTGATATGAAAGAGTTGATTGATAGAATCGGTACCGATGGTGCAAAAATGAAGCGATACCTGCTCTACTTTTGTGAGGAATACGGGACGATAAAATCTCGGCTGGATTCGATCTCACTAGAGAGTGAAGAATTCCATAATCTCATTCACACACTCAAAGGGGCAAGTGGGAATCTTTCGATTAAAAGGGTCTATACCCTTGCGCTGGCGATCGAGGGATCAGTTGATCTGCAAGAAATTAAAATATTACTTTCATCGTTGATCTCTTCGCTGGATGAAGTTGTAGATGCTATTGGGAAATTTTATCAGGATGATCTTGAGGAACAGGTGAATGAATCTTATAGTGCAGAGGATATTATTACTTTTATCCGGCAAATAATTGTGGATTTAGAACACTCTTCGGTCATTCAGGCTGATAGAATTGAAGGACTTTCAATGCGATTGTCTACTGTTTGTGATAAAGTTTTACAACAAAAAATTGTAGAACATTTACACGCTTATCAATACGATGAAGCTTTGGTTTTACTAGAAAAAATAGTAGGTTCGCTCTGATGTCATACTCAAAAAATCAAACAATTTTAATCGTCGATGACGAACCTTTAAATATAGCCGTTGTAGCAGAAATATTAGAAGAGAGGTATCATCTTTTAGTGGCGACAAATGGGGAAAAAGCTTTGCAAATCGTTTTCTCTGACATTAAACCGGATTTAATACTTCTCGATATTATTATGCCGGGAATGAATGGTTTTGAAGTCGCAGAAAAAATTAAAGAAAACCCTGAATCTTCGAATATTCCCATCATTTTTTTAACGGCAAAATATGATAGTGAAAGTATTGTTAAAGGGCTGGGGCTTGGAGCCGTAGATTATCTTTCTAAGCCGTTTCAAAAAGAAGAACTGTTGGTTCGCATCAAAAATACACTACAGACCTTTAATCTTCGAAATGCGTTGAATCGTGCATTGGAGAAAAGCCAACAATATATCAAAACAATTCAAAGTCAAATGGAATTGATCGATAAAAATATCATTTATTCATCAACTGATTTGGAAGGCAATATTACCGAAGTCTCCAATGCCTTTTGTAAAATATCAGGTTTTTCTAAAGAGCAGCTATTAGGCAAAAATCATCGTATTGTACGTCATCCAGATATGCCTGAACAAAAATTTGCTAAATTATGGCAAACAATCTTGAACGGTGAGACGTGGCACGGAGAGATAAAAAATCGTAGAAAAAAAGGTGGGGAATATTGGATTGATACGATGATTTATCCTAGGGTGGATGAAAGGGATGAAAGAGTAGGCTACACTGCAATTAGCCATGATATTACTGATAAAAAGCGTGTCGAAGAACTATCTGTGACCGATCAGCTGACTCGGCTGCATAATAGGATGTTTTTGGAAACCAGTTTTCACAGAGAGATTAATCGGGCAAAACGGTACAAATATCCCTTTAGTGTTATTATGGTTGATATTGATTACTTTAAAGAGGTCAATGATACCTATGGGCATGATATAGGGGATAATGTTTTGATTATGATTTCAGAATTATTAGCAAATAATATTCGTGAAACGGATATTCTTGGACGGTGGGGAGGTGAGGAGTTTTTGGTTATTTGTCCTCATACTCATATTTCGGATGCTAAGGTACTGGCTGAAAAACTTCGAAGCGGTGTTGCAATATATCCGCTTAATGTCGTAGGTACTAAAAGTTGCAGTTTTGGTGTTTCTGAATTTGATTTAGAAGACGAAGGATATAAAGAAGTAGTCAAACGGGCAGATGAAGCACTTTATCGAGCAAAACGCAACGGGCGTAACCGTGTAGAGTCATAACCTTTGATAGTTTGTCGTAGTTTCGTCTAAGGATAGGATAATCGATCTAAAATTTCGTTGCCGTGATAAAGATGAGGTTATCGATGATATCGATAACCTCACCCTGATGATTCTCCTCGATTTCACGAATCCCTTCTTCGATCTCTTGGTCGCTAAAAACACCCAAATCAGACATAAAACGGTGGCGAAGCATCTCGTACCAGCTCTCTTTTGGGAGGGTGAACATATGGCTTCGTAACGTGGTTTGAACGTTAAATTCGCATTCTCTTAGTTGGGTTTCAAAGAGCTCATGGGGTGGTTGGTTTCGTGCAAATACCTCTTTAGCCGCTTTGAAAAAGGGGAAAGCGATATGTTGCGGGCGGGTAATAATCAGAAGCTTTCCTTCGTGCGGCAAGGATTCATAAACATTTTTCCAAAATATTTCTCTCTTATCGATATGATGAATTACCTCTTTTAGAAGCATTTTAGTAAAGGGAATTTTTTCGGCTAAAAAAGCATGTGCATCCGCACAGATAGCGGTTATATTGGGGAGCTTTTCGGCTTCGTCACACATCGCGGGGGAGGGCTCGATGCAGTAGGCTTTTTGTAAATGAGCTTCATTAGCTAGACGACTGGTAAACGTTCCCGTTCCCCCGCCGATATCGGCGAGAGTATCCTCCTCTGATAAAGAAAGATCACGGACAATGTGCCCAATGACGAAATCTTTGTATTCATCAGAAAAATACCAAATACGGTTGAAATGCTCGGCGATGGAGTCGAAATGGTTTGATGTACTCATGGTTATGACTCGCTAAATATGGAATAGATTTGATTTCTTCCATTTTCTTTTGCTTTATACAAAGCTTCATCTGCTTGTTTTAACAACTCTTCTTTTGAAATCAGCTCTTGTGGATCTTTAAAGGCTACTCCGATACTGATGGTGACGTAATTAGCGGCATCTGAATATTCATGACGCAAGTTTAAATCAGATACTCCATCGATAAGAGATTGTGCTACTTTTAAAACACCTTTTTTATCGATATTTTTGAGAAGAATGACAAACTCTTCTCCTCCATATCGTGCAACCATATCTGTAGGACGTTTGAGAGTATTTTTTAGGGTTGAAGCGATTTTGATTAGACATTCATCCCCTTCTAGATGGCCGTAATGATCATTGTAAAGTTTAAAATAGTCAACATCAATCATCAATACTGCCAAAGATTTGTTCTCACGGGTAACCTCTTTATATTTTTTCTCATACATCTCATCAAAAAAACGGCGGTTAGGGATATGGGTCAAGCCATCGTAACGAGCAAGCTCTTTGAGCATATCATTTTTGTGTTTCAGGGTGAGATTGAGCTCTTTGAGTTTTGATTGTGTATTTTGGAGTTCTTGATTCATCTGAACTTGTTCGGTGATATCTCTAAATATGACAATAGCACCGTTTCCATTATTCGAAGAGACAGTGAGATTGACAGGGAAAAAGGTACCGTCTCTTCGGATGAAGTGCTCATCTGCATATCGTGTTTGATGATCATTTAGGGTTAGATTGATCGGACACTCATGAACGTCATAAAATTCATTGGACGGTTTGTGATGGTGAAACAAAAGATGCTGATCTTTGCCTAACACCTCTTGTTTGGTAAACCCGAGAATTTTAAGTGCCTGGTCGTTTATCCAAATACAATATCCGTTTTTATCGACACCATAGACCCCTTCGCCCATGCTTGAGAGGAGAGATTCAAAAAGTCGCTTTCGGTGTTGTTCCCGTCCGTAATAAAGAATGGCCAAAATGATAAGAATGACGGCAAAAATAATTTCATTCGTGTGTTGATCCCAAATATCGGCGATTGTGAATTGCGGCGCTTTGTCAAAAGGGGGAAGCCTCATATCACGGGAGAGCTGTTCTACTTCAAGATAATCAGCGGGCAAGGTATAGCCATAAATCCCCGCTTTTTTAAGAGCTTCATTATCGGGTTCAAGCGTCAGAAGGGCTGCCAAGAAATCTTTGACATCTTTGTTGTCGGCATGCGGAAGTGCAAAGACCGGCCATTCGGGATAGAGTTTTGTAGAGATTTTATAGGGATGTACGGTATTGTGTTGTTCGTTTATGATACGAAGGTCATCGGCGTTGATTTCACCCTCTTTAACCATCTCTTCTAAAATACCGTCACGGATAAAACCGACGTCGGCTTTGTGTGTCAGTACATCATGGACAACCTCTTGGTGAGACTGTTTTGTTTCGATGATTTGTGTTTTTTGTTTAAAAATATCGATACCTTGCTGATGGAGCTCATAGGCTTGAGCACGAAATCCCCCCATGTTTTTCATACTCGGAGTCGCTATTATTTTTCCTTTGATATCTTCAAGCTTTTGGATCGGACTGTTGTGAGGAACGACGATTACTCCTCCTAAGCGACTGGTTGCGGTCCCTTTTGAGTAACTTACCAATGTTGCAATTGCACCGCTCAGGGCGTATTTTTGGCGAATAACTAAAAAATGGGTTGGGTTGGTGGTAATAATGTCGAGCTGTTTGTTGGCAATTTTGTCGTTGATCTCGTCTTGAGTTAGTACTTCTAAAATCACCTTTTGATCGAGTTCTTGGTTCAGATAATCAACGAGGGGCTGGTATTTTTCCCGTGTTTTATCGTCGCCTAGATAGGAGAAAACACCAAAACGGATCTCTTCTTTGGCATACGATGGGATAGTGAAAACTAGAGAAATCAGAAAAAAAAGAAAAAGATTGGATAAAAATAATTTCATTCAGCGTATCACTTGAAATAAAGAATAGGTAGAAAAATTTATTTTAGGGGGTTTTACCTTAAATAAAAAGTTTTTAACAAACTTGATTCCCACTCTCTTTAGCGCTTCTTTAAGAGTAGTTTTGTTATTCTCTTTCCCAATGACTAAGGATAGAAAATATGGTTGAGCCAAATGCGCTGAAACAGTTACGAATTGCCTTGCAACCTTATAGCCTGTTATACGTAGAAGACAACGTAGGTCTCAACAACCAAGCCACGATTCTATTCCAAAAAATCTTCGAAAATGTCTACAGTGCATATGATGGTGAAGAGGGATTGGAACTCTTTAAACTGCACAAACCTTCTGTCGTGATTACCGACATTACCATGCCAAAAATGGATGGGTTGAACATGGCGGAAGCGATTTTGAAGATTGAACCCGATTGTAAAATCATCATTACAACAGCACATGATGAGCGTGAATTTCTTCATCACTCGATTCAAATCGGTATTTTTGATTTTTTAGTCAAGCCGCTCAAAATTGAGAATGTAATCGAAACGCTGAGCCGTTGTGCCGAAGAACTCAAAGAAGAACTGAACCGCAAAATTTTTTACACCAATCTTCATAGTATTTTTAACTATCAAAATTCTCTAGTCGTGTTGTTTCAAGAACAACGGGCTTTAATGGCAAATGTGCCGTGTCTCGAATTTTTCGGTTGTTCCAATATTGGGGAATTACGCCGTCGTTTTGAGACATTTAGCGCATTGTTGTTAAAACATAACAGTTTTTTATACGATCACGACGGTATTGAATCGTTTACTCGCATAAAGCAGAATCCTACCAAACTTTTCAATGTCAAAATAGCCGATACAGATGGGGAAAATCACCATTTTATCCTCCGTTATCAGAGTATCCCTGATAAAGAGGGGTACGGTGTTTTATCCCTCAATGATGTTAGTGAGTTAGGGCTATTGAAACTCTATGATGCCTCCGCCGTAGAGCAAGAGCGGTTAGCAAAAGATGAAAAAGTGGTTCGCGGAGTATTAGAATTGGCAGTTCGTAATGGTGCCAAAGTGAAAATCCACAATCTCTACAAAGGGCTCAGTATTACGAATGATGCTCTGATTGAATCGATAAACGATGATGCGGTGGTGATCAAAACACCATATGTTCAGCTCAAAGCGATTCAGATGGAAGAGATGTTTTATCTCACATCAGAGCTTTTTCCAATGAATATGGTATGTGAAGGGATTCAAAAAATTGATTTTGATGAACAGAGTCTTCAATTTAATCATTACAAAATGGTTCCTACCTCTCCGACAAGACGCGCATCGATTCGGGTGGTTCCTGATGATAAATTTACATTGACACTTTTGTATGAGGGACACAAATTTGACGGTGATGTTTCGGTTGTCGATGTATCGATTAATGCCCTTCGCTTTTCTCTACCCTCTTTACCCGCTGGATTTGCCATCAAACAACCTCTGATCCTGGATATTGTGATTGTGAGTGCGGGACGTCCTGTGATCATCAATACCCCTGCTGAGGTGTTTAGAATACAAGAATCCAATCGCCGTTTTGAAGTGGTTGCGATCTATGATCTGCACGCGCAAGCACAAAAAAATCTGATTGATTACATCGCTAAACGACAAATGGTTTTAATTCGCGAATTTAAAGGATTGCAATTATGAATAACGAAACCCTCCTCTATGAAGATGAAAGCCATAAATGTGTGATGTTCAGTCTCGAAGATGAAGATCATCAAGTGTACTCCCTTTCGGTGAATCAATTTTTGATTATCCAGCATGATAGCGCTGTACTGATCGATCCGGGAAGCGGGGGGATATTTGGGGAGTTATACGATGCGGTCTCTCGCCATATCGATCCGCAAAAGATCAAATATATCTTTTTCTCTCACCAAGACCCTGATGTTGCCGGAGCGATCGCCGAGTGGAGTGTTGCCACGTCGGCTAAACTCGTGATGTCACAGTTGTGGACCCGTTTTATGGGGCATTATGGTTTGATGGATATGGGACGGCTCGTTGCTCTCGAAGATCATGGTGCGCGGATTAAATTCGGTGAAGACTTTTTACAATTCATACCGGCCCATTTTCTCCACTCTCCGGGGAATTTTTCCCTCTACGACAGCCGATCGAAAATCCTCTTTTCAGGGGATATCGGGGCGGCAGTTTTATCGCCTCAAAATCTCAACAAAAATGTTGATAATTTCGAAGCGCATCGACCATTTTTAGAGAGTTTTCACTCTCGTTATATGGCCTCAAACCAATTTTGCCGCGCTTGGGTTCAATGTGTCCGTCATCATGAGGTAGCGATGATCGCTCCGCAACACGGTTCACTGTTCAAAGGGGAGATAGCTCAGGAATTTTTAGGGTGGTTTGAAAAGGTTGAGGGTGGACTGGAACATCTTCATGGACTGTACGGACTGAGCAGATGAACCCTACTATAACTTCTGATCAGCTTCATTATCTTCGAGAGATGGGACCTCACGTTTCGGTTCTTTATGCCGAGGATGATCCAAAAATTCGTCTAGAGATGATGAACTATTTGGGGAAATTTTTTCCCAATGTTG
>CAZKJU010000007.1:0-2724 GCA_964553185.1 uncultured Sulfuricurvum sp.
TCGGTTGCCCATTGGGTATAGAATTCGAGTTTTTTAGTCAAAGTTGCAAAACCTTCCATTTTCTTGCCGTCGATTTCAATACCGATTGCTTTCGATTTACCAGTGTGATCTTGTGCAGAAATTACTCCGCCTGTCCCGACACTCATTGTTCCGGCTGCAAATTTGTGACCGTGTGAAATTACTTCGCCATCTTCCATTTTTAACTCACGTTCCATCGCGTGATAAATTTTGTCCTCTTCCATCCAGACACCGTAATCACGAAGATAAGAATAAACAGGAAACTCTTCGTTCATGTAACGAGGATCATTGGTTGCCGTCTCTTTGAGTTTTGGCAAATTGTCTCCGAACGCCGCATCGTACCATTCTGCAATCGTAACGGTTTTCCCAGGATTACGTTTGGACTCCCACATTTTTCGAACACCGAGACTACCATCCGGATCGATAAAATCGGTACAGAGTTGGAACCAGAATTCATTCTCTTCCCACACTTCACCCAAACCTGCTTTGATGTGTGCTTCGAGAGTCGCACGTGCAGGATTTTTTGGTTTCCAGCCCGATTTTTCCAACGCTACACGTAATACCGGTTGACGGAAAGAGGTCCATCGTGCCGGCATCGTTGCCTCTGAGTGTTGGTCATGGCGTTCACCCGCAAGACCAACAGGGAGAACATAGTCCATATACCAGTTAGACTCAGACCATACCGGAGAGAGGTTCATCGTGAGTTCCATGATTTCTTCGTTTTTCAACACTTCGATCCAACGGAAACCATCCGGATTGATCCATACCGGATTATACATACGCGGAATATAAACGGCCAATTTACTCGGTACGGTTAATCCGCGATCATTCCATTTTTTCTGCCACTCTTTATCAGTCAAAAGATGCGGAAGAAGGTATGAAAGTTCATACGTCGATAGTGGCCATTCAGGAGGCCAAGTCAACTCATTCCATGCTTGAACTTTCGGTACATCGGCACCGGAAATCCCTTGACCAACCGTTGCACTTCCCCCTTTACCGGAGACGGAGATTACATGCCAGTGGTGGAAGAATGTTCCCCCCTCAGTTCCGATAGCCCCGCGTAGACCGATACAAAAATACGCTGCACGTCCACCCATCCAGGCACCACGGTTACCCGCTGCGGCTGCACGCCAGATATAGGTAGAGATCGCATCTCCCGCCCAGATAAACATCTCATAGAGTTTTTCGAGTTTATATGCCGGAATATGGGTCTCTTTGACTGCATAATCCAATGTGTACGGAGCATACATATCTTTGAGAAGCTCGATATAACTATCAAAACTGCGATCTGCCGGAAGTTTAGAAATTTGACCTTTTTCAAGCATGAAATTCAAATGCTCGGAATCGTTCATCAATGTTTCCCAGTTGAACCATTTTTTGACGAATTTTTTATCTGTCATGTTTTCACTGAGAATACGGTTCGCTAAGTAGAGATAAACAACCGCTTCAGTTCCCGGCCATGCCGCGATCCAAAGATCCGACATCCCCGCTGAGTTCGACATACGTGGATCCATTACGACAAGCTTAGCCCCTTTTTTACGCGCATCGGCGATAAAACCGGCTGATTGCTGGAAATAGTGCCCCGCATCCGCCGCATGGGATGAGTTCAAGAAAATAAGTTTCGCATTTGCCCAATCTGGACTGGTGCGGTCATCATTAGCTGTCCAAATCGTCGGAGTACGACCGTTGGATGAACAGATGTTGGTATGGGAGTTGTACGAATCAAGTCCGAGTGTTTCCCAAATTTGAGGAACAAACCCGTTTTCATTCGGACGACCGACATGGTACATGACCGATTTTTTAGAAAGAAGGTCTCCTTTACGAATCGTATCAGCCATCTTTTTACCGATGGTGCTCATCGCCTCATCCCATGTAGTACGAATCCATTTCCCCTCTCCACGTTTAGAACCCGGTGCACGTTTCAATGGGAACGGGATACGGTCTGGATCGTACATTTGTGATTGAACCGCATACCCTTTTGCACAGTTGCGTCCACGTGAACCCGGGTGCAATGGGTTACCCATGTACTTTTTAACGGTAAAGGTTTTTTTATCGATCCAAGCCGTAATACCACAGGAAGCTTCACAGTTTGAACACGCCGTCGGAACGATCATGAAATCGTTAACATAGATACCGTCAGGATTATTTTCACTTTGAACGCCGTGACGATCGATACCGCCCCGTTTCCAATCCACACCGCTCAACTCTTGGAAATGGTTCCATTGATCTTGAGGAGGGTAGAACGAAAGGGTGTCAGGTGTGTTGGTAAACTTACTCTCTTTTACCGACTCAGCGGCAGCGTCGACACTGAATACACCCTTTGCGATTGCGGCACCGGCTACAGTGAGCGCGGTCCCTTTTAAAAATGTTCTTCTGCTTTCTAAATACATCATAGTTAATCCTCTTTAGCTCATTGGTAACAATTGCGGGATAACAAGCCAAACGTGTTTGCTTACCCACAAGCCGATCAATGCTGATACCGCAGCAATTTTCAGCAAATAATACGATTGATTTTTCAGGCTTAGGCACACCAAAGCCATTGGAACCAAGAAAGCCATAACTTGACCGATCCAGAACATAACAGTGTATTCACCGCCTTTGATGTAATGGAGAACCGCCGCTACCTCTTCCGCTTTCATCGCACCAAAAATCAACTCTGCCATATAGAGGATAAATGCCGCTGCTGCCGCAAGTCCTAACACAACC
>CAZKJU010000007.1:2734-46464 GCA_964553185.1 uncultured Sulfuricurvum sp.
TTTTCACTGCATCGGAAAATTTATTCCCGCCCAAAAGAATCATTGTCGCAGAACCGGCAAGGAGAGCTGCAAGAATCATTTGCGCTGATTCTGTCGGCATTTGCCACAATTCACGCGCCGTTGATTGCGCCATCAAACCTGCGGTGTATAAAGTAACAGGTACTGCCAATAATACAGTGTAGTTCAACAATTTGTCGTACAACGCTTCATCTTTTTTCATATAGATAGCATACGCCATTGCTAGGAGCAATCCGACAAACCCTGTCGCCATCCATGCACCGATCGTAATCGCCGATGTCAAATGAGGATAGAAGAAAATGTGCCAAAAACGGAACATTTGATGCAAATCGATCACCGTAAAGAATAAGAAAATATGGATAAAGACGATCGAAATCGCCACTACAGGAAAACGGATAAACCCAGTTTGCTCCGGATGTTTTTTAAGCAAATAAAATCCGAGAAAAATGATCCCCGTACCGATACTTTTCGCCCACATGTTCATTGTGATAATCCAACCCCAAACGATGCCCGGAAGAGCAACATCAAGAGTTACAACCGCATTCGTTGCTGCAATTATTTCGTGTGCCATTAGTGGTGCCCTCCTACAGGGAGATGGGTAATATTGTTAAAGAGATTATGCCCTTCATTACGCACCGATGCCAATGGGTTGAGTGTTACATTACCGCCGCCGACATAAAAATGGTGTGGATCAGTCCCTTTTTCCGGTTTACGTACTTGGACATTTCCTTGATGGGATTGGATGTATTTGCTGATGTTCGACATCGGATCATCCAAATCACCGAAAATATTCGCTTCAACCGGACATGCGACAACACACGATGGCATCATCGAGCTCGCAATACGGTGTGCACAATAAGTACATTTATCGGCCGTTTGAGTTTGAGGGTCGATATAGATTGCACCGTATGGACAAGCCATTACACACCCTGCACATCCGATACAACGCTCTTTATCGATGTTTACAATACCGTTTTCCAAATAGTGCAATGCACTGACCGGACAAATACGTTCACACGGTGCATTTGCACAATGGTTACAGCGAAGCGGGGTAAATGTCCGCTTGGTCTCAGGGAATGTCCCCACATCAACATATTTGACCCGTAGACGCCATGTACTTAGCGGAACTTCGTTTTCCACTTTACACGCGATCTCACAGCCCTTACACCCCATGCAAAGGCGAAGGTCTACCAAGAAACCCAATTGCATATATTCTCCTTATTCCTGATTCACGTAAGTGCCATTCATGTCATAAGAAACATGAATAATCTTTATTTGATGCCGTGATTATAGGCATTTGACGGCATTTCTGCTGGATTGATGGTAGCCAAATAAGCTTTAACCGAAACTAAAAAGTGATAACTTTTTGCTATAACTTTTTGATATGTAACCGTTTGGAAATAATTCCCGCAAAGGGGAAAGAGAGAATTAGAAAGAATTATTTATCTAAACGGCATCGAACCGATGCTTCGTGTGCACCCAACCCTTCGGTATGAGCGATAAGGGAACAAGCTTCTCCGATTTCATTGATCGCTTGGCGTGAAAATGAGATGATAGAGGACTTTTTCATAAAGTTTTCAACCCCAAGAGGTGAATAAAACTTCGCTGTCCCTCCGGTAGGGAGAGTATGATTCGGTCCCGCAACGTAATCGCCGATCGCTTCAGGGGTATAATGACCTAAGAATATCGCTCCTGCGTGCTTAATGGATGGCAAAAGGGCAAAAGGGTTATCGGTGGCTACTTCAAGATGCTCAGGAGCGATCTCATTCATTAAACGGACCGCATCTTCCATCGACTCGGTCACTATAATCGCTGCACGCTCTTCGATCGATTTACGTGCGATCACTTCCCGAGGAAGTTTTTTGAGCCAATTTTCGATCTCAATTGCACAAGCATCCGCAAATTTCTGTGACGGGGTAATCAAAATAGAACTCGCCATTTCATCATGCTCCGCTTGAGAAAGCAAATCAATCGCGATATGCTCTGGATTAGCTGAATCATCCGCCAATACTCCAATTTCACTAGGTCCTGCGATCATATCGATATTAACCTCACCGAAAACCATTTTCTTTGCGGTCGCGACAAAAATATTCCCAGGACCTGTAATAACATCAACTTTAGGAATCGTTGCCGTACCATATGCCATTGCGGCGATTGCACTGGCACCGCCAACTTTAAACACTTCAGTGACTCCGCACAAATGGCACGCCGCCAATAAAAGCTCATTGGGTTCATTATCCGGTGTAGGCGTAGTAACCACAATGTGTTCTACCCCTGCTACTTGAGCGGGGATCACATTCATCAGTAAGGAACTCGGATACGCCGCTTTCCCTCCAGGAATATAGAGTCCTGCACGATCAACGGGAGTAACTTTCTGCCCCAAAATCGTCCCATTGGCTTCGGTATCGAACCAGCTTTTAGGGAGCTGTTTTTCATGATAGACTCGGATACGATCATATGCCAAATGCAATGATCCTTTCAACGTTGGGTCGAGTGCATCGTACGCACGCTTCATATCTGCTGTATCGATGCGCAACGCATCTCCTGATGAGGGGGTCCATCGATCGAATTTAGCGATATGAGTGATTAACGCCGAATCACCATCGGTACGTATCTCATCAATGAGCCCTTTTACGATAGTAGAGACATGCTCCATATCCATTTTTCCGCGCCCTAAAAGTTCGTCAAATACCGCATTAAAATTTGATTCTTTCGTATGGATGAGTGTCATATTCGTATCCTTTTACTTGCTCGTTACACTTTTTTTATATTCTTGCTTAACCGTATCAAGGGCACCCAAAAATTGCTCACTCTCTACGGCTCCCATAACAGGTTCATACATCGGCTCGCCATCTGATTTTAAAAACCACGTTCCCGGCGTTCCAGGAACATTCAGCTGACGTGGAAAGATAGGATTTTCGTCGATGTATACGATAGCACTGATGAAATCAGCATTGAGTTTTTGTACAACTTTCGGATTTTTCAATGTTATGCTTTCAAACTGTATGCAAAAACGGCAATTATGGTTGGAAACAATAAACATAATCGGTTTCTTGAGTGCTTTTGATTTCGCAATCGCCGTAGAATAATCTTTTTCCCACTTTACGTCAGCACTTAAAAGGAGCGATGTACACATCAAAACCATTAAAACAATTTTTTTCATCTTATTTAACCTTTTTCAAAATCTCTTTAGCTATATCGGCAATCTCTTTGTTACTCACATCGATCACAATATCGGCTACTTTTTTATACAGGGCTGAACGCTCGTCATAGAGCTTGATCGCTTTATCGATATCTTGGAATAACGGACGTTTGCGTAATTTTTTTTCCGCATCGGGATGAGCCAAAATACGGCCATGAATTGTCTCAAACGAAGCACTCAGGTAGACAACCGTTCCGATTTTTTTTAAATTCGGTACTTTAAAAAAACCGCCTCCTGTCGAGATCAATGTCCCTTTGACCTCTTTTTGGAGCCACTGAGCCACTTTTCGCTCCAAAGTACGAAAATATTCTTCGCCCTCTTCGGCAAAGATTTTTTTAATACGACGATTTTCCATACTTTCGATAATATCATCGGTATCCAAAGCGATCAGATCGGACTGTTTCACAATCTCTCGTGCTACCGAGCCTTTACCGACTCCCATAAAACCGATTAAGACAATGTTTTTCATAAATTCTCTGCTGTTGGTTTATAATGGTGACATCATATCACGCGTTAACTTAGGAGACTTTCTTGATCCCTCTCAATAATCTTTATCATATGGAAAAGCCCGCTGAAAACAGCGAACACTTTTCTACCCTTTTCCAAAATCATTCCCTCAAAATTGAAGCGATTCGATCATGGCTCAAAACACCTGGAGAGATCTATAATCAAAAAGAAGATGAATGGGTATTGCTGTTAATCGGAGAGGCTTCCCTCCAAATCGGTGATCAGAGACTCAACCTGATTCGAGGAGATTATTGCTTTATCCCTCGTCACACAGAGCATCGAGTTTTATCAACTTCAGAAGATGCTCTGTGGCTCGGGATTTTTAGCTCTTGAACTCGTTAATACGCGCCGAAAGCGAATTAGCAACTTCGAGCAGCTGTTTCGAATCACTCTCAATCTGCTCTACACTGTGACGATTCGACTCAGAGACATCATTAATCTGGGATATTTTATCAATTATCCATTCAATATGCCCAACCACTTCAACCGAATCATTATAAGAGCGTTCTGCGACTAAAACGGAGCGTTCCATCTCTGAAGAGGTAGCCGAAATTTTATCTTCTACTTCATTAGAAATAACGGTAAGTTCATTCATATTGCGGGCATTCTCTCCCATCTTATCGCTGACATCATTAATCGCCTGAACGATCGTTCCGACACTGATTTCGATTTCAGTCAAACTTTTTTGAGTCCGCTCGGCCAGTTTACGTACCTCATCGGCAACAACCGCAAATCCACGCCCGTGTTCACCGGCACGCGCCGCCTCGATCGCAGCATTAAGGGCAAGAAGGTTCGTTTGATCGGCAATATCTTTGATAACCCCTAACACGCTTTTCACTTGATCTGCATCGTGACGCAGAGATACCAGCTGTGAAGACATCTCGTGCTCGTTTTCAATGTACCCTTCGACTTCACCAACCAGACGGTTCAAAGCGTCTTTAGCAGTGACTAACTCACCGTTTGCATTGGCAACATTGCGCTGAGTTTGTTCAGAAATCGAAATCGCACCGGAAAGGATTTCTTTAATGGAGTGACTTTTTTGCGTTGTTGCTTCAACAATTTGACGTTCTTGTTCCACCCCTCTTGAAATAATCTGAGTGGCATCCGTAATTGTAGTAGCAATGGTCGAATTTTGACGCCCTAGGTCTTTAACCTCATTAACCGTCTCTTGTACCATAGAGACAAAGCGGTTTACCGCCGTTGCCGCTTGGGAAAATTCATCTTTTTTGACCACTTCGAGTCGTTTCGTTAAATCTTTATCTCCGCTAACCAGTGCTCCGATGCGGTTACGGAGCCCCTCAAGCGGTGTCAATACCTCTTTGCCAAAAAAGATATTGAGAACAGATACGAAAACAACTACAACAACACTCAGGGCAATCAATAGCACAGTTTCAGTGTTACTGATCTGTTCATCGTTTTTCTGTAATGAGATTACCAAATCCATAACCCCCAAAACTTCTCCTGTCTGAATATTCGTATGACAAGCCAAACATCGATCTTCCGCAACAAGTGGTTGAAGAAGACGTATAGTATGACTGCCATTCGTATTTTCAATCACTTGAGGTTTTTTATTTTTGAAAACTTCTTTAATCAGAGGCTCAGATGTGAACTTTGACTCAGGTGCGAGCAAATCGATAACTGCTTGCGATTTTTCAACTTTTAATGCTTCAATCCCATCAATTTTTTGTGCATTGGCGATTGCTTCAGCCACAACAGCAGGATCACCGGCAAGCATACTGCCCGAGAGGGTTTGAAAAATGGATTGAGAGAGCATATTGAGTGAACGCTTCGCCGTCTCATTTGAAAATTCATGAAATGTTGTCGTCAAGTACCAATAGATTGTCCCAAGTCCTAAAAAGCTAAAGAGCAATGTAGTAAAAATAATTTTTGATTTGACAGTATCGAACATAGTGAAACCTCGTTGTTATAATCTGTGGAATTATTGTACCGTATATTGATCACCTTTGCGCGGTAAAGTTACGATTCCTTGCAGTGTTTGCATTTTTATCGGCAAATTCATCGGTCTGCGCATAGAGATCGGATCGACTTTGCTGACACTAAAATGGAGATGAGCAGCTGTACAATATCCTGTGTTACCTGAATACCCTACCAAATCTCCTTTTTTGACCATCTGACCCACTTTTACTGCAGAACCATTCAATTTTAAATGACAATAATTTCCGAATGTACCATCACTATGTTCAATACGAATACGGTTCATATATGAACGGTATGCGGGTGATGGTCCCCCTATCGAACTACTCACCTCCGCTTCAACCACTTTGCCTTCCCTTGCCGCATAAATCGGAGTTCCTACGGGTACTCCAAAATCTACTGCGTATGCAGAGAGCCCTTTGTGAGAAAGTGCTCCGTTGTAACCTTGTGTCACCTCGACATTCATATTTCCTTTAAAAGGGAGACGATATATATAATCATCTTGATGTTTTGCATATGCAGATCCTATCGACCATCCATAAGAGTCTTGGTATGACACTTCATTACTAGCAGTAATACGTGAAAGATGGAGAATATTTTTTTTACTTTCGCCACGAATTTCCATAAAAATAGGAAGTTTGACATTTGGAGAAAGATTTTTGAGATTCGTCACATCAATACTCATTGTTACCGTATAAGGATTCAAGTTTTCAGCTTCAAGAATATATCCGCCGTTCCCATCCGATTCTTCTGTCAACAGCACACTATCACGAGACCCGCTTCTCGCAGTTTTTTTAATTTTATCTGATTCAGAACGTTTTAGAACACGTAGATGCTCTTCCCATGCCTCTTCTTGTTCTTCGCTGTACTGGATACTTTTCTTTTCGAGTTCTTGTTCACTGCGGAGTGCTTCAATGTTCTTGATAGAATTATTAGGGAAATTTTTTTGGTAAAACGCGATCACTTCAGAACGTATACGAGGCTGATTAAGTGGATCTAGAGGGATAGAAATCAACTCCTCGAAACTTTTTTTATCACTCATCTCCATAGCCGTATGCAATGATTTACGGTACAAATCATCAATGGAATCTTTGGTGCGGGACAGCTCTCGTAACTCTTTGAGATACGCATTCAAAATCTCTTTGTCTATCTCTTTAGCTCCTGAGAGTTCTCTTCCTATACTCAAAGTTGCATCCACATTACTCAAAAAATTTCGTAATACTGCTTTATTTGGTTCCATGACCGGTTTTTGAGACAATTTTTCAATTGAAGTCGTACTTTTTTGGAGAGGCTCAGCCAACGTTTCAAATACGAGAGGTACTGGTGCAGCATATAGGAGACTATATCCGATCAAAAATAGAAAACCGAAACGGACCAAAACCAACCCCATTTTTTTTTAATTCTAACATTATTGCTCTAATAGTATAATATCGTCAATTTTAACTGTGGGGTAAAGAATGTCCAAACGTATTTTAGAAGTGATGAAACCGGGTGTACTTTTCGGCGATGATGTTCAAAAACTATTTGAGATTGCCAAAGAGGAAGGATACGCTCTTCCAGCAGTCAACGTTGTAGGGACCGACTCCATCAATGCTGTCTTAGAAGCGGCAAAATTGGTCAATTCACCTGTCATTATCCAATTTTCCAACGGCGGAGCGAGTTATTATGCAGGGAAAGGGCTTAGCAACGAGGATGAAAAAGCCGCTATCGCCGGTGCTATCAGCGGAGCGATTCATACGCATATGATGGCTGAAGCATACGGGATCCCAGTCATCTTGCATACCGACCATGCCGCGCGTCATCTGTTACCATGGATCGATGCACTTCTCGATGCAGGTGAAAAACATTTCGCACAATATGGCAAACCACTCTTTACCTCTCATATGCTTGATCTCTCCGAAGAATCCCTTGAAGAAAACGTCGCGACGTGTGTTGAATACATGAAACGCATGGATAAAATCGGTATGACGTTAGAGATCGAGCTCGGTGTAACGGGTGGAGAAGAAGACGGTGTCGACAACTCTAACATCGATAATGCACTTCTTTATACACAACCTGAAGACGTGGCATACGCATACGAAAAGCTCTCAGCCATAAGCAACCGCTTTACAATAGCAGCATCGTTCGGTAATGTGCATGGGGTTTACAAACCGGGCAATGTTGTCCTCACTCCGATCATTCTCAACAATTCACAAAAATATATCCAAGATAAATTTGCTACCTCATCCGATAAACCGGTTAACTTCGTGTTCCACGGCGGTTCAGGTTCTACCTTGGAAGAGATTCGTGAAGCGATCGGCTATGGTGTCATCAAAATGAACATCGACACCGATACCCAATGGGCAACATGGGAAGGGGTCAAAGATTATTATGAAAAATATAAAGATTATCTCCAAGGTCAAATCGGAAACCCAGAGGGTGAAGAAAAACCGAATAAAAAATATTACGACCCTCGTAAATGGCTCCGTGATGGACAAAAAACATTGGTCAATCGGGTGAAAGTAGCGTTTAATGATTTGAACGCGATTGATCGAAACTAATACTTCATTATTCCCCATGTGGGCACTGCGCCCGCGGGCGGGGGAATATCAGGGAGCGTCGTAAGAAAGTGCCATATTGGCGCATCCCAGTGCTTCTTTAGCGCGACATGCTTGTGCGTAGAGGGTTGAGGCTTTGTGCTTGTTCTGAGCTATCCCCACTCCGTTTTCATACATACTTCCAAGGTTCAAACACCCCTCTGCGTTCCCACTCTCGCACGATTGGGTAAATGCGCTGAGAGCATCGCTATAGCGCTTTTGATCTAATGCTTCTTTACCATCATTTAGCGCATCGGCAAAACACACTGTTGCTATACCTACTAATACTATTCCTAAACTCTTTTTCATGATTCAATTTCCTTTTTTTTTCGATTTTTTTTATACTAACTATGACCCGTATGACCATTATTGTTTATGGGCACTCCTTTGATCGGATTTTTTCGGGATGATAGTGACCGAGCAGGTCATACCCGCACTCAAACTCAATCCTTTCGGGACCTCATCGATGTGAATACGGACGGGAATACGCTGAGCCAACCGTACCCAGGTGAAGATCGGATTGACATTTGCCACTAACCGCGCATCCGTCGTGTTATCCCTATCCGCAATCCCTCTGGCGATACTTTCCACATGACCTTTCATCACGTATTTGGTTCCTAGCATTTTCATTTGAGCTTTGTCTCCGATATGGATAAGGGGGAGTTTATGCTCCTCAAAATAACCGTATACCCAAAACGATCCGCCGGTAATGAGAGCAATACGCTTCTCCCCGGCTTGAACATAGTCCCCTTTGCGAAGCAGAAGATTCGATACCCACCCATCGGTTGGGGCCCGGACAGCAGAGCGTTCGAGGTTGAGTTTTTCGGTCTCGACTAGTGTCATCGCCTCTTCATATTTGGCTCGAGCAATCTGGGTATCATACGAAGCATCGTCACGACTTTCAGCAGATATCACCTCATCATCTGCAGCACTCCGGCGAGAAGATTGACGTTTTTTCATTTCATATTCGGCCTTGCGTGTTTGAGCGATTGCTTCAGCCGCCGTGAGAGCATGGTGAAATCGAACCTCGTCGATTTGATAGAGCAAATCACCTTTATGGACGAACTGATTATCAACGACGGCGACACGGCTCACCAATCCCCCGACATCCGGTGCGATCATCACTACATCGGCACGGACACGACCGTCACGCGTCCATGCGCTGTTCATATAGTTATCCCACAACATCATCCCTAGAAATACGGCGAGAGAAACAACCGCAAAGGTGATAGAGAAACGGAAAAGTTTGGCGAGTTTTGTATTTTTATTCATAGTGATTCCTTAGCGATAAATCAGTAAACACGGAGTTGTAAACAAACAAACGAATATCGCCGTTCGAAACAGCCCCGGATGCCATACATAGGTGTAAAATCCGGTATCTGACATAATCCGATCAACCAAAATCTGCACGACGGCGCTCAATGCGAAAATCGGTAGAAGTGTCGGCATCTGAATACCAAACAGTGTTATATCTAACGGCATGAGTCCTCCTTCATCAGAGGGAATGTCGTCGAATTAACAATGATCGTACGTATCAACGAAAATTCAATGATAAGGGTCTCATACCGTTTTCGCTGAGCTTTTTCACTGGGAAACGTACCACTGCGAAGAACAAGAAGTGCGGCGTCCAATCGGTTCAATAACGTTTCACGCTCTGAATCTTGGGGCGATTCAAAATAACTCTTTATCGATTCCAAAACAATCGTGAGATGAATCGAATGAAAATCTTCTTGAAGCCGTTTCAAACTCCGACGTATCGTTAAAATCGCGCGCCCGATTTCGAGCGTTGCCAAAAGCCATTCAAACACCAAACGGCTGGAACGCATATTCAATCTCCCCTGTGTGGAAAACTGCTGTACCAAATCTCGTCCGGTACTCTCCAATGCGCTTCTCTCGATCGTTAATTCCCCATCACACACCCGCACGATTTGGCGTCGAAGGATCTTGGAAACCCGTTGTTGTGTCAGCGAACACGACCAAAAATTGACGAGCAAATAGGCCATCCCGCCGAATATTACACCGATCAATGCCGCCAGAGAGCTCTCCAAAAATTTGGTAGGGTCAATCTTATACAGTGGATCAAGCGCACACTGACTCATAAACATAAAGACAAAACCGAACGAAAAAATCGCTAACTTAGGCCGTGTCGTCATCCATCCCACAAACGCCAAAATCGGCGCAAGGAAAATCCCCAAAGTCAGAAGATCCGAGGTGTACGCCGGAATCAGCAAAAAATCATACACAGCGGCAAAACCGAGGGCGAGTACAGAGCCTTTAAAAAAATCTTTGACTCCATCGATAGGGCTAGGCAAAGTTCCAAGCAATAATCCAATAACCACCGCCATCGTAATCGTCAAGGTGGCATACGGCCATGCCGTCCATATCCAAAACAACATCGTCAGAAGTAATACCCCGCTTCCGCGCAGTGCCGCCAATGCAACCAAAACGTTATCGGTATGGGTGGCAAAACGAACAGATGGGCTCAGCTCTTTGTTTGCGCCACCTGAGAGACGATGTTTCAGTAGCGACAGGTATGTTACACAATGGTTGTGCAGTTCGTTTAGGAGACGGATGATCAAATAGCCGGCGGAGGTATAGGTATCATTATCGTCATATTGTCTCTGCTCAAAGCGTTCCTTCACACGGCTTTTAGCCGCTAAAAGCTCTCCGACGACACGACTCAAATCGTCTGAATCTACCACTGTATTGGGGCGTGTTTGCAAAGCGAACGCAATCGGCTCATACAAATATTCCAATCTCTGCAATAATGCTTGGTCATCCTCTTTGATAGCGGCAATAATACTTTTGAGGGAATGAAAAGTCGTAGAGAGATTCATATACTCATGATTGAGATGACTGTAGTGCTGACGCTCCTTTTGATCGCTTCCGCTTTCATACGCACTGTTGATTCGGATAGCATTAAGCCCGACGACACCGCTCGAAAAACGCGATACTGCGGGATTGGTTTCATCAAATACCTTAAATACTGATTTTGGATCAGCGAGTGTGGAGAGGATATTACCGAAACGTTCTCTCTCAGCGGTGAGTAGTGATTCGGAAAGATGACGCGGAAATATGATGTCACTGATGATCGTAGCACACATGATCCCCACAACTACTTCCGAAAAACGCGACACTGCAATGTCAAATATCTCCAACGGCGTCTCGATCACAGGGAGGGCTACAATACAGAGGGTATATCCCGCCAAAACAAATCCATACGATTGGAAATTGCGGTATTTAAATCCTGCTGCCGTACAGATACCGATCCAAAGGGCAAAAAAACCGATAAACCAGAGTGGATCCTGTGCGAAAAGTCCCATCATTATCAGTGACATCCCCACACCAACAATCGTTCCGACAACCCGATAATAGCTTTTCGAGAATACCAAACCGCTTTGCGGCTGCATAACGATAAATACGGTAAAAATGGCGGTCCTCGGATCAGGAAGATTGAGTTTCATCGAGATCCAAAGCGCAGACAGTCCGGCAATCGTCGCTTTGAGCATATAGATCAAAATCGGGGCATCAATACTCAGCCATTCGTTCAGCGCACGTCGCCACGGGAGTGCATATAATACGTTCATAGAGATGTTAATGGCTCGCATTGGTGTCCTCGTTATCAGTGTAACCGCCGCCAAGTGCTTTTATCAGATGGATCTGAAGCGTTGTTTTGGTCTCATTAAGAGAGAGTGTTTCGATGTATGCTTCCTCTATAATTTTTTGGGCTTCTAAATAGGGGAGCTTATTACTCAGCCCAAGGAGTCGCTTTTTATACGCGATCGCTGAATTTGCTTTTTTAGCTTCCAATTCTTCTTCATGGAGTTGTCGTTGTAACTCTAAGTGTTTGGATTGTGCGAGGAGCATAACAATCTCATTCGCTGCTTTGATAACAACCCCGTTATACTCAAACACAGATGCGTTGTAATCACTGACGCTGTTTTGCAAATTTGCATTTCTCATCCCCCAATCGAGCAAAGGAAGCGAGAGTGCAATCCCCGTTGATGGGGTATAAGATGAGCGATCGATGAGTTTTGTCCAGCTAAAAGAGGTGAAACCGATGAGCCCTGAGAGGCTTATGTTGGGATAAAACTGTGCTTTTGCCTCCTCTATAGTGTGACTTTTGCTCAACGCCATGTATTTTACGATGGCAACGTCAGGACGGTGCGCTATGAGGTTCAGCATGATCTCTTTTGGGAGAGGTAGATTGAAACCTTCACGAATATGGGGAACCCGCAAGACATCGACACGGGAGGGTAGGAATCCACCCAACACACACAGAGCCTCTTTTTTCCCTTCTATAGAGCGTTTCAAAACCTCTTGACGCTGCTTGAGTTGTGCAAGTGAGCTTTTTTTATCATTGATGGCGGTGCCATCGATCAACCCGATTTTATGTTGTTTGTTCAGGATTTTTATCTCTTCATCAGTAGTTTGCTCAATAGTGTTTAACACTCTCAGCTTTTGCTCATCATAGTTCCAAGAGAGGTAGGTTTCACACATGGCACTGGTAAGGGCTATTTTAGTCGCTTCGATGGTGGCTCGCTGTGACAGAGCAGTGTTTTGAGCCGCAAGTATCCGTGAACTGCGTGCATTCCAAAAGTCAAAATCGTAATTGAATGATAATTGCGGCTGGTATTGATTATTGGTACTTCCCCCCAGTGGAGCAGGAAAAATATGGTTTTCACTAAAACGTTCCCGTAGAACGCTCGCATCAGCGGAGAGATGGGGGAGATTACGAGATTGGACCGATTCGATGACCGTGTTTGCCTGAGCATATCGTGCTTCGAGGCTTTGGATACTCGGTGCGGAAGACAACGCTTCCTCTATCAGAGAATCCAGTTGTTTATCACCAAAATTTTTCCACCATTCACGTACGAGGCGGGTGTCATTACCAGTAAAAAGATCGAGTTTTTTTTCCAGATCGTTTGTAATAACACTCTCCTGCATCGGAGAAGCTTTTTGGATTGCAGGGACACATCCCAGAAAAAATAAAGCAGGCAGAACGGTAAACAGAAAGCTTCGATAGTCCATTATTTTGTGCTTTTGAGATTCTCGTATATCAATTGGAGCATGGTTGAAAGTTCGTTCTTTTGTTTGCTTGACAAACCGTGTAACGCTTTATCCATGACATCATCACCCATTTTTACGAGTAAATCTCGCAATTTTGCCCCCTCAGGTGTGATGGTTACAATGTAGGCTCTTCGATCATTTTCTTTAGCTGTGCGTTTGACCAGCCCTTTTAACTCCAACTTATCAAGCATCAGGGTTAAATTGGATTGTTCGAAATAGGTATCCTGTGCCAGCTCTTTTTGAGTCAGCCCCTCTTTTTCGGATAAACGGATTAAAATAACCCGATGAGCATACGACAGTGAATAGGGTTTTAGCTCATTTTCAAACTCATTTTTGAGAACATTACGCGCTTTTGCGAGGAGAAAAGCGATCGATTTATCGGATTCGAAGCCCATAACCATCCTTTGTAAAAATTTTCGGGATTGTAGAACAGTGGAGCTTAAATAGTTATTATAATAACTATTATGTATATAATTAAATAAAATGTATAACGAAAAGAACTATAGAGAGACAAAAATCAAATAAAAATAGTTTAGAAAATAAAAGTAGTGTGGGGATAAAAAGGTTCCCGCACATAGGCGGGAGAAGAATAAAAGTCTAAATCAGTAATTATTTTGTGTAGGTAATTTTTGCTTTCTCACGCAATGAAGACATCTTTTTCTCCATCGTAGCTTTAAACTTATCCATTTTCAAACGTTGCTCAATAAAGTTTTTCACATCATCAAATCCAAGTTTTTTCGCCGCTTTTTTATCTTCGATATAGATTACATGATATCCGAACTGGCTTTGAACCGGAGTAGAAGACATTGTCCCCTCTTTCATGGCAAACGCTGCATCATTAAACGACGGCACCATCTGTCCACGCGGGAAGTAACCGAGGTCACCCCCCTTCGCTGCACTCGGGCCAGTTGATTTCGATTTAGCTTGCGCGATAAACTCATTTTTAAGCTTATCACCGCTGAGACCTTTCATGCTTTTGATCACTGCTTGCGCTTCTGCTTCCGTTTTTACCAAAATGTGACGAGCGCGGATTTTTTCTTTATCCACAAATTCATCCGGGTTTGCATCAAAATAGGCTTTCACCTCTTTCGCATCCACTTTAATCGCTTCAAACTGATTTTGTTCCCATACTTTTGCGGCAAGTTGCACTTTTAATCGGTTTACCAATGTCTCAAGTTCTTGCTTATATTCTTTGGATTCAAGAACACCTGTACGTTTCGCATCATCGAAAACGAGCTCTTGTGCAATCATCCCTTCGATAATACGTTGGCGCAATTCATTTTGTTTATCCGCAGGCAAAGAATCGAAACGCCCCTGAGTACCTTCCATCAATACTTTATTCACTTCTTCCGAGGTAATTTCATCTCCGTTAACGGTTGCTAAAACAGCGGCTGACGCACCCGTAGTGCTCAACAATAAACCCAAAATCCAAGCGGCATAATATCGCTTCATTGCTATCCTTGTGTGTTTCCCTTTTTTCAAAGGGATTTGATTTCGGCATTATAATACATTTGCAAGTATAGTACGCAAAAAATAATCAATATTAAACGGCGTTACTCTGTCGTTTCTGCTGAGCTATTTTTAAATATCTATCTATCGTCTGTAAAAGGAAATGTTTATCAATCGGTTTGGCCAAGTGAGCATCCAATCCGGCCGCAACAATCCGTTCACGATCCCCAAATAAAGCATGTGCAGTCAATGCAATGACCGGTACAAACCCGCGAGAGTCACGCTTGTCTATCTCTTTGATCAGACGGTTGGCCATCAACCCGTCCATAACCGGCATATCGATATCCATCAATACCAGATCAAAATGATCTTTTAGGTAGGCATCAACCGCTTTTTGTCCATTATCAACCGCAACGACACGGAAATGTTCCTGAAGTAAAATGGTTTCAAGAAGTTTAAGATTGATCAAGTTATCCTCAGCCACCAAGATTTTAATATTTTCCGCTTTAGGGACACTTTGAACCTCCGGAGAGCGTGAAATATACTCTTTTGGCATTCGATTCCAAATAACGGCCAACGTTTTATGCAATGAACTTGGAAGTATTGGCAAGGTTACAATCGAAGAGACCGAATCAATAAGTGAATCTGCTTTTTCGCCATAATCAAGTTTCATAATAGGGACAATCCCTAAACGAGGATAGGTAGTTTTGATCGCATCAACTTGTGATTTTGAGATATGTGTCACATCCATAAAGAGGGCATCACTCTCATTCAATGTTGGATTAATCAGATCGTGAATAATCTTAGTCTGAACATCGAACAATTCAAGGTATTTGAGCAACAATGCCCCTTGAGTTGAGAGCTGATGATTTTCAGCATAGATGCATGCGTGAGTCCCAGCAACAAAATCAAATACCCCCTCTTCATTGAGCTGATGGGTTACACGGAATGAAAAGCGTGATCCTTTGCCACTCTCGGAGGCAAGCATCAGATGTGAATCCATCATATCCACATATTTATGACTCAAACTCAAACCGATACCTAAGCCGTCTTTTCCACGGCGTTGATTATCCCACGCCGACGCAAACGGACGGAGAAGCGTTTTCATTTTTTCTTGCTCGATTCCGCATCCCGTGTCGCTTACCGCGTATTCCACTTCGATAAAATTCCCCTCCTCTTTGACGATGAGAATTTCCACAAGAACACGCCCGCCATCTGTGGTAAACTTGATTCCGTTTTGGATGAGATTGCGCATAATGGCCAAAATTTTATCTTGATCTCCAATCATCGATTTTGGCAAGTGCGGATCGATTAAAAACATCAATCCGATCTCTTTGGATTGCGCTAAATCGCAAAACTGCTGTGAAAAACTCTCATACACTTCAAGCGGGCTAAACAATGCCAGATTAGTATGGACACTGCCGCTCTCAACTTGCATCATCTCCAAAAGATTTTCGATATTGCGCATCATCGAAAGAGCACTTCGACTCGTCATTTCGACATACTCTTGCTGCCATGAACTCAAAGGAGAACTTTTTAGCAAATCGGTAAATCCGATAATAGCATTCATGGGGGTACGAAATTCATGCGAGATATTGGTCAAAAATTTCTTTTTAAACTGTTCAAAATAACGTTCTGCCGCACGTGCACGTTCTATAATCGAGATATCCCGGAAAACCACTCCGACAAAGGGAACATTGTCCAGTAAAATAACTTCAGATCTTACCGATACATCGTAAGTAATCCCGCCAGAATCAATCTTACCTCGGTACTCTCCCGATTTGGAGAGAAGATAAGAGAGATCTACCCCCTGCGGTTCAAACCATACGTTTAGCGGGGCAATAGCTTCTAATGTATCCGTATTTAGAAGTTCCATCAATAATTCGTTTGAACCAAGCAGTTTCCCCGATAGATCGGCATACACCATCGGATCGGAATGCAAATGGGCACACGACGTGAGCAACCCTAAAAGATGAGAGTATTCTTGTTCAAAACTTTTGGTATATACCATAGTGGTTCTCCCTTATACTTTAACGTGTATGTATTTATGAAGGACATACTCAAGTTTTTCTCGGGTCAGCGGTTTGGAAAGATAATCATCCAAACCACGCCCTAGGATATATTCACGGTCCCCTTCCATCGCCAATGCCGTTAACGCAATAATCGGCATACGTCCTACACGAGTAGGCCCCTCTTCTGCTTTAATCTCTTGAGTTGCCAGAATACCGTCTTTGATCGGCATATCGATATCCATAAAAACGATATCAAAATTATGTTCGCGACAGGTTTCAACCGCTTCATCACCATTGGAAACCGCGATAACATTAATACCGTATTCTTTAAGCAATAATTTTATCAAACGTTGATTAATAAGGTTATCTTCAACAACCAGGGCACTCACTCCTCGCTGAATCTGCGGAACCATTACCGGTGCTTCTCTGGTGATTTCAAAAACGCTAACCAAATGTTCCAATAAAGTAGTAGGAAGAAGCGGTTTAGAGAGCGGCATATCGATAACATGGAGCATTTTGGCCTGAAATCGTTCATGTTCATCCAACAGGAGAACCGTTTTACACTCCCGCTTCATTCGAGAGAGACTCATAGTCCAATCAGTTTTATCCTGAGATGCGATGAGATAGACAACTTCTGCATTATCAAAAATTGTCTCATCAATCATTTGTGCCTTAGTGACACTCACCCCAAAACTGCGTAAATAGTTTGTGAGATGATTGGCATCATCCAGCCGTTTTTCATCAATCAAGGCTACTTTAACACTGTGGGCATTGATCATTTGCATCGCGTGATCCGATGAGCCATCCAGTGTCAACGCGAAGCTAAATGATGAACCTTTCCCCTCATCACTCGTAATTTTCAGTTCTCCCCCCATCAATGATATCAATCCATGAGAAAGACTGAGCCCTACTCCCAAACGGTTGTCGGCATGATCACCTGAGACAAAAGGTCGAGTGATATTACTAAGCTCCGCTTTGCTGATACCTTTACCGGTATCTTTGACACTAAACCCAATATTACACGTCCCCGTCGTATTGCGCTTAAGCAGCTTGACCTCAACCGTGATCCGCCCCCCTGCATTGGTAAATTTCAAGGCATTATTAAAAAGGTTGTTAATCACCTGTTTGATTTTACGGACATCTCCCGTTACATACGTCGGAAGTTTCGGATCGATAAAACATAAAATTCCGACCCCTTTATCATATCCCATCGAAACGGCACTTCGTGCAAGTTCTTCCATCTCAGAGACAATATTAAACTCAGACTTGCTCACATTTAATCGACCGTTTTGCATTTGAGCCAAATCAAGCAGATTTTCGATGTTCGACATCAGATTACGAGCAGATCCTTGGACCGAATGGATGTATTCAAGTTGTGTATCGCTGGGAGAGGTTTTAGAAAGAAGTTCAACAAAACCCAAAATACCGTTCATCGGAGTACGAAATTCATGCCCTATGTTAGCCAAAAATTTACTTTTGAGCTGTTCTGCCTTCACCACTTCGGCTTTGAGGTCTACAAGATTGCTTTGATCTTCCAATCTCAGTAGATATAAATCAGTCCCCCCCTCTTGGATCAACGTTGAGGTTGCCGACATCGTATGCATTTTCCCTAACGTATCGACAATCCCTAATCCATACCCTTTAGGGAAATGGGTACGGAGATAATCGAGCCAGCTTTTGTCATATTCGGTAAAAACTTCTTCGTCTTCATGATCGAAAAGCTCACGAATACTCTCATGATTATTCCGCAACTCTTCGATATTTTTGATCGGTACCAAGTCAAAAAAAGCTTTATTTGCCCCTATCCAACCGCTCTCTTTGGTAAAGAAAAGTAAGGGATCCGTATCGGTATCCAACACTTTGTAAAAAAGTTCTTTATTGATATTTTGCTCTGCATCTTGGGCAAAGCGGCTCTCATCTTTGCTAAAAAGTTTTTGAAGCATACTGAGTAATCCCAAAATTGACTCCTGAATTAATTTTGATTGAAATCGGTTATTGTAACACAAAAATCTCACACTCATATTTAATGTTACTCACTTTACGAGCAAAGCCCGAAAAGCGGTAGGGACAGATGTCCCTACAACCCCCAAAAAAAGCGAAGCGCTCCCAAAGGGATGTTTCCTGAAACGCTACCCGTATCTTTCGGATACGGGAGAAAAACTTAGCTATTCTTTTTTTCATCACATGCTACAATACGCTCAAAAAACGGGCAGGATTGGATGAAGAAAGCCACCAAAAAAGAGATCGAAGCGATAAAAGAGGCTTTTTTATCACGTTACTCCGAAGCCGTAACCGAACTCAGTTATAGCAATGCCTACGAATTGGTAATCGCCGTAGCCCTCTCCGCCCAATGTACCGACAAACGGGTCAATCTCATAACCCCAGAACTCTTTAAAGCGTATCCAACACCCGAAGCACTTGCAAATGCCGATATCAACAAGGTAAAATCACTCATCCAAAGCTGTTCGTTTTTTAACAACAAAGCGATTAACCTCATCGCCATGGCCAAAAGGGTTGTTGAAGTATACGGAGGAGAGGTTCCTTTGGATGAAAAAGAGCTGGTAACTCTCGCAGGTGTAGGGCAAAAAACAGCTCATGTTGTTCTCATCGAGTACACACAGGCGAATCTGATGGCGGTGGATACCCATGTATTTCGGGTAAGTCACCGCTTGGGGCTGAGTGAGGATGCAACAGCGATTGCTACCGAAGCGACACTGGTTAAAAAGTTTAAAACGAATCTGCATCAACTCCATCAAGGACTTGTTTTATTCGGACGCTACATCTGCACCGCTAAAAATCCAAAATGCGACACGGAGTGTTTTTTAAATGAATATTGTAAAAGCAAGGAGGGATTTAAACCCCGATGAGATACAATAACCCCATGAAAAAACACTATCTATTGCTTTTACTGCCGATTATGTTTGCAGGATGTTTTAATGATCGGGGTATCAGTCTACGCTACTATAACGACTGCGAAGAGTATTACGATGCCCAAGGGTACTATCATAAACAATGCGATAAAAATCTCGTTGATTACCAAGAGATTAAAGATGCCATTGGGCCGGCACAAAAACCGACCATCGGAAGCGTAAGATAAAGCTTATTTTATCGCGATAAAGGTTGCGAAGTTGGCCCATCGAAAGAGTACTTCACATGTTTTGAAGCCGTTATTTTTCGCCATCTGAATATTTTCATTCATAGTATAGGGGATCAGGACATTTTCAAGCGCTTCGCGTTTTTGGACAATCTCGTATTCACTATATCCCTGCACCTTTTTAAAATCATAATAACAATCGATCAGTTCTTTGTTCAGCTTCGGATCTTCACTCACCACTTTTTCACTAAAAATAAAAACACCCCCTTCGTTGAGGGTCTCACTGATCGTACGCAGTAATGAGTCTCGGAGCATCGGTCGGATAAACTGCAACGTGTAGTTGCTGATGATCACCTGTGCTTTTTCATATGGAAACTGAAGGATATCCCCCTCATACAGCTCAACCTTCGAACCGTAAGCCTCGATTTTTTTACGGGCATGTGTGATCATAGCTGGAGAGTTATCAATACCGATCAGTCGTACATCATGAGACTTATCCAATGAGCGCTCAATATCGAGCAATAACGATGCGGTAGAACATCCCAAATCATAAACAATTCCCCCGCCGTTGAGGGCATTCATCGCAAAACGGCGGGTAAGTGATTGCGACTCTTTATAAAATGGGACTGAGCGAAGGAGCATATCATCGAATACTGCCGCCACTTCGGCATCAAATTCAAACTGTTTTGAGATGGGTTTGGTAAATACTTTATCGGTTTTCATAAAGGATATTGTAGCGTAAAGAAGAGTGGTTTTGAGGGGCAACTGATGCGACGAAACAAACGTTTAGGCCCCTCGAGAGATAAAAAGCAATTTTCAGTCCATTATTATGGAATGAAATCTAAAACAAGGTCGAAATGTTCTTCTCCTCATTTTTTTTACTTTTGGCAGGCTGCGATTTTGTCTCTCCGAAAAAAGTGATCTCGTTCTGACGCAAAATACGGATAATATTGGTTGTACCCGGGGTTCCTATCGGATATCCTGCCGTAAAGATATACGTTTGCTCTTTATCGATAATGTTTCGTTTCAAACCACTTTGGATGATATCGCTGAGCATCTCCTCAATACGCCCTTTTTTGATAAGATACGCCGGTACTACCCCCCAAACGATCGTTAAAATACGTGCAACCCTCTCTTCATGTGTCGCGGCATATATTGTCATTCTGGGACGATAACGTGAGAGTTTTTTAGCCGAAGATCCTGACGTTGTCATAGCGATAATCCCCTCGGCACTCAGAGAATCACCCAAACGAACCGCTGATTCATTAACTCGGTCCATCGAATCATCATACCCGAAATCAAACTTTCCAAACGGATAGATCTCTTCAATCGCTTGGATTGTATTAACCATCGTCTCGACAGCCAAGATTGGGTTATGACCTACCGCACTCTCCTCCGAGAGCATCACCGCGTCCGTTCCATCTAAAACCGCATTGGCGACATCACTGATTTCTGCTCGCGTTGCCATATCTTTCTCTGTCATCGACAACAGCATCTGTGTTGCGGTAATAACCGGTTTGGAGTGTTCATTCGCTTTATCGATTAACATTTTTTGAATCGTAGGGACACGATAATAGGGAACTTCGATCCCTAAATCTCCTCGTGCAACCATTATCCCGTCTGAATGGCGTAAAATTTCGTCGATATTTTCAACTGCATCAAACTTCTCAATTTTTGCAATAAGCTGAACCTCGCCTCCATACGAGCGGACAACCTCACGTGCATTAATCATATCTTGGGCACTTTGTACAAAAGAGATCGCCATAAAATCTACGTTATTCTCTATTCCCCACATCATATCAGCTTTGTCTTTTTCGGTCAAAATATCGATACCAAGATGTGTATTGGGAAAATTTATCCCTTTGTTGGAAACAAGTTTTCCTTTGTTTTCGATTATTGTCTGAATACCTTCATCACTGATTGTGATAACACGGGCACGGATATTTCCATCATTCAAATAGAGGGCATCTGAAACATTGAGACTGTGAAGAACATCGCTTTGATTGATCGAGAGACAATAATGATTTATCCCGATTTTCGTCCCTACACAGGTTTCGTATTGAAAATCGAGCCGATCTCCACTCTCAAAATAGAAATCTTCGCTCAGTTTTCCCACACGTATTTTAGGGCCGCTAATATCTTGCAGTACCCCCACGATCAATCCGGTTTCTCGCATCGCTGTACGGATATTAGAGAGAACTTCCGAATGGTATGCATGGGTTCCATGTGAAAAGTTAAGACGAAAAACGTTTACACCCGCTTTGATTAATGCACTAAGAGTCTCAATCGTATCAGAAGAAGGACCGATGGTTGCTAAAATTTTAGTCCGTTTTTGCATAAAATCGCCTCATTTATTTTCGGCAATCTTAACACACTTTCAACTCTTTCTGAAAGCTTCTAAGATCATGTTTTAATCAATCTCAGGAAATTTAGACTACAATGAGACTATCTATACATAATGGGCTAAAGATGAACAAAAGAGCAATCGATACCGATATTGTCCTCATCGATATCATTGATTTCTCCCGTCTCGCTATGGATGAGCAGCTTGAAATCATCTCCTATCTCTCGCTCACCTATAAAAAAATGATCGAGAAAATGGTCAAAATATCCGGTATACCGATGGATAAAATGTTACAGGGGATTATTCCTACGGGAGATGGGTTTTATTGTATCATGCACCCTAGCCTCAAAGGATTCGGTCCAATTTTGGGACTCTCATTTATCCATTTCTCCGATTTTATCGCCAAAGAATACCCCTATTTCAAAGGGATTCGCGTTGCGGTTCATACGGGCAAAGTACACCGATTCGAAGATATTTTAGGACATGAAAATTTTGTCGGTGATGGGTTAAACGAGTGTGCGCGCTATATTGAAATCAAAAATCTGATCATCAGCACCGTCATTATCTCTGATCGCGCATATGCAATTTTACAAGATTTTTTACATCTGCACACCGATTTTCGGAACCTTTTGGAAAAATGTGAATTCCGCCACAGTTCCATCCATACTTTTCAGGATAAGCACAATATTACACGTAACGGCTACCTTATTTGGATGCGAAAAGGGGCAATTATCCCCCCTCCTCAGATCAGTTTAACCCCTCCGGCCAAAAAACGATAATTTTCTGCAATGATTTTTTAGGTAAGATAACACATTCAATCAAGAACTAATCTCCCGTATCCGAGAGATACGGGAAGCTTTAGGGGGTAGTAGGGACATTTGTCCCTGCCACATTTCGGGCTTTGCTCGAAATGTGCTTAACATCAAAAAAGGAATATCTGTGCGCTTTACGATCGATGAATACGCTAAAACCTTTAAAATGTCCAAAGAGATGATCCAAAATAAACTCCGAACCAAACGACTTAATTATATTATTGAGGGGGGGGTAACATACATCATTGTCCCTCGAAGCTCATTAGATGAAGAAAAACGCCAAGAGATCGCCCAGAGTACGAAACCTTCACCTCCGTCGGCTCCTCAAAAAACAACCGTGGGAATGATCATTGCCCTCTATCAAAAAGAGAATCAACAGCTCAAACTCAAAATCAAAGAGCTCGAAGCCAAAGTTGACCGTCTCGTAAATGATAAAGAGCAGATGCTGATCGCTGAGCGGGAACGGATTGAAGAGATCTATACCGCCAAAGACGAGCAGCTGAAAAATCTTTTCGAAGTGATCAACACCAAATTGCTCCTCTCTCAAAGCAATTCCGTTCATGATGTCGATATCAGTACCCCCACACCCGTAGCACCTACCCTCCCAAATGGGGTTATCGAACTCAAACGCTATCTCAAATTCATCGGTATGAGTTCCGAAGAGCGTAAAGCGGTGAAGCGCCGATTTGAACTCGCTTTTGGGTCTGACATTCGAGTCATCCAAAAAGAGGGAGAATTTTACGTCGATCTCTCAAAATACGATTACACCGACTTTCTTTAATAATCCTCAAAACACCCACTCCTCTAGGATGTGGGAGAATTCACTCTCTTAAACACTTTTTTTTCCAATAAACTCTTACCTAAACACCCATCTCATTCATTCATATTGGTTCATCTCCCCATTCTCTTCTTCAAAATTAATTTTTATATCATCCGATAAATATTTATACAGTTTATCGTATGTAATATACGTTTTTATTTATTTTAAAACTGGAATACTAAATGCTATATTCGTTTTTATATCATTTATACACATATTAACTATTATTTAGTAATTTTTTACGAATACTATATACGGTTTAATGTTTATTTTAAGAAAAGAATACTACAATGGAGTGATGGAAATGAGTGACCTCTTTAATCTTCTGCATAATGCCATTGAGGCACAACACAACGGTAAGAAGATTTCTCAAAAAGAGATGGCTTCATCGCTCGGTATTTCCATGAGGACGTATCAGGACTGGAGATTGGGTAATGCCAAACCCCAAGCGGCTAAAGCCGTCTTGGAGATGCTAGGGATGCTTGATGATGACGAGATCATTCGGGTAGTTCGAAAAATAAATAAGTTAGGGGATAAATCATGAGCAGTTTGAGTGAACAAGAGCGTATCGGATTAGAAGAGGTATTTTTATCGATCTCTTCTTCTCAAAATTTGATTCAAAAATGGTCTGTATGGGGTAAAAGTCTCTCCCTCCAATTTGACAGCAAAAAGCTCTCAAATCCTCTTCTGTTTACCCAAAATCCGAAAAATTGGATTAAAAACGGCCTAAAAAACCACAAAATCACAAAACTGTTCAACAAAATGCAAAAAAGAAGAAAAATTTAAGCTAAGAGATATTAAAGTATTCGCGGCTAAAACACTTATCCTCTATATATCTCGTGTAGATGGGGAATTTGAGTGTTATTCGCATATCTAAATCAAGGGCAATAAATGAATAAAGCACAATTCGTAGAGTTGGTTCAAAAAAGCGGCGGTTATAAAACAAAAGTTGAAGCTGAAACAGCTATTAAAGCATTCACAGAAGCAGTAACTGCAGCTCTTGTTGCGAAAGACGAAGTTTCGTTGGTAGGATTCGGAAGTTTTGCATCTTCTCTTCAAAAAGGGAAAAGCGGTAAAGTTCCTGGAACTAGCAAAACATACAGCACTGCTGACAAAATGGTTCCTAAATTCAAACCAGGCAAAAGTCTTAAAGATAGCGTAGCAGCAGGAAAATAATCCTCTCTCGTTTTCGAGGGATTTTTCCCTCACACCTATCTTTCCCTCTTCGTTTTATTCTTCATTAACATTCTTACATTGAAAATTGGTTATAATCGTTATTCTAAATAAATGCAATAATTTTCAGATTGTACGAAAAGGCTAGTTCAGTGTTCTTCTCTTTTCTAAGACGCCTTTTTTCATTCACTCCTAAAGAACCCATTATTAATGACACTGATGATAATATCCCTCTAAAGATATTTGTTATTAAAGAGGGCGGGAAGTTTTTTCATGATTTTCAACTGTTTCATCACAGTGCTATCACCACTATTGATACCCTTATATTTCTCCCGCATTACGGACTATTTTTCGGTAAAACACTCGAGTGGAAAGCATCTGAACTTGAAAATGCAACTGTAGAGCGATCTTCGAGACAAAATAAACGCCCCTCAGCAACAAATCTAGATGGAATAGAAGCAAAAATTCGTTCCAAACTCGAAGATGTCCTCTCCTTTAATTTTACTCCTGTAGAGCGTTTTATATGGATGAAGCACCTTTTAGAAGCTGAATTTGATGCACTGGATTCCTCTTTTCATGAGCTTCTCCCAAAAGAGAGAATCCTCTTTGCTGATGAAACACTCGACTCTATTCGAAAAAAACTGGATTCTATAGGGGAATACCAATCATCCCCGCTCTCCAATGTCCAAATTATCGGTGCACTATCAACCCATACCTTTATTTTACCTACTCCCGATTATCCATCAGGCTCAATCCTCTCTCCACAACAAAACCATTTTTTATCAATTCCTCTTTCTAACTCGACAACCTTATACGGTGACTATGGAAGCGGGAAAAGTCTCCTTTTGATCCGAAAAGCGATGCTGATGCTCCTCAATAATCCTAATGAGAAAATCGCTCTGATCGCGCCAACACTTCTCTCCTCCGAATTGTTACGCGATGGATTCGTTTCATTAATGTACTATGGCGCGGTGAGCATCGATTTAAATCGGGTCCTCTTTTTACATGCCACCAAAGAGTTTGATAATATCAAAATACTGCAAGATACTACAGCTATTTTTTGTGACGATTGCTACATGATGGATAAACGGTTTATAGATACCTTGAAACAAAAAATGACCACTAAAATCCTCCTATTTACTTCTATCTTGGAAGATGGTGATTCAGAGAAAAACGTCCATTTAACCTATGGTTATCGCAATAAACCTATCTTTAGTACCCTCCAATGCAGTGAGAAAGGGATACTTCCGACATTACTCTCCGAACTGCGTAAATACACGACAGATGGTGGGAAAGGAGTTATCCTGATTCTTCCCGACTCCAGCTATATCCCTCACTACAAAGAACCGATTGATGAATACCTAGCTCTTAACTCTCGCTCCTTGACGCTCGATTTTAGTCTGCAATACCAAACTATGGATGATCTTATTATCACAACAGCCGATTGTCTTAGCGGAGTCTCTGGATCGCATGTGATTCTTCTAACTTCAGAGCCATCTGAAGATTACACCTATGTGCTAAGCCGTGCATCAGAAACAGCGACTATAATCGCTTATTCAAATTCCTAACGGAGATTTTTCTATGGCAAAAATTATCAAAAGTGACGAAGAGTGGCGCGCACTCCTCTCAAACGAAGCTTATCATGTTGCACGAGAGCATGGAACCGAGAGAGCTTTTAGCGGAGAGTATGCCCAGTTCAAAGGAGAGGGGATCTACACCTGTGTGTGCTGCGGTACCCCTTTGTTTGATTCAGCCGCAAAATTCGATTCAGGTACAGGCTGGCCGAGTTATGATCGTCCGATCGCCCCAGATGCTCTTGAAGAGAAGCGCGATTCGACCCATGGGATGATACGAGTCGAAGTATTGTGCGCCACGTGTGATGCCCATTTGGGACACGTTTTCCCTGATGGTCCGAAAACGACAGGATTGCGTTATTGCATCAATTCGGTTTGCCTCAATTTTATACCACATTCACAGGAGTCTTAATGCGATTACTATTAACCTTATTGTTGGCAGCAACCCTCTCGTTTGCTGCTTCACACCCGAAAGTTTTATTGCAAACTACCCAAGGGGATATTACTCTGGAACTTTATGAGGACATTGCCCCATTGGCCGTTGAAAACTTTACAACACATGTAAAAAACGGTTATTACAACGGCCTTACATTCCACCGAATCATTAAAAACTTTATGATTCAAGGGGGAGATCCAACCGGTACCGGTATGGGCGGTGAATCGATTTGGAAAAAACCGTTTAAAGATGAATTTAAATCGGGTGTCGTCTTTGACAAAGCGGGAATTTTAGCCATGGCAAATGCAGGTCCTCGCACCAACGGAAGCCAATTCTTTATTACGACAGCCCCTACACCATGGCTAAATGGCTACCATACGATTTTTGGTCGTGTCGTCTCTGGGATGGATACATTGGGCAAACTCAACAATGTCCAAACCAATGGCCAACGCAGCGGTGACAAACCGCTTCAAACCCAAAAAATTATTAAAGCTACTTTGCTGCCATAATTATTTTGCCTCTCAAAGGCAAAATACCCCCTCTATTATGTTTGTAATCTTTTTGTAATCTTTTCGTAGCGGTTATGTAATATAATTACGGTTATCTTACACTTGGAGTCTTGATGTTCTCTCGTGACAACCTCTTTTTCGGTGGTATTTTCGTTGTAATGACCGCTGTCTTTATGATATGGGGATTTAACTATCTCGAAAACAACCACACTTTGTTTATTCTCGCTACCCTTTTTGGTATTTTTATGGCATTCAACATCGGTGGAAACGACGTTGCCAACTCCTTTGGTACCAGTGTCGGGGCTAAAACCCTCACCGTGAAACAAGCACTGATGATTGCCGCGATCTTCGAACTCGGAGGTGCGATGCTCGCCGGTGCGGAAGTAACCAACACGATTCGTAAAGGGATTGTTGACGTTTCAGCGATGGATTTTGACCCGATGCTCCTCGTTTTCGTTATGATGGGTTCACTTCTCTCTGCGGGAACATGGCTTTTGTTTGCAACCTTCAAAGGGTATCCCGTCTCCACTACCCATGCTATCGTCGGAGGGGTTTTAGGGGGGTCAATCGCACTCGGATATGCTACCATGGATGCAGGAGAATCGGTCTTCGGTCTTGTACACTGGGATCAAATTACCAAAATTGCTATTAGCTGGGTTGTCTCTCCGATATTAGGGGGGATGGCATCGTATGGAATTTACTGGTATTTGAAAAAGTATATCCTCGATTACAACGACCACGTACAAAAGCATATTGACGATATCAAATCACAGATCAACGCTCTCCACGCATCTCATGATGCCGCTACTGCTACCGCCGATGAGAAAGTGGCATACGAAAATCAGGTACATGAGCTGAATCGTCTTAAAAAGAAATCAAACGCTTTTTACGCTCTTCGTACCCATGCACCGATCGTCGCCGCTTTCGGTACGGCGATGATCGCGGGGATGCTCTTGTTCAAAGGGCTTAAAAACGCTAACTTAGGTCTTAACGACGTTCAAATTTATATGTTGCTCGCCGTCATGTCAACCCTCATGTACGGTGTTGTCTACGCGATTATCAAAGTGATGCACAAAGATACACCGCATAAAGCGACAATGCGTGTTTTCAGTATGCTCCAAGTCCTCACTGCCTCATCATTTGCATTCAGTCACGGTGCTAACGATATCGCAAATGCTATCGGACCATTTGCCGCGATTATCGATATTTTGGCAACGGGTCAGATCAATACAGAATCTCCGGTACCGTTTATCGCGATGGCTACATTTGGTGTAGCACTCGTAGCGGGTCTTTGGTTCATCGGTAAAGAGGTTATCGAAACGGTAGGTACCCGTATCGCTGAAATTTTCCCTGTCACCGGATTTGCTGCGGAACTCGGTGCAACACTCGTTATTTTGCTGGCAACCGTGATGGGTATTCCCGTATCCTCTACCCATATCCTCGTGGGTGCCGTTATCGGTATCGGGATGCTTAACCGAGATGCAAACTGGGCACTGATGAAACCGATTGCACTTGCTTGGGTTATCACTCTACCGGCAGCTGCAGCTATGGCAGCCCTCTTCTTCTACATTCTCAAAGTGGTATTTGGCTACTAGGCCAAATACCTTCTCAATCCTTTTCTACTTTTTACTATTAGACTTTTTATATAATCTCTAAAACGTATTTTTTACACCAAATCTGAATAATCAAGTATACTCTCATCATTCCCGCGAAAGCGGGAATCTAGCTGGATACCCGCCTTCGCGGGTATGACAAAATGCGGATATATGCTTAAACACCGTTAGCCCTGAACCTGTCGAAAGATATTTCCGCTACGGAAACGGGGTTATGAAAGAAGTCTAGTTAATACCGTTGAATGGATTCCGTGTCGGAGCACGGAATGACGAAAAGTCTCTAGAGGATGAATTATTTTTGCAGTTTGCTCAGGGCATCGAGGATATTATTTTGTTTCGTTTGATCGAGCGGTGCTTCATTGGATATAAACATATAAAATTCTACCCGTCTGTTTTTAGCACGATTTTTTTCATTGTTGTTCTCAGCGATCGGTTTAGCCGAGCCAAATCCTGCAGTTGAAAGACGCTCTGCACTTACTCCGTTTCGAATCAGTTCACGCATAACCGTCTCTGCCCGTTTAGAAGAGAGATCGATATTATCACGGTACGGAGAGCCTTGTGGAAGAGGTTGGTTATCAGTATATCCCCGGACAGAAATATCGACATTTTCAGGCAAGGTATCAATGATCAAAGCAATTCGGCGAACAAACAATTTCATCTCTTCATCATCAATCGTAGCATTCGCGCCGCTAAAAGGGATAGAAGTCGGAAGTTTCAACAAGACACCGTCCATCATCTGATCGAGTGGGCCTTCTCCTCCACCCATCGACGCATTATTTAACTCTTGCTGTATTTTCGAAATAGCGCTTTTAACCTCTTCTGCTTTGTTTTCTTCGCCAATGAGTAATGACCCCCCTTGTTCGGTCAATGCTTTACCGCTAGGGTTTCCACTCGCGTCAGGATCAGGATTTTTACTATCGGGAACCATCTCTTGGACAGGGTTAATACGCTCAGCAACCGGTGCATAATCGTAAATTTTTACAAACTCTTCTTTGACCGCTTTCATTTTTTCTTTATTAACCGATGCAATAGCGTACAAGGCGATGAAAAGTGCAAGGAGAAGACTGAAAAAGTCGGCGGTAGGAACCGCCCATTTTTCTCCGGCTTCACACTCAGGGCACTTTTTACACTTGTGTTTTTTAGCCATTTAGTTACTCATCAGTTAAATTGGCTGTGTTTTTCTTCAGCCGGAGAGAGGAAATTGAGCAATTTAGCTTCAAGAGTACGAGGGTTATCACCATGAATGATCCCTACTATCCCCTCGAGCATCATTTTTTGCTCTTTAACGATATGGTGTGATTTTGCGATCATTTTTCTCCCCCAAGGACCTAAAAGAACGTAGGATGAGAAAATACCCGTAACCGTAGCGGTAAACGCCCCGGCGATACCCTTTGCCATTTCTGCCGGATTATCAAGTTTTTGAAGTGCCAAGATGAGACCCAAAACCGCACCGATAAGTCCCATAACGGGAGAAGTTTCCCCTGCAAGAAGCCAATAGTGTCCGCAACCGTGATAATAGTGTTCCGTCTCTTCAATCACGAGTTCCAAGGTTTCTACGATGGTTTCGACTTCATTGCCATCAACCGCCATACTAAGACCTTGCTTCAAAAACTCATTGTCGATTTGAGCAACCTTTTGTTCTAATGACAAAAGACCGTCTCGACGTGCTAGTGTCGAGAGTTCAACAATCTCTTTAATCCGTGCGTGTAGATCGACTGAGCTCTTTTTAAAAACAATAGGACCAAGGTTTTTGAAAGCCCCTCGAACAAACTCTCCGTCCGTAGCAACAGCGGCAGCAGACATTGCCGTCGGAAAAATAACGATCAATGATGCCAAGTGGATAATATGGAGTGGATTACCACCATCCAAAATATCTCCGGTCGAAATAGCTGCGATAGCTCCCAGAATCCCTAAAATAACCGTTAAATCCACGTGACTCCTTCTCGTCTAGGGTAATTTGTATACATCCTTGCAATTACCATAAGTGTTATATCGATTGTACCTTGTTTTCACTAAAAATAAATCTTTAACTCTCTTTTTTTGTGAACAAAGTATACAATATTTTAATCAAGAGCATCAAGAAGATTCCACTCCCCATACTTGCTACGATAAACGCATAATATTCATCGTGAGTAATGGCATTTGCCTGATACCCCAAGGTTGCTACTGCTACCATAAAAGTTAAAGGCATCGAATTACTGAGTGAAAATAAAAGGGTATCCTTACTACCAAGATACCCATAATAAGCCATAGAAGCCACCAAACGTATTCCTATCATCACTATAGCGATAAAGAGAGCTTGTTGTAAAATATTATCATCCATAAATGCATTTAAAGAGAGTGTGGAACCAACATGGATGAAAAAAATCGGAACCAAAAACCCAAATCCGAAAGAGGAGAGTTTTTCGGGAAGTTCCGTTTTGTGTTTAAAGTAGGTAGCGATAAACATCCCTGCCAAAAAAGCCCCCAAAACGACATCAATTTTTAGATAAAGCATCACAGCCACCATAATAAACATCAGAGCCATCGAAAAACGGATATCTTGATCTTTGTTGTCATCATGAGGCATGATGAGTGTTTTAAGCCCCGGGTACCACCAAAATAAAATGCGTATTCCTCGGAAAAACAAAACAAACCCGATCAAAAATAAAAAGAGCCCGCCGAGGACAAAAGCGAATTCACGGTTATATCCGTATTCCAACCCCCCACTGAGTATCGTCAACGCTATAATGCTGACCAACTCTCCGACAATACCTATGTTCAGTGCTAATGCTAACCATGGTTTATCTTTACCGTATTCCTTTACCAAAGCCATCAACATACCGAGTGAGAAAATCGGGAATGCTACCAGATAAACGGCACTTAAATCGAGATAGAAAAACAACCCTAACGAGCACCCGTACAAGATGACAAAATAGAGTACCGTTCGACGCAAAAGAGAGGACTTTTCAAAACCGAATGCTTTGAGATTAACCTCCATACCTGCGAGAAACATCAGGTACAAGAAACCTACTTTAGCGATAATTTTAAAGAGCTCATTTTCAACCAAAAATCCGAAATATGCAGCCAAACTCCCCAAAAGTATTTCCACGACAACTACCGGAATACGTGTAACACGAGATAAAAACGGCGAGAGGAGAACCAACAACGACAGGGTGACAATAACAACCGTATTACTCATTTCATCCCCTCAATGCCTGCCAGAGTTTTACCGCCTGAACATGTTCTTTAACATCATGAACCCGTACAATCGAAGCCCCCTGCTCTATAGCTTTAAGATGGATAGCGATACTTCCCGCCAAGCGATCATCACTGTTTGATGGAGAGATTGCATCAATCATCGATTTACGGCTGGCACCCACCAACAGTGGTTTCCCGAATAGAAGAAAATGACTTTGATGAGTAATGAGGGCAAGATTATCCTCTAACCGTTTCCCAAATCCGATACCGCAATCGAGAATAGTATGTTTAATTCCGAACGCTTCAGCTTTTTCAAGGCGTTCTTGGAAGAAATTTTCTACGTCATGAATGACGGATGAATATGTCGGGTTTTCTTGCATCGTATCAGGATTTCCCTGCATGTGCATAATTACCGCCGTTGCGCCGTAACTGCCACAAAGACGTGCTACCTCATCGTTGGCTAATCCTGTAATATCATTGATAATACGAAACCCTCGTTCTAACGCATAATTCACAACCATAGGTTCATAACTGTCTAGACTGAGGGTGCTCTTTTCGTAGATATGCTGCTCATACAATGTATCGATTATGGGGCGAACACGAAAAAGTTCTTCCTCAGCACTCACCGCTACCGATCCCGGACGGCTCGAAACCCCTCCCAAATCGATGATATCGGCACCCTCAGAGATCATCGTCTCAATCCGTTCTATCGCTTTATTTCCCTGATAGCGGCTTGCATGGTAAAAACTGTCATCGTTTGCGTTGAGTATACCCATGATTGAGATTCGTTCATCACGCTTAAGATTGCACAAGCGCTCTAGCTCTGATGAGAGCTGTTTTAATCCAAACGGCTGAGCTTTCTCTTTTTTCACCAACTCTTGGAGTTGCCGCTCAGTTGCAATAAGCAATGTATCCACACGTGGAGTGGAAGCCGTTACGGTCCCTCGCGGAACGGCTAGATCCGCTCCAACACTCAGTGCATCTTGTTTGAGGATGTTGGCGGCACCCACATGCAAATCACGAATACGGATCAAATGAAGCTGACCTTTGTCCTCTAAAATCGATACTCCGCCGCCATCAACCCCAAGTTCTTTGAGTTCACGGCGGAGATCAATGGTGTTGGAGAGTTTTTCAACGACCACGCTTGACCTCTTTGAGGAAATTCATTAACACCATTACTAATACACTTTGTAAACGGCTGTTTAGCTCAATCAGACGGAGTGCTTTCTCAAATCCTTCGAGCTGTGCGGCAGTAAGAGACAATTTTTCAATGTGAATCGCCTGATGCATCAATTGTTCGACCAAAGCTTTAGCTTCATGTTTTTTGAAACGGTCATGCTCTTTTACAAATGCAAACAGTCCCGATAGATCCAAATTTTTTAACGTAATAGGGAGGGTTTCATAGGTAGTTTTTTGATGCTCTTGTTTAAGGCTCAAACGTGAACGAACCGTTGGAAGAAATGTACTTTTATTGGGTGCGAGGAGGATAAAAGCAATATTGCGAGGAGGCTCTTCGAGGATTTTCAACAAAGCATTTTGAGCCGGAACCGTAAAGCTTTTTGCTCCGAGGATAAGGGTTTTCGTATTTTCTTCACTTCGATACGCTTCAGCGATTACCTCTTTGGCATCTTCGATTTTAAAATCATCGCGCATAAACGTTATACAGCGCAGAGGGTGACGAGACTCTTCAATCTCTCTGGCTCTCTCTTCCATATTTGCGGTGATCAGAATACCGCCCCGTTCATTCTCGAACATTAATCTCCCCGAACAAAACCGCATTCAACGTTTTATCAAACAGACGATAGAGCTGAAGTAATTTGATATCGATAAGCGGATCATACGACTGCAGTATCAACGCATTCTGAAAATTCTCATTCATAATCCACAAAAGAGAATTGGTACTGCGCTTAGCGATATCAGCACGTCGATCATCCCCCCGTCCAATGTACCAAAAGAAATAATCCCCTTTATAGGTAATATCGAGCATGTCTACCAGCATATCGATAGACTCTCCTCCACTGATATGGTCATAATGGGGATAGAGAGCATCTATACATACAACCGGAATCATCGGGCGATCTTGGGAACGTTTATTTAGCGAAGAAGTAATGTAATGGGCAAACCATTGTCGATCATGATCAGTGATGAGGATGATACTTTTCCCCTCCATCATTTGATCCATGGCATTAGCGATAGGAGGTGTCCATAAGAAGCGATGTTCTTCGAACCAGCTCATCGACGCCCCCTCAGAGCGGATCGATTCTAATGTCCATTGATCAAATTTTCGCACTTATTGATCCAACGCGTACGTACTGTGCAACGATCTAACCGCTAACTCTGCATATTTTTCATCAACTACCATCGATACTTTGATCTCTGAGGTAGAGATCATCATGATATTGATATTTTCGCGTGCCATTGTTTGGAACGCTTTTGCGGCAACACCGGTATGAGACTTCATCCCGACACCGACAATAGAGACTTTACAAATGTTTTCATCGTAAGATGCTTCGCTGATCTCATCGTCTGCGATAAAGGTTTCGACCACTTTTTTCGCATCAATCAACTCGGTTTTAGGGACGGTGAAATCGAGATTGGTTTTACCATCATGTCCTGAGGTTTGGATAATCATATCGATATTAACGCTGTTGTCGGCTAAACGAGTAAAAATATCCGAAGCAATTCCAGGACGGTCAATAACTCCGCTCAAAGATACACGTGCTTGGTTTTTATCGAGTGCGATACCGCTGACAAGTGGTTGTTCCATAATATTCTCTTCCTTTGTGATAAGTGTCCCTTCCGCGTCACTAAAGCTGGATCGGGTTACGAGGTTAACGTTTAATTTTTTAGCAAGTTCAACTGAACGGTTTTGAAGGACTTTTGCCCCGAGGGATGCGAGTTCGAGCATCTCATCGTAGCTGATTTTATCCATCTTTTTAGCACGTGGTTCGATGCGCGGATCAGTCGTATAGATACCATCAACATCGGTATAAATTTCACACAAATCAGCCTTCAATGCTCCAGCAAGTGCCACAGCAGAGAGGTCTGAGCCTCCGCGTCCGAGAGTAGTGACTTGACCGCTCTCACTCACCCCTTGGAATCCCGCGACAACGACCACTTTACCCGCTGCAAGCTCTGCGTGCATGGCACTAGGATCAATACTCTCAATCCGTGCTTTGGTGTGAATGCTGTCGGTAACAATACCGGCGCGGCGTCCGCTCATTGAGGTAGCGCTGTGTCCCATTGCATTTAATGCAATCGAGAGTAATGCAGCGGTTACACGTTCCCCGGAGCTCAAAAGCATATCCACTTCACTGCGTTCAGGCGTAGAGGTATAATGCTCGGCATACGCAATAAGCTTGTTGGTTTCACCGCTCATCGCTGAAACAACGACGACAACTTGGTGTCCCTCTTTAAGTGTTCGCGAAACACGATTAGCGACATTTTGGATTCGTTCCAAATCGCCGACACTGGTTCCGCCAAATTTTTGGACAATTAGCATTACAGATACCCCTTGGTTCTAAAATGAGAAATAACACGTTCGTAGACCGGTTTTTTAAAATGGGCGATATGAGTCAGCAACTCATCAATTTTGACAAATCGGTACGCTTTGAATTCAGGATGTTTCGTATCGAGATCGATCTTAGCCCCTTGTTTCAAACGTACTAAAAAATAACGCTGTTTTTGTCCCGCATACGGAGCCATTTTTGCGGCGACATGGGCTGGGAAATCGTAGGCGATCCACTCAGGGTACTCGGCGATAATCTCTACTTTTTTAGTACCGATCTCTTCCTCAAGCTCCCGAAAAAGTGCTTGCTCTGCCGATTCACCCTCATCAATTCCCCCTTGAGGGAACTGCCATACCCCCTCTAAATCACTCCGCTCGGCGATAAAAATATCTTTGATCTCAGGATACTCATGAGAGACAATAATCGCCGCCACATTCGGTCGGTAGAACTTTTTTTCGGTCATTCGCCATCTTTAAGTCTATTTTGGAGGAGTATTGTAAACTATTCGCTATTAAAAATACTATAATCCTAATATGCTTTTATACATTCACATCCCTTTTTGCGATAGCAAATGCTCTTACTGTGCGTTTAACTCTTATGTCGATAAATTTTCATACCGTGAAGCGTACATGAATTCCCTACTTACTCAGCTCAAAGCAGAGTTACTCCGATTCAATGTAAGTTCAGACAATCCCATTGAAACCGTATTTATTGGGGGAGGAACCCCCTCTACTATAGAACCCTCCCTCTATCGTCCTTTATTTGAGATGATTAACCCTTATCTAGCAAAAGAGTGTGAAATCACCTCTGAAGCCAACCCCAACAGTGCAACGCGTGAGTGGCTGGAGGGGATGTTCGAGTTAGGGGTCAATCGTCTCAGCTTTGGGGTACAAAGTTTCAATAATGGCAAATTAAAAACGCTCGGCCGTGCTCATAATACAGAACACGCCCTAAAAGCAATCCGTACCGCCTCGGCAATTGGATTTAAGCATCTCAGTATTGATCTGATCTATGGGGTACGCGGAGATACGAAAGAGTTGCTTAAATCCGATATCGTCCAAGCATTTCTCCTCCCTATCGATCACATCAGTCTCTACTCATTAACGATCGAAGAAGAAACTGCCTTTGAAAAAACCCCTGAAATCGCCAATGAGGAGTTAGCGCTTACCCAATGGCTCTTTCATGAAATCACCGCAAAAGGGTACGAGCAATACGAAATTTCAAATTTTGGCAAATACCGCTCTTTTCATAATATGGGGTATTGGAAACATAAACCTTATATTGGATTAGGTTCCGGTGCTGTAGGGTTTTTAGATCATCACCGCTATTACCCCAGTACCAGTGTTGAGCATTACACCCTAAATCCTTGCGAAATCACCTCTGAAGAGATCAGTGAAGATGCCCTCCTCAGTGAAAAACTTTTTTTGGGTTTTCGCAGCTGTGTCGGAGTAGAAGAGGCTATTTTAAGTGATAAGCAAAAAGTTCAAGCGGATATGCTCGTCCACGAAGGACTTCTTTCTCATCGTGATGGTCGCTACTTTAACCGTGATTTTTTACTTGCCGATGAAATTGCGTTACGAGTGGAAGGGTTTTAAACTTTCTTTGGGTAAAATCCCGAACACTACAAAATATATACATTAGGCAGTTATTATGTTTGGAATGGGCATCGGCGAAATATTTTTGATCATTATTATCGCTATTTTATTTTTAGGACCGGACAAACTCCCCTCTACCATGGTAGATATTGCGAAGTTTTTTCGACAAGTCAAGGGAACTGTGAGCAGCGCCAAAGCGACGCTCGAAGAGGAGATGAAATTCTCCGAAATGAAAGAGAGTGCCCTCAATTACAAAAAAGAGCTTACCGATGCAAGTGCAGAATTGGAAAGAATGACCAATGTAACCGAAATCGGAAGTGAACTTACAGGGATTAAAAATGATTTCAATCTCGATGTTCCTCCCCCAGCCTCAGCAGCGCCCAAAGAACCTGAAGTAATCACCTTTGCCCCAAAAGCCAAACAACAACCCACATTAGATTTAGAAGACGGAAAAGTAAATGTTTGAAGATTTAAAACCCCATTTAGCTGAATTGCGTAAACGGCTTGGTATAAGTGTAGCCGCCGTTATCATCATGTTTTTTGTGATGTTTAACTTTCATGAGGCCCTTCTGGCGTGGGTTACTGCACCATTAGCAGAAGCGATTGCCTCTGTAGCAAAAGTTTCAACCAAAGCAGCAGAGGGGATGATCACCACCACACAACTTGGCGGAACCTTTTTCGTTGCGATGAAAGTCTCTTTTTTCGCAGGTCTATTAGCAGCACTCCCTATCATTTTGATGCAATTTTGGCTTTTTATTGCTCCAGGGCTCTATGCCAACGAGAAAAAAATGCTTATCCCTTTTGTGGTCGGTGGAACGGTAATGTTCGCCATGGGTGCGGCATTCGCCTATTATGTTGTTACTCCGTTTGGATTTAGTTACCTCATTGCCTTTGGTAGTGCTTCATTCGTTCCGATGATTAACATCGAAGATTACGTCGAGTTTTTCACCAAAGTGATGTTCGGTTTCGGTCTCTCATTCGAGCTTCCGGTTATCTGTTATTTCCTCGCCCTTTTAGGGTTGATTGACGATAAAATGATGACCGGATTTTTCCGCTACGCTATTGTTCTTATCTTTATTATCGCAGCTATTTTGACTCCTCCGGACGTTATCACACAAATCCTTATGGCAATGCCGCTCATCCTCCTCTATGGTGTCTCTATTTTAATCGTCAAAGCGGTTAATCCTGCACCAAAAGAAGAGGCTTATATGGCTGAAGACGAAGAAGAGACGATTGATTAAACCTCTTAACCCTCTACTCACCGCCAGTTATTACTATGAGCTCCCGAGTGAGCTTATAGCAACCCACCCTGTCCATCCACGAGATCATGCCCGTCTCCTCGTTTACAACCGTGCAGACCATTCCATTATTCATGCACGCTTTGACGCTATTGAAAACTTTTTGCCAAAAAATTGTGGGATTATCTTTAATGATACCAAAGTAATCAAAGCACGATTGTACGGAAAAAAAGAGAGCGGTGGAGCGATAGAACTTCTTATCAACCGCCCCCATGATGCCCATACCATCAGCGTCTATATCAAAGGACGAGTGAGAATTGATACCCGTTTGGTTTTTGAGGGTGATTTGAGTGCTCGTGTTGTAGCACTTCACGAAGACGGTTCACGTGATGTCAATTTTTATCTCCGTGACACCCTTATCCGATTTGAAGAGCTTCTCCCCATTTTAGAAAAAGTGGGACATATCCCGCTCCCCCCATATCTGGGACGTGAGGACAATTCTGAAGATGAACGTGAATACCAAAGCGTTTTTGCCCACTATGAGGGAGCCGTTGCAGCACCGACCGCATCACTTCATTTTACCGATGAGCTTTTTGATGCGCTTTGCGCTTCCCACCCTCATGCCTTTGTCACCCTCCATGTCGGCTCAGGAACCTTTAAACCTGTCGAAGCAGAAATCATAACCGATCACCCGATGCACTCAGAGTATTTTGATATTAGCCCATCCGCTCTAGAGTTACTTCAGAGCGATATCCCTCTCCTCAGCATCGGTACCACTTCGACCCGCACCGTAGAATATCACACTCGCACTGGAGAGACTCATGGAGAAGCAAACCTCTTTTTACACCCCCATAACCCTCCAAAACGGATCAACCATCTCCTCACTAACTTTCATCTCCCCCAATCAACACTGCTGATGCTTGTCGCATCATTCGTCGGATTGGAAGAAACTCACCGCATTTACCGAGAAGCAATTGATCACAAATACCGCTTTTTTTCCTATGGTGATGCGATGCTTATACTCTAAATTATTCCCCGTTATGTTACAATTGCATAACAATAACCGCAAGGCAACCAAATGAAAACACTTAATCGAAGACATTTTTTAGGCGCCGGTTTACTCCTCGGGGCTACAACTCTTTTGGGTAAAGCACTGCCCGCTAAACCGATATCCATCCCACAAGAGTACAAACCTCCGATCATCGCATTTCCAGAGAAAAAACCGATGGTAACCATATCCGATCGTCCTCCACTTCTCAAAGCGGCACGCGGACGTGATATCTATACCCAAGCCATCACCCCCAATGATGAGTTTTTTGTCCGTTGGCACCTTCCGGATATCCCGACACTGATCGATCTAAATGAATTTCGTCTTGAAGTAACCGGTGCTGTCAACACCCCGCTATCTCTGAGTGTCGATGATTTGAAGTCAAAATTTGAACCTGCAGAAATCACGGCAGTCTTGCAATGCGGCGGGAACAGCCGTAAGTACTACGCCGTCACAGGGCAAGCAACACATGGCGTCCAATGGGATCACGGTGCAATGGGATGCGCAGTGTGGAAAGGGGTCCGGCTCAAAGACATTCTCCATCGTGCAGGTCTAAAAGATAGCGCTTCGTGGGTAGGACTCAATGGTTTAGAGAAACCGGCGATGGAAGAGACCCCCGATTTTTTCCGAGAAATGGAGCTCCATGAGGCTCTTGAAGATCAAATTCTCGTAGCGTATTCAATGAACGGTGAAGACTTACCGTATCTCAACGGTTTTCCACTCCGTCTCGTCATTCCTGGACATTTTGCTGATAGCTGGGTAAAAATGCTCTCTAACATCATGGTTATGGATACCTACCGTAAAAGCTTCTTTATGGATGTAGCGTATACCGTCCCTGATAATGACTGTGAGTGTGTTGTATCAGGAAGTGATTTCGAGTACAAACGTAAACCTATTGCGGCTATGAAAGTCAAATCGGTGATCGGTTATCCAGCGGAGGATAGTGTTATCAAAAAAGGCTCACGTGTCAAAATTTCCGGAGTCGCCTTTGATCAGGGCAAAGGGATCAAAGAGGTAATGATCTCTCTTGATGGAGGTAAAATCTGGAGTGCGGCAAAACTGGGACAAGATCTCGGTAAATACGCCTTTAGAGTATGGAGCTATGAGTGGGATGCAAAAACCAAAGGGGACTACACCATCATGGTACGTGCAATTAACCGTATCGGAAATATCCAACCTCTCGCTGATGAAATCGGCTGGAATGCCGGCGGATACCAATACAACGCCGTTGACGCTGTCAATGTCAAAATCGTCTAAAGGGTCAAAATGAAAAAACTACTATTACTCTCAGCACTTTTAAGCTCTTTAGCGTTTGGTCAAGTCTCCAAACCAATCGAAATGCCCTACGTCGATTATCCAATGGCAAAAGGGGATCATGATGAAGTAGCGCAACAATACTGCCTCATCTGCCACTCATGGGGGTATGTCCTCAACCAAGGGAAAAAAAGCCGTCCGTACTGGACAGGTACAGTACAAAAAATGGTCAATGAGTTCAAAGCGCCTATCGGCAAAGAAGATCAACAAACCATTATCAACTATCTCGTAAAACACTACGGATACGAAGTGCAATCAGGGCAATCAGGACATTAACTCCTGATACCTACTCGATAATATATACCCTGCCGTTGCGCACTTCCACAATCCCATTTAATTCTGCTTCAAAAATATCTTTAGGAAATTTTACCAACACCTCTTCATAGGTCGGTGCATTTCGACAAAAGGCAAAAAATGGGGTATCCTCGATAGCATTACGCCCTTTTTGACTGATAAGAGCAACAAAAATATCGATATCATCAATCGCTTCCGCCTTCCCTTCACTCAAGAGTTGACGGGTAGCCGCACTTTCTCGGAGTCGATGAGGAAGCACATAAATAGGTTTTTTCATGGCTAATGCATATTCGACACTGCGCATACTGCCGCTTCCTATGTCCGCTTCAGTGACAATGAGTACATCTCCTAATGCTACAACAATCTCATTACGGACAACAAAGCTCCAATCCCGTGCCTCAAAGTCAGTCGCAAAAGGGCTAATGATGAGCCCATGTCTCTCTATCGCTTCAATCAGTTCTGTATTGACTGCCGGATAGCGGATATCAATACCGCTGGGGAGAACCGCAATCGTATTATCGACACCGGCCCCTTGATGTGCTATAGCATCGACACCGATGGCTGCACCGCTGACAATTACCATGCCCGAAAGTGAAAGTTTTTTAGAGAGTTCCTGCGTGATGGCACGGGTATAAGGATTAGGACGACGAGTCCCTACAATAGAGACTTTCGGGCGATGGAGCAAATCTAATGAACCACGATAATAGAGTGTTTCTGGATAACGCTTCATCGAAGAGAGTTCAGGGATATCAAAATGGACAGTATCATGCATGCTAACTCATTACTCTTTGTGATTAGTTACGATACCCAATAAATAGTAAAAAAAGAGCCTTTTATGACATATTGTCAAATATTTTCTATCCCAACAATCTGAACGCCGCGTAATAAATCCTTGGATTCTCTAAGTGCTTTGATCGTGTCGGGGCGGGGATGTCCGATCGCGATAGCGCTTCCATGCCGTTTTGCGACGGCTACCGCCTCTTGTATCTGTTTTTTTACATTGGCTACACCGTCATGATGATCTAAAAAGATATCTCGTCCAAGATAGCGTGTCCCCATTTTTCTCGATATCTCAGGAACTTTTGTTTTTGATGTTGTTCGGCTGTCGATAAAAACAATCCCCTCTTGTTTTAAAATGCGCATCAGCTTTTCCATTGCCGCCGCGTCGGCTGTAAATTTAGACCCAGTATGATTGTTCATATACCGTACACCGGGATAAATCTGTTTCAGTGTTGCAATCCGTTTAGCCATTTGATCTTCAGAATCAGATACTCTAAGCGTTATCGCCTCTTCATCACTAAAATCCATCGCTTCAAGTGGTAAATGGACCATAAAATGATCTTGTAGCTGTGCCAATTTACCCGATTCAGGGTGTCTAGAGCTTGGAGGGAGAAAAGACATCACCAACGGCAACCCTGTCGATTGAATTGCTTTAACATCATGCGTATAAGAAACATCATCGATTATAATGACGAGTTTAGCACTTTTTGAATCAGCCGCTAAAGGACGTTTTGGAGCTGGAGGGGGCAATGCCGCCTTATCTTTAGGGGCGTATTCATGCTGAGGCTTAATCGCTTCAGGTTTACGAACCTCTTTTGCTTTCTCCGAAGCCTCTTTCTCTAAAAGCGATTGTAGCTCTTTTTTCAATCGGCGAATTTCAATATCTTGGCCATTTTCTTTGGGCTTAGGGGTAGGGATATAACTCTCATCAATCGCCGCAATATCTTTTATCTGATTGACCAAAATCTGAGTTTGAGCTCTTTCAGCCGCCAACTCCTCTTCTGCTTGAGAAAACCCGATGAGATAGCCGATTAAAAGAGCGATCAGAAATAGGAGGATTCCAACTATGATCCATCCGAGTCGATGTAAAGAAAAGATATGATTGGGTCGAGGCCGTTTACTCATAAAAAATAAAACCTCTGTAGATAAAGTGGTTCAGAGCAAAAGCTCTGAAAAGGGAGAAATTAGTTTGTAGCTTGGTTAACAATTTTGTTTTTAGAGATCCACGGCATCATAGAGCGTAATTTAACACCCGTTTGCTCGATCAATGACGCACGCGCATTGGTACGCTCAGCGTTCATACGAGGATAACCCGCTTGACCTTCAAGGATGAAATCTTTTGCAAAACGGCCGTCTTGGATCTCTTTGAGGATCTCTTTCATTGCCGCTTTTGATTCTGCGTTGATAACACGTTTACCACTTACATAGTCACCATATTCCGCTGTGTTAGAGATAGAATAACGCATATCCGCGATTCCGCCCTCGAACATCAAGTCAACGATCAATTTCAATTCGTGAAGACACTCGAAATATGCTAGTTCTGGTGCGTATCCCGCTTCAGTCAATGTTTCAAATCCCGCTTGAACCAATGAAGCCGTACCGCCGCAAAGAACTGCTTGTTCTCCGAA
>CAZKJU010000008.1:0-16002 GCA_964553185.1 uncultured Sulfuricurvum sp.
AACAGTGGGCGGAAAACAAAATCATCGTCCGATTTTGGATTATTTCGCTTCTTTCCAATATATTCGCCCTAATTACATTAAAGATTCGCTAATGAAAAATCAAACTATCGCCTGTTTCGGGTATGGCAAAACAACCCGTGCAATTGCCAAACATTTCGGTCCGTGTACCTTTTTTGATGATAAATTTTCCGAGTCATCGGTTGATGAAGAGGGGAATTTCCTCAAACCGGTGAGTGAGTTTAACACCGATCTCTTTACCCATGAAATCCCCTCACCTGGTTTTCCCCCTAGCCATCCGCTGATCCAAAGTGCCCAGCACCTCATCAGTGAGTATGATTTTTTCGCTCCTCAAATGCCGTTTTCGATCTGGATCAGCGGAACCAACGGTAAAACCACCACTACCCAGATGGTTGAACATCTCCTGAGCGACAAAGGGGCCATCAGCGGCGGTAATATCGGTACACCCTTAGCCGATATGTCAAGCGATGCCCCGATTTGGATTTTAGAAACGAGTTCGTTTAGTATGCACTACAACAACGTGGCGCGTCCCAACATCTACGCCCTCCTCCCCGTCACTCCCGATCATGTCAGCTGGCATGGGAGTATGGAAGCCTATTACGATGCCAAACTAAAACCTCTTTCGATGATGAGAGAGGGGGAAGCGATAATCCTTCCGAAAATGTTTGCTGATGCTCCGACCAACGGATTTAAGATCATCTATGAAAATGAAAAAGATCTCGCCGCATATTTCGGATTTGATGCCTCTAAAATCAAATTCAAAGGGGCTTTTTTAATGGATGCAATGATCGCGATGGGGATTGATAAAATCCTCTACGATCGATGCGATTATGACCGTATCAACGCTTTTGTCCTCGACCCCCACCGCCAAGAGGAGTTCCGTGACTCCCGCGATCGTCTGTGGGTCAACGACTCCAAAGCAACCAACATCGATGCTACCCTCGCCGCCCTTCGTACCTATGCAGACTATCCGATCCATATCGTTCTCGGCGGTGATGACAAAGGGGTAGAGCTCGAAGAGTTATTTATCCCTCTAAAAAAATACGATGTCAGTGTCTATGCTATCGGGAGCAATGCATTACGTCTCGAAGCACTCTGCAAACAATACGCAATTCCCTGTACTCTCTGTCATACGCTCGATGTTGCCGTAGAGCAAATCAGTAAAAAGCACAACCGTCACAGTATCGCCATGCTCTCCCCTGCAGCGGCAAGTTTGGATCAGTTTACCTCATATGCTCAAAGAGGAAACCTATTTAAAGAGCTCGCAAAAGCGACAAAATAGTCGTTTGCGAGGCTTTAAGCTTCTTTTTAAGCTTGTGTAGCTATAATTTCGTCCTCACAAACGTGGCTAATTAGCTCAGTCGGTAGAGCAAATGACTGAAAATCATTGTGTCCTTGGTTCGATTCCGAGATTAGCCACCACCTTACAAAATACCCCCCTTGAAACAATCCAAACTCGACCAACAAATTGATTATCCAATCCTATTAATTCAACCAATTGACATAAATCCTCTACGAAAGTTCCCTTTTTTTTTCTATCATTTCCGATACATTGACTAGAAGGAAATATCATGAACCAAATATCTCCCGCTTATCCTATCTTTTCCCTTATTACTTCTATTTTAGTCGTTTACGCCTCATTGAACTTCATTTGGAATGGATCATTTTAATGGGGCAACGTAAAGCGATTCTTTTACTCAATATGGGAGGTCCGAACAACCTCTCCGAAGTCAAAGTTTTTTTGAATAACATGTTTAACGATCATCGTATCATCAGTGCCCCCAAACCGATACGGAAAATGATCGCGTGGCTCATCACCTCACGCCGACACAAAGAGGCCGAACATAACTACTCTCTCCTTGGGGGAACATCGCCGATCGTGGGGCATACCCGTCGTGTAGTGAATGCACTCTCACAGAGTGTCGATGCGGATGTCCATTACGTGATGCGCTACACTCCCCCCTTTACCAATGACGTTTTACAATCGGTCGCTCTCTACGATGAGATTTATGCGATACCCCTCTATCCCCATTTCTCAGCGACCACAACCCTCTCATCGTTCGATGCACTCTATGATGAGGCCGAAAAGCTCGGTCTCAGCGATAAAATCCGAACCGTAGACCGCTATTACAACGACCCCACCTACAACGCCTCGATCGTAGAGCGGATAAAAGAGGCATTAGGGGACGATGAAGCGGGTGAATTTGAACTGATTTTTTCCGCCCACGGGTTGCCGAAAAAAATTATTTCCCAAGGTGACTTATATCAGCGCCATATCCGCTCCAACGTCTATCACGCACGCCGCGCACTCAATGATGCGGGGATATTTTTTCACAATACTCATCTGGCGTATCAATCACGTCTGGGGCCGATGGAGTGGATTCGTCCTTATCTCGAAGATAAACTGGGAACGTTGAAAAAGAAAAAAGTGATTATCTATCCGATCGCTTTTACCATCGATAACTCCGAAACCGAGTTCGAACTCGAAATCGAATACCGTGAAAAAGCCAAAGCGATGGGGATAGAAGAGTACCGTGTCGCCCAAGCACCAAATGATCATCCGCTCTTCATCCAAACGCTTCAAAAGCTCTATCATTCGATGCAAGCATGATCAGAGATTACGCGGTCGTAGGGGGAGGAATCGGGGGGTGCAGTATCGCGGCACTCCTCAATGCCCATGGCAATGATGTCGTACTGATCGAAAAAGAGCGTACACTCGGCGGATGCGCTTCTACGTTTATCCATCACGGCAATAAATACAATGCCGGTGCAACGACGATTTCGGGCTATCATGAGGGGGGAATAGTCAAAAAACTATTTGAGACTGTAGGGGTCACCCCTGATCTTATCGCTACCGATCCGGGCATCACGATACTCCAGGGTGAAAAGGACTGTATCCGCTACCGTGATCTGGATCGCTTCATCGAAGAGATGCAGTGTTTTTATCCCCACCAGAAACACAGTGAGTTTTGGAAACTCGTACGCGCACTCCAAGAAGCGTTTTACACACACGAAACGTCCTATTACTATTCCAACCGCTCACGGCTCAAAAAAATAGCCTCATTAATGAGTTTTTTCCCTCTGCTCAAAACGTTTCGCCGTTATCTTTTTTCCAATGCCAGAGAATTTATCCAAAATTTTTATGGAGATATCGCTGAGAGCTACCTCGATTTTTTGGATGCCCAAATCCTCATCGTAGCTCAAGCCACCAGCGAAAAGATTAATTTTTTCACGGCGGCTCTCGCACTAGGGTATACCTTTAATGAAACCCACTATCCACTTGGGGGAATGGGAACGGTGTGCGAATCGCTCACCTCTAAAATACCTGATATCCGCAGAGAGTGTGAAGTGATCATGGTCAAACGTGACAAAGGACTCTATCACATCACTACAACTCAAGGATTCATTTATGCCCGTAATTTGATTATGGGAACGTCGCATTATGAGAGTTCAAAATGGTTCGATGATCGAGAGATCAGAGACTATTACGCCTCTTTTGAAAAACGACACAACGATCAAAGCGCCTATGTACTCTACATGAAAGTTAAAACCGATACGGTTTTTCAGCACCACTATCAGCTCATAAACGATAAGATGATTCCCTATACTCTCTCCAAATCACTTTTCGTCTCTTTTAGCGATCCCTCGGACAGCGGTTTTGATTCAGGATACTACCATATCACCGCCTCGATCCACACCGATTCACGCGCTTGGCTGAGTTTAAGCCCCTCACACTATAAAACGCAAAAAAAAGAGCTTCATGATTTACTTAGAGGATGGATTTGTGATAGACTCTCTATACAAAGTGATGCGATAGTAGAGAGTTTTGCCTCAACGCCCAAAACATTCCGTCGCTACATTAACCGAACCCAATTGGGAGGCAACGCCATGACACTCTCCAATTTTCTCCCCCTCCTCCCCTCTAACGATACCCCCATCCCAGGATTTTATCAGGTAGGAGATACCTCCTACGCCGCGCAAGGGTGGCCGGGCGTCGTCATGGGTGCGTTTAATTGCATGAGGTTGATCCGTGGGTAATATCGAGCTTCGGATCACACCGCGCGACTGGATCAGTGTACTGTTGATCGGTATGTTGTTTTCAACCCTCCTCTCAGGATTTGGCTACTATCTGTTGGGTTTGAAACCGCTTCATGGGGGGCTTTTTGGGATGGCATTAGGGTTTTTTATCACCCTCTTTTCACTCGTATTTATAACCCTTATGAACCGATATCTCCTCCCTAAAATTGAAAAACACTTATGGAACGCTATCGCCGCAGGATTCTCTTTTTTATCGGGTTTTATAGGCTCACTGAGTACTTATGAAGCGCTTCAAAACACTCCTGTCGAGATCATCTCCTCATTTACGGCTCACCCCTACCAAAACAGCTCCATCATCGGCATCCTCACCTATCTCATCGGGGCGCTGATGTATCGATTTGTCAAAACACGGAACCAAAAAGAACATGTGAACCAGCTTTTCGTCCAAAGCCGTGTCGGATCGCTCGAAACCCAGCTCAATCCCCATTTTCTCTACAATGCCCTCAACTCGCTCGCGGAGCTCATCCACCAAGACCCCGATAAAGCCGAAGAAGCGGTACTAAAGATCTCCACCTTTTTACGCAATACCATGCACGAAGCTCCACTCATAAAACTCGAAGAAGAGCTCCAAAACGCCCAAGATTACATCGACCTCGAAAACATCCGTTTCGGAGGTACTATTGCTCTAAATATCGATTCTGAATCGCGATTTGGCTCATGGATGGTTCCCAAATTCTCTATTCAGCTCTTGTGTGAAAATGCTCTCAAACACGGGATGATCAGAGCATCTGATCCTTTTAGTATTTCCATCCGTACCTATTTGGACGACACACTGCACATAGAGGTCGCAAACAGCGGCAAGCCGATTACCTCAACGACATTCGGTATCGGGCTCTCTAACCTTCAAGAGCGGCTTACACATCTCTGCGGAGGGGAACTCTCCATCACCCGACATGAACCGCCAACCTATACACTAACCCTAAAGGAACGTCATGAACATCCTGATCGTCGATGATGAGCCCCTCGCACTTACTCGGCTGACACGGCTGCTAAACTCGCTGGGGCACACCTCCATCACCCAAGCTTCCAGTGGTGCCGAAGCAATAGAGCTCACAGAAAAACACCCCTTTGATATCGCTTTTTTGGATATTTCAATGGCGGAAATGGACGGGATTGAACTCGGTTATGCCCTACGATACCATCATGAGAATCTATCCATCATCTATCAGAGCGCCCATGAAAACCATGCCCTCAAAGCGTTCGATGTGGGGGCGCTCGATTATCTCCTAAAACCCTATACTGCCGAAGCATTAGAACGTGCCATCGCCAGAGTCAATGTCAAACCCAAAGAGCTCCGCCTCATCTCCAAAGCGGGAGACAACCATTATCTCCTCACCCCCGAAGCGATTTTTTACGTCAAAGCCGATCTCTCCGAAGTGATCTTCCGCTCTGCGGAGGGATTTTCATACTATCCGAAAAAAATATCCGAGGTCGAAACACTCCTCGAACCATACGGTTTTTTGCGTGTTCACCGCTCTTATCTCATCAATCTCAACCGCATCAAAGAGATGGAGACGATCGATCAAAGCCGCCTCAGTTTTACGTTTGAGGGGATCAAAGAGTCCATCGAGAGTTCCAAAGAGGGAGCAAAACATTTTCGTCATCTATTTAAAGGAACAACCCCATGACCCTCGCAGTATCCAGCTGCCTTTTAGGCGAAAAAATCCGCTTTGACGGCGGTCATAAACGGGATCATTTTATCACCGACTGCCTCTGTGATTTTGCAGAATTTGTCCCCTTTTGCCCTGAGCATTTGGCCTTTGGAACGCCCCGCCCCTCTGTTCGTCTGGTAAACGTCGAGGGAAATATTCGGGTTCACTCCAATAAAAGCGGTGAGGATTTGACCGATGCGCTGATCCAAACGAGCCGTGACGAACTTCAAACACTCGAATCCAAAAGGTTGTGTGGAATCATCTTCAAATCCAAATCCCCAAGCTGTGGAATGAAAAGTGCCAAACTCTATCTCGAAAACGGCTACTGCGAGGGGAAAGAGGACGGTGTGTTTATGCATCTGTGCCGCGAGAGGTTTCCCCTTCTGCCGATGGAAGAGGAAGGTCGACTGGAAGATGCGTGGCTGAGAGAGAACTTCGTGATGCAGATTTTCGCCTACGATGCGTATGAGACACTCAAAGCTTCAAACCCAACCTTAGGGGATTTGGTTCGATTTCATACGATCCACAAATTTATGCTCCAATCCAAAGACGAAACCCTTTATCGTGAGTTGGGCAACATCGTCGCCAACCGAAGCGGACACTCTCTCGAAACGCTGCTGGGTATGTATGAACTGGGGTTTAAAACCGCTATCGCACGGAAAAGCTCCATCAAAAAAACGCGCAATGTACTAGAACATTTAGCGGGATTTTTCAAAAATGAACTTACCAAAAGTGAAAAAGAGACTCTACATGAACAAATCGACGATTATGCCCACAAGCTCATACCCCTCATCGTCCCCGTATCGACAATCCATCTTTATGCAAAAAAATACAACACCGACTATCTCCTCGACCAAACCTTTCTAAACCCTTACCCTAAAACCCTCTCCTTGCGTTCCCATATCAACGGCGGGAAATGAGTATGCGTCGGCTGCTATGGTTTCGGCGTGACCTAAGAGCTGAGGACAATAGACTCTTAGCCCAAGAGGGAGATGTCCTCCCCCTCTTTATTTTCGATACCGGCATACTCGCAAACCTCTCACCGAACGATCGGAGGGTGACTTTTATTTTTAACTCTCTGTTACGGTTAAAAGAGGAGCTAAAAAGCCGTGGCCTTGATCTAGCCCTCTTTTACGGAAAACCGACCGATGTATTTAAATGGCTTTTGGTACAAGCACCCTACGATGATGTATGTGCCTCGGGTGATTATGACCCCTACGCACGAAAAAGAGATCGTGATGTGTCACATCTGCTTCCCTTTACCTACTTGCACGATACGTACCTCTTCGAGAGCGATGAAGTGCTCAAAAACGACGGTTCCCCTTACCTCGTTTTTACCCCGTTTTATAACCGGGCTAAAACACTTTTTCGACCTGAACATAGTGCCGAATCGCTATCGGTTCCTCAGAGTCTGATCCCTTTTGATTATGAGGCTATCCACCGCATCGAGGGAGATACCCACTCCCTCCTCCCCCTCTCTCTGGGCTCCATCGGCTTTTGCCTCCAAACGCTCACCCCCCATCAGCAGCGCTCTCCTGCGGAGAAATTAAAACACTTTGAGTCAAAGCTGAACCAGTATCCCCATGATCGCGATTTTATGGCACTCGAGGGGACATCAGGGCTCTCAGCCGATCTGCGCTTTGGGACGATCTCGATCCGAGCCGTGATTCGGTGGCTGCTGAAGCAAAAACAACTCGGAGTCGATACCGAACCGTTTTTTCGTCAGCTTATTTTCCGTGAGTTTTACGCGATGCTTTTGGCCCATTTTCCCCGGCTCACAGCTCAAAACTTCCGCTATCCCTTCAAAGGGATCGAAAACAGCGATTATTTCAAAGCGTTTTGTACGGCCCACACCGGAGTCCCGATCATCGATGCAGGGATTCGTGAGCTTTTAGAGAGTGGTGAAATGCACAACCGTATACGGATGATCTGCGCCTCATTTTTTACGAAAAATCTGCTGCTTCCGTGGCAATGGGGGGAGCAGTTTTTTGCAGAGCATCTCATGGATTACGATGCGGCTTCCAATATCCTCTCATGGCAATGGAGCGCGGGGACGGGTGTCGATCCGCAACCCTATTTTCGGATTTTCAACCCCTACACCCAAAGCGGCAAATTTGATCAGGCTGGGCTTTACATCAAAACCTATCTCCCTGAACTCGCAAACGTACCTGCAAAAATTTTCTCCGACGAAGCGGCATTGAGCCGTTACACATGGGGTGATTACCCAAAACCCATTGTGGATCATAAACAAAGTTCCAAGAAGGCGTTGGAGTATTTTAAAAACACTCTGTAGTCGAATCGATCGCAAAAAATATCAAAGAGTTCTTATGAAAAAAAACGATTCTTATAGACATTATCAATAAAAGATGAGCCGTTTTAGGGTACACTATCTCCATGCGAATATTTATTTTACTTATCTTTTTTCTCCTTAGCTTATACGCCGATGAACTCACAAAGATCAAGGTTGGTGTCTACAACAACCCCCCTAAACTCTACGTCGATTCCCAACATAAATCTTCAGGTTTTTTTATCGATCTCATCGATCATATCGCTCAAAAAGAGCAATGGAAAATCACCTACGTACCCTGCGAATGGAACGAGTGTCTCGATATGCTTCAAAAAGGGGAAATCGACATGATGCCCGATGTCGCTTACTCCCAAGAGCGTGCAAAACAGTTCCGATTCAACAAAGAGGTCGTCCTCTCAACCTGGTCTACTGTTTACACTCAGAAAAAAAGCCCTATCTCCTCCGTTCTTGATCTCGATGGCAAAAAAATAGCAATGCTGCAGGGGAGCATCCAACAACAGCAAATCCAAGAAACGTTTGCACTCTTTGAGATCACTCCAAGTGTGATTCTCACTCAAAGCTTTGATGAATCGTTCAAAATGGTGCAGGAGGGGAAAGCCGATGCGGCGATCGTCAACCGATACTATGGAACACTCAACAAAGATCGATTTTCGATCAAAGAGAGTTCAATCCTCCTTAACCCTGCCGCTTTAAAATTTGCCTTTTCCCCTAACACCCCGGACCAGACCCTTATCGATGCCATCGATAAAAACCTCAAAGAGCTCAAAGCCAACAAAAGCTCAATCTATTACCGCCTAATCGATCAACATTTGAGTGTCAGTGATCCCTTTAATATCCCCCTCTGGCTCAAAATAGCCTTTATCACCAGCCTGATCGTTAGTGTTCTTTTGCTGATCGCCATATTCTTTTTTCGCTATTTACTCCACCTTAGAACCGCCGAGATTATCGAATCGGCTGAGAAATTCAAACAACTCGAAGAGGAAAAAATCCAAGATTACAAAACCATCCTTTACGCCTTGGTCTCCATGATCGAACAGCGTGATTCGTACACCGCAGGACACTCTGAGCGGGTTGCGAGATACTCACGCCTCATCGCACGGGGAATGGGATACTCAGAACACGAGTGCGAACTTTTGTTTAAAGCCGCTACTTTGCACGATATCGGCAAAATAGCCACCCCCGATGCCGTACTGCTCAAACCCGACAAATTGACCAAACTGGAATACGAACTCATCAAAGAGCATGTCAATACCGGCGTCAAAATCCTCCAAGACATCCCGATGTTCAGTGAGATGTCCCACATCATCCAATATCATCATGAAAAATACGATGGTAGCGGTTACCCCCTGGGTATTTCAAAAGATGAGATTCCACCCCTTTCTCGGATCATGATGGTCGCCGATGCATTTGATGCCATGACGACCAACCGTATCTATAAACACAAAAAGAGTATCCCCGAAGCACTTGAGGAGCTGAGTAAACTGAGTGAGGTTCACTATCACCCCGAAGTGATCGCCGCCGCTCTAAAGGTCTTGGGCAGCATCGAAATCGAAGAAAATATCGCCCAAACTCCTATCACCGCGATCGAAGAGCAGCGGTTCGTCTATTTTTACAAAGATCCGGTAACCGATTTGTACAACGTCAAATACTTGGAAATCGTCCTCGAAGCTTCTCGCGATCACGCAGACTACACCGCCCTGTGCATCATCTCACTGCATCAATTCGACCTCTACAATCAACATCACAGTTGGGAGGGGGGAAATGAGATGCTTAAATCTCTGGCAACTCTTTTATCGACACTGTTTCCCGATAGTTTGATCTTTAGAATACGGGCCAATAATTTTATTGTTCTTCACAAAAAAACGCTCCCTTGCGAAACAGAACGATCCCTCATCGCCAAGTTTATCGAAAGCAATGGAGTTGTTTTTGATCTCAAAACGTACGACATCGAACGTGAACCTATCTATTCCTACCATGAATTAAAACCCTTTTTATAAAATCACACTAGAACCACACACCCGTTCATTCTCTCTCAATTGTCATAATGATCCTACGAATATCATCCCTCTGAGATACAATAGTCCGATACAAAAAGTTACTCAAAAAGGATATTTATGAGCTGCACCAAATGCCAATCGCTTCCTGCTATTTCCCAAAAGGGGGGCGATGTTATCATCAGCTGCGACGTCCCTGAGCTGTGTACCATCATCACTATCACCTTAGAGCGATTAAAGGTTAACTTTTCGCGTGAAGATTCCCAAACTCTGATCGCTTCTACTCACTGTTTTGAAACATTTTTACAACAATTATGCCAAGCACACCCTTTTAGCAAAATGGAACGCGAAGGGGTTCGGATTCTCTTTTTAGAACATGACCAAAAACTTACCCCCGTGATCTTAAAAGAGATGCGTTCATTACAAAAATACAAAGACCTGATGGGGGCAACCGAACTCTCAACTCTCATTACCAAAGGGGCACTTACCACCCATTTCCAGCCCATCATCGATCTTAAAAACAATCTTATCTACGGGTATGAATCATTAGCGCGCGGTGTAAACGATGATGGGAGCCTTATCTATCCCGATAAACTTTTCAAATGGGCACGTGAGGGAGATATGCTCTTCTATCTAGATCGTGCGTGTCGAGAAAGCTCACTCAAAACCGCTGCGGTCAAAAGCATCAAAAACAAAGTCTTTATCAATTTCATCCCCACTGCCATCTATGATCCCGAACACTGCCTCCAATCGACCGTCAAATGGGCGAAGCAACTCGAATTTGATCCGAAAAATATCATTTTTGAGGTGATTGAGAGCGATCATGTCGAAGATTTAGACCATCTAAAACGTATTTTGGATTTTTACAAATCCCAAGGGTTTATGGTAGCACTCGATGATGTCGGCAGCGGCTACTCTTCGCTTAACATGATCGCTAAACTCCTCCCTGATATCGTCAAAATCGACCGAGCGATCATCGATCAGATCGATACCAACAGTGTCAACCAATCTATTTTTCGCGCTATTACCCAAATCGCCCATGAAAACAACATCATTGTTCTCGCCGAGGGGATAGAGCGTCCCGAAGAGGTGGCGTTTTGCAGTGCAAACGGAGCCGATTTAGCCCAAGGATACTATTTTGGCAAACCCCATCCTGAACCGATACGCAAACTAAATTAAAACCAGATTAGATTTCTAAAACGGATAATACGGTGTAACCCTATTGTAATCGCATTTAAAAACACGTTTAATTAAATAAAAATTACTATAAATATTAAGAAATAATAGAATATAATTAGATTATGCAAATTGTACTTCTTATATCAATATTTTTAACAGCAATCGTTATTTTGCCTCTCTTGGTTAGGCATTCGGCTTTATTGGGTCTCGTGGACACCCCAAACGAGCGGAGCATGCACACAAACATGATACCCCGCAGCGGTGGAATCGCGATCTTTTTGTCGGTTTCCATCGTCTATGCATTCTTTAACTGGAGTCTTGTACTCTCCCATTTTTTCCTTCATGCAGCTATCCTCCTTATTTTTATCGTCGGATTGATCGATGATCGCTTCGATGTCTCCCCGAGACTTAAATTTGTCGCTATTTTTTTTGCTACCATCATGCTCTATCAGGAAAATATCTTTATCTCCAGCCTAGGGCACTATTTTGGTTTTGATGCGGCGCTCCCTCTCATCTTGATCTTCCCCTTTACCTTTTTCGCTATCGCCGGTTTCACCAATGCACTTAACCTGATCGACGGACTCGACGGACTCGCCGGAACCGTCTCGCTCATCATTATGATCACCTTTTTAGCGATCGGAGTCACCTATAATGATCCGATGATTATCTCCCTTTCAGCCTCATTTATTGCCGCACTGGCTGCATTTTTACTGTTTAACTGGAACCCTGCCAATATTTTTATGGGGGACAGCGGCTCATTGACACTCGGTTTTGTGATCGCTATTTTGAGCATCCTCTCGCTGCACTACACCACACCGACGTCGATCCTTTTCGTGATCGCCCTCCCGATCCTCGATACCTTCATCGTTATGACCAGACGGATTCAGAGAGGACAATCCCCTTTTAAAGCGGACAAGAATCACATCCACCATTTCTTGTATAATGTCAAAGGAAATGTCCGTTTTACAGTAATATTGCTGGTTTCGATCCAAGCTATCTTTTCGATTATCGGATTTCAGCTTCGTGAAGAGAACGATTTGCTCTCATTGATTTTGTTTAGTTTGCTCTTTTTTACCTTTCTCAACCTTTTTGACCAACGGCTCCGTCACCGTAAAAAAGCCAAAAAAAAGCGCAAAGGTAAAAAAGCTCCCCCTATTATCCAAGAGAGCGGTATGAGCGATCCATTTCCTGTAGTCCTCAAGCCGGAGCATTCATGATCATTTTTGTCACCGGAGGAGCCGGATATATCGGCTCTCACACGTGTGTAGAACTTTTACAATCAGGTTATGACGTCGTCGTCTATGATAACCTCTCTAACAGCTCTGCTGAATCTCTCCGCCGTGTAGAGACGATAACGGGAAAATCGCTCACCTTTATAGAGGGTGATATTCGTGATGAAACTGCACTCTCTGAGGCGATGAGAGGGTGTGACGCGATCATCCACTTTGCCGGACTCAAAGCGGTCGGCGAATCCGTTGCCAAACCGCTGGAGTATTATGACAACAATGTGCAGGGGACCCTTTGTCTGCTGCGTGCGATGGAAAAAAACGGGATCAAAACCCTCGTGTTCAGCTCATCGGCAACCGTATACGGTGATCCGGAGAAACTCCCCCTAAGCGAAGATCATCCCCTCCGCACTACCAACCCCTACGGTCAGACCAAACTGGTGATCGAAGAGATCCTCCGTGATCTTTATAAAAGCGACCCTTCATGGCAGATCATGATTTTACGCTACTTCAATCCGGTAGGTGCCCATGAAAGCGGTCTCATCGGCGAGGATCCCCAAGGGATCCCCAATAACCTCATGCCATTCGTTGCCCAAGTGGCCATCGGGCGACGCGAGAGCCTCACCGTTTTCGGCGGTGACTACCCCACCCCTGATGGTACCGGAGTACGTGATTATATCCATGTCGTCGATCTCTCAATCGGTCATCTCAAAGCACTCGAGTCCCTAACGACCCCTCAATGTACAGCGATCAACCTCGGTACAGGAACCGGCTACAGCGTGCTCGATGTTGTCCGTGCCTTTGCCGAAGCAAGCGAGAGAGAGATCCCCTACACCATTGCACCCCGACGAGAGGGGGATATTGCTGCATGCTATGCCGACCCCTCTACCGCAGCCCAGGCCATAGGTTGGAGTGCACAGCGAAATCTCGATAAAATGTGCAAAGATGCCTGGAACTTCCAGTCCAAAAATCCAAAAGGTTATGTATGAAGAAAAAATCACCTATTAATGTTTGTCTCTTTCCCGCTGCAGGTTATGGAACCCGCTTTTTACCCGCTACCAAAGCGATGCCCAAAGAGATGCTCCCCATCCTCACCAAACCTCTGATCCAATATGGAGTCGAAGAGGCGATGGATGCAGGGATGAACACCATGGCGATCGTCACTGGACGGGGAAAACGGGCTATCGAAGATCACTTTGACATCAGTTATGAACTAGAGAGTCAGATCAAAGGGACCTCAAAAGAGAAAATGCTCGCCGATATTCGTCACATCATCGACAAATGCACCTTTTCCTACACCCGTCAACTGGAGATGAAAGGTCTCGGTCACGCAATCCTCACCGGAAAACCGCTCGTCGGATATCAACCTTTCGCCGTTATCTTGGCCGATGACTTGTGCGTGAACGATACCGATGGGGTACTCACCCAAATGGTAAAATTGTATGAAAAATACCAATGTTCCATCGTCGCAATCGAAGAGATCGATCCCAACCATACCGATAAATACGGGGTTATCGCCGGTGAAGAGATCGAGCCGGGGATCTACCGCGTCAGCACCATGGTCGAAAAACCCGCCCCTGCAGATGCTCCGACCAACCTCGCCATCATCGGTCGCTATATCCTCACCCCGGATATCTTTGATATCCTCAGAGCCACCAAACCGGGCAAGGGGGGGGAGATCCAAATCACCGATGCGTTGATGGAACAAGCCCGCGCCGGAAACGTCATCGCCTACAAATTCCGTGGCAAACGCTACGACTGCGGAAGCATTGACGGATACGTCCAGGCTACCGTTGAACTCTACGAAAACTCTAAAAACTCATAAAGGAACCAAATGTCAAAAGTTGCGCTTATCACAGGGATCACAGGTCAAGATGGATCATATCTCGCCGAATTTCTCCTCAAAAAGGGATATATCGTTCACGGTATCAAACGCCGTGCATCACTCTTTAATACCGACCGTATCGACCATCTCTACCAAGATCCTCATGTCGATAACCGTAACCTCTTTCTCCATTATGGTGAAATGACCGACAGTATGAACCTCACCCGTATTATCCAAGAGGTACAGCCAGATGAGATTTATAACCTCGCGGCGATGAGCCATGTAGCCGTTTCGTTTGAAACACCGGAGTATGTTTCCAACGCCGATGGTACCGGAACCCTCCGTATCCTCGAAGCGGTCAAACTCCTCGGTCTAGCTAAAAAAACAAAAATTTACCAAGCCTCCACTTCTGAACTTTATGGAAAAGTCCAAGCGATCCCCCAATCGGAGACAACACCGTTTTATCCACGCTCACCGTATGCTGTTGCTAAAATGTACGCTTATTGGATCACCGTCAACTACCGTGAAGCATATGGGATGTTCGCCTGTAACGGGATCTTGTTCAACCACGAATCACCGGTACGCGGAGAGACCTTCGTTACCCGCAAAATCACCCGCGCAGCCTCTAAAATCGCTCTCGGACTCCAAGATAAACTTTATCTCGGAAACCTCGATGCAAAACGTGACTGGGGCCATGCCAAAGATTATGTCCGAATGATGTGGATGATCCTCCAAGCCGACGAACCCGAAGATTGGGTTATCGCGACAGGGCAAACCACTATGGTTCGTGATTTTGTCCGTATGGCGTTTGGCTACTGCGGTATCCATTTAAGATTCGAAGGAGAAGGTGTTGAAGAAGTAGGGGTTATCGATTCTCTCGACCATATACGCCTAGCAGAGCTTGACCTAAACACTGATCACTTGCCACTAAACACTACCGTCGTAGCCGTCGATCCTCGCTATTTCCGCCCGACCGAAGTCGATCTACTCCTCGGTGACCCGACCAAAGCGGAACAAAAACTAGGATGGACCCGCGAATATCAGCTTCAAGAACTCGTGGATGATATGATGAAATCCGACCTCAAACTGATGACCAAAGACGTCTACCTCCAAGAGGGCGGTTATAAAGTCATGAGTTATTACGAGTAAGGAATTAATAGTCAACAAATTACACAAATTCACACGAATGAAGAGCAAAACTTACATAATTCGTCTAATTAGTGTAATTCGCTGATACTAACAGTAGGAAAAACATGCAAACCAATGCTTTTGATACTTCATTCAATGATATTCTTTTCAAAGATGAAAGCTATAAAATTATCGGTGCATGTATGGCTGTTCACAATGAACTTGGTAATGGATTTTTAGAAGCTGTTTATCAAGAAGCGCTTGAAATCGAATTCAAACTTCGAAAGATTCCTTATGAACGAGAAGTAGAATTGGAAATTTTTTACAAAGATCAAATTTTGGAAAAAAAATACCAAGCTGATTTTATATGTTTCAATGAGATTATTATCGAGCTGAAAGCACTTTCAGCATTAGAGTCTTCTCATAAATCGCAAGTGATCAATTATCTCAAAGCAACCGATATGCAACTGGGTCTTTTAGTAAATTTTGGACAAGCTTCATTCGTAAGCCAGAGGATAATAAAAAAAGGAGTCATCTAATTGCACTAACTTTCGCGAATGGGGATCGATATACT
>CAZKJU010000008.1:16102-44851 GCA_964553185.1 uncultured Sulfuricurvum sp.
GTTTAATTAGCGTAATTCGCTGATACTAAAAAAAGGAGTCATCTAATTGCACTAACTTTCGCGAATGGGGATCGATATACTGTGATGAATACAATCTCATCAACAATTCGTTTAATTAGCGTAATTCGCTGATACTAAAAAAAGGAGTCATCTAATTGCACTAATTTTCTCGAATAGGGATTGAACATACTGTGATAAATACTATCTCATCAATAATTCGTTTAATTAGCGTAATTCGCTGACAAAAGAAAGGAAACCATGGATTCAAATTCAAAAATCTACGTCGCGGGTCATCGGGGACTTGTCGGCAGTGCTATTGTCAAAAATCTGCAATCACGCGGATATACCAACATCATCACCGCTACCCATGCTGAACTCGATCTGTGTGATCAGAATGCCGTTGCAGCCTTTTTCACATCCGAAAAACCCGATTACGTGTTTCTCGCTGCGGCAAAAGTAGGAGGAATCGTCGCCAACAACACCTACCGTGCCGAGTTTATCTATGAAAACCTGATGATCCAAAACAACATCATCCACCAAAGCTATCTCCACGGGGTTCAAAAACTGATGTTTTTAGGGAGCACCTGCATCTATCCTAAAAATGCTCCGCAGCCGATGAGAGAGGATTGCCTCCTCACCGATACACTGGAGTACACCAACGAACCCTACGCGATTGCTAAAATCGCCGGGATAAAAATGTGCGAGAGCTACAACCTCCAATACGGCACCAACTACATCAGCGTTATGCCGACCAACCTTTATGGTCCCAACGATAACTTCGATCTCGAAAAATCGCATGTTCTCCCGGCGATGATCCGCAAAATTCATCTGGGAAAAGCACTCAGCACTGATAATTGGGAAATGATTTGTAACGATTTAGATCGTCTTCCTATCGAGGGGGTAAACGGACTTGCTTCGGTTGATACCATTACCGCTGTCCTCTCCAAATACGGTATACGTAAAAACGGTTCCAATGTCCAAGTAGAAATCTGGGGAACCGGAAAACCGATGCGCGAGTTTCTCTGGTCAGAGGATATGGCAGATGCCTGCGTCTTTTTGATGGAAGAGCGTGATTTTAAAGACACCTATACCATTGTTTCGGGGAGCAACGACACCTGCACACCAGCATCTATCCCCTCCAACGAAATCCGTAATACCCACATCAACATAGGTACAGGTGTAGACATCTCCATCCATGATCTCGCTCACCTCATCCGCGACATCGTAGGTTATAATGGTGAACTCTACTTTAACAGTTCTAAACCCGATGGGACGATGAAAAAACTCACCGACGTCTCCAAACTCCATGCACTTGGGTGGAAACATACTGTCGAATTACGCGAGGGGATCGAAACAATGTACGGATGGTATTTACAATGACCAATATCATCCTCTGCGGCGGGAGCGGTACACGCCTCTGGCCAATCAGCCGTAACCTCATGCCTAAACAATTCGTTCAGCTTTTTGATGATAAATCGTTGTTCCAGCTTACAATTGAGCGCAACCGAAAGGCATGTAGCAAACAGGTAATCGTCTCCAATGCCGAGCAATACTTTTTAGCCGTTGATCAGTTAGACGAACTCCGTGTCTCTGACAACACCTTTTTACTCGAACCCATCGGACGCAATACCGCTCCCGCAATCGCCCTCGCCTGTATAGCTTTGAGTCCTGATGAGATTGTCCTCGTCACCCCATCGGATCATCTGATCCGTGATGAGAAACGGTATCTCGAAGCGATCCAAAACGCTGCAGAACAAGCCTCCCTCGATAACCTCGTCACCTTCGGTATTACCCCTCAATATCCCGAAACCGGATTTGGGTATATCGAAGCTTCAGGAATCGATGTCAAATCGTTCAAAGAAAAACCCGACAGCGCGACCGCCCAACGCTACATCGATGAGGGGAACTACTATTGGAATAGCGGAATGTTCTGTTTTAAAGCAGGGGTATTTTTAGAAGAGCTCAAAAAATATTCTCCTGAGATTTATGACTCATCTAAAATCGCTTTTGATGCGCTGAAAATTGAAAATTCAACCCTGAGAATCCAACATTCTCACATGGCAGCCATCCCCGAAGACAGCATCGACTACGCCGTCATGGAAAAAAGCGATCGTGTCAAGGTGATCCCGAGCGATATCGCCTGGAGCGATCTAGGGAGTTTTGATGCATTGTACGATGAACTCCCAAAAGACACTAACGGCAACACTCTCTCCGATAAACACATCAGTATCGACAGCCATAACAACCTCATCCTCACCGACGGCCGCCAAATCGCCACCATCGATGTCGAAGATATGATTATCGTCGATACCGGAGACGCTCTCCTCATCTCCAAAAAAGGCTCTTCTCAAAAAGTAAAAGAGGTAGTTGCTGAACTCAAAAAACGTGATTCGCATCTCCCTAACATCCACCTCACCGCCCACCGTCCATGGGGAACTTACACTGTTTTAGAAGATACTCCGGGATACAAGATCAAACGGATTGTCGTACGCCCTGGTAAACGTCTCAGTCTCCAAAAACACTTCCACCGAAACGAGCACTGGATCGTCGTCAGCGGAACTGCCACCGTCACGGTGGGAGAGAACACTTTCCTCGTCCGTCCGAACGAATCGACGTATATCAAAATGGGGGAGATCCATCGTCTGGAAAACACAGGCAAAATCGACCTCGTCCTCATCGAGGCACAAGTGGGTGAATACACCGGCGAAGATGACATTGTCCGAATCGATGATGATTTCAAACGCGCTTGATTAGTGGATAGTGAATAGTGATTTCGATAAAATACGAATTAGATAGTTTAAAAGAGGAAATGTGATGAAAATAGCGATAGCAGGAACCGGATACGTAGGACTTTCCAACGGGATACTTTTATCTCAGCATAACGAAGTAGTAGCACTCGATATCATCCCCGAAAAAGTAGAGATGATCAACGCTAAACAATCTCCGATTGAAGATAAAGAGATCGAAGAGTATCTAAAACGCTCTGATCTGAATTTCCGTGCGACACTCGATAAAAATGAAGCCTATACCGGAGCCGATTTCGTTATCATCGCCACTCCGACCGATTACGATGAAACAACAAACTATTTTAATACCAAAACAATCGAATACGTTATCGCCGATGTCCTCGCGATTAATCCAAATACCGTGATGGTGATCAAATCGACCATTCCCGTAGGATACGTCCAAAAAGTTAAAGAGCAGTTCAACACTCAAAACATTATGTTCTCTCCAGAATTCCTCCGAGAGGGGAAAGCCCTCTATGACAACCTCTACCCGAGCCGTATCATCGTGGGTGAGCAGAGCGAACGTGCACGCGTGTTTGCAGGGTTGTTAGCGCAGGGGGCGATCAAAAAAGATGTCCCTACCCTCTTTACCGATTCAAACGAAGCCGAAGCGATCAAACTTTTCGCCAACACCTATCTGGCGATGCGTGTTGCTTATTTCAATGAACTCGACAGCTATGCCGAGAGTCATGGGATGAACAGCCGCCAAATCATCGAGGGGATAGGCCTCGATCCTCGTATCGGAAGCCACTACAACAATCCTTCTTTCGGATACGGCGGATATTGTCTCCCGAAAGATACCAAACAGCTCCTCGCCAACTACGCTGACGTACCGAGCAACATTATCCGTGCGATCGTCGATGCGAACTCCACCCGCAAAGACTTTATCGCGAGCAGTATCCTAAAGCGTAATCCAAAAATCGTTGGAATCTACCGCCTCGTGATGAAAGCGGGATCAGATAACTTCCGTTCATCAGCGATTCAGGGGATCATGAAACGGATCAAAGCCAAAGGGATCGAAGTCGTTATCTATGAACCGACATTACACGAAAGCGAGTTCTTCCACTCTCGCGTCATTACGGATCTAAACGAGTTTAAATCTATCTCTGATGTCATCATCGCCAACCGCCATTCCGATATCTTGGATGATGTAGCGGATAAAGTTTACAGTAGAGACCTATTTGGAAATGACTAGTTAGTGATGAATGGATAGTGATTAGTAAACGTCATACAGTCGCTATCCCTTTTTCTATAATGTTTTTCTCTTTGTCAGCGAATGACACTAATAAACGCTAATTTTTTACTCTCTCCTCATTCGTCCCATTCACGTAATTCGCTGACACTTCCCCTTACTTCCCCCTAATCACTATCCTTTTTCTCTTTGTCAGCTAATGACACTAATGAACACTAATTTTTTACTCTCTCCCAATTCGTCTCATTCGCGCAATTCGCTGACGTTCCCCCTGCATTGCCCCATTTTTAACCACCATTCTTGTTACCATTTAGTAGCTTTTATGAAAGATATAGTTTATTTCTGTATAATATCAAACTAATTTACAGCTAAAGTGCAACTAAATATTTATGATGATCAAACCTCTTTCGCTCGATACTTTTGCCAGCGTACATACTCATGTAAAATGGTATTTTTCATGAAGAGTACAATGCCATCTACCGCCAATCACCTGATTGGAAATATCTCTATTGAAAATAAAATCTACACCATCAGAGGCTTACAGGTTATGCTAGATAGAGATCTAGCAGAGTTGTATGATATAAAACCAACAAGACTCAGAGAACAAGTAAAAAGAAATACTAAAAAGTTTCCAAAAGACTTTATGTTTGAATTGACTGAAGATGAAGTTGACTTCATGGTGTCGCAAAATGCGATACCTTCAAAACAACATTTAGGAGGAAGCTTGCCTCTAGTTTTTACCGAACAAGGGGTATCTATGCTGGCAACTGTTTTGAAAAGTGACATAGCAACTGAAATTAGTATAAAGATTATGAGAACTTTTGTAAACATGAGAAAGTTCATCCAGTCAAATGCAAGTATATTTCAAAGACTTGATACTATTGAAACAAAACAATTAAAACACAAACTAGAATCAGATGAAAAATTTAATAAACTATTTGATGCCATAGAAGAAAAAGGTGTACCCCAAAAGCAACACATCTTCTATGATGGTCAAATCTTTGATGCCTATCTTTTTGTAAGCGATATCGTAAAATCAGCACACACTTCTATCAAACTAATCGATAACTATGTAGATGAAACAACCTTGATATTGTTTTCCAAAAGAGATGCAAACGTATCTGTAACACTCTATACCAAAAATATTTCTAAACAACTCGAACTCGATGTACAAAAATATAACGCCCAGTACCCATCGATAGAGTTGAGACAATTTGATCTTTCACACGATAGATTTCTCATCATCGACGAGAAAATAGTCTACCATTTCGGAGCGAGTCTCAAAGATCTAGGGAAAAAATGGTTCGCAGTGTCGAAGATAGATATCAACTCATTCGAGATGATGGAAAAGTTAAAATGACATATCCATCTATGCATCAACCCTTACCAACCGAGCTATTTGCTACCATCATCGACAGCACTCCTCTGATCTCGATCGATCTCATCGTCCGTCGTGAGAACGGCGAAGTGCTGTTAGGAGAGCGTCTCAACGCTCCGGCGCGCGGGTTTTGGTTCACACCGGGTGGACGTATCTATAAAAATGAGTCTCTGGTTCAGGCATTCGAGCGGATTACCTCTGCGGAATTGGGTATAAATATCCCGTTGAGCGAAGCGTCGTTTCATGGGGTGTATGAGCATTTTTACGACGACAGCGCGATGGGGGATCATATCTCGACTCATTATGTGGTATTGGCCTATAATGTAACTCTACCCACTACCCACCACCCTCTAAACACTAATCACCCACTAGTAAACGACCAACATCAATCATACAAATGGATTGATGTTCCGTCGTTACTTGCTGATCCAACCGTCCATACGCATGTGAAATGGTATTTTTCCTAATTCGTCCCATTCGCGTAATTCGCTGATGATCTCCCTACTCTTTTATCCTCTCACCCCATTACGCTAATGTGCACGAACTTTTTGGATAACCCATTCAGCATTACTTCCCCGATTTTGCCCCATTTTTAACCACCATTCCCGTTATCATTCAGTAGCTTTTATGAAAGATATAGTTTATTTTTGTATAATATCACTATTATTTACAGGTAAAGTGCAACTAAATATTTATGATGATTCAACAACTATCCGCTAATTGCATGCAAACCACAAAATCATGGAATTTTAGATGAGTTTGTTCAAAAAAATCCTCAACCACAGTTTCTGGCTTCTCATCGGTAATTCTATCGGTCGTTTATCTATGTTTATGACTAATATTGTTGCAGCTAGGCTATTACCGCAGGAAATTTTTGGACAGTTCATGATGGTACGTAGCACCATCTCATCCATAGAAGGGATTCTGAGCGGTGCATTAGGCTCTCCTATTATCAAACGGGTAAGTGAAATCGCTCACGAAGACAAACAATATCTAAACACAATCGTCTCTGCACTTTTCTTTAGCAATCTTCTCATCGCAATCATTTTAGGGACAATACTATATCTTTTCTCTACCCTGCTAGTCGCACATTTTTTTATCGGTGAGAGTCTTATGATTAGCGGTCTACAGGTTGGTGCCCTTTTACTGATAGCCACAACTCTCTCTAATTCCATGCAGTCGATTTTAACTGGATTTGAAGAGTTTAAAAAACTCGCATTTGCAGGTATTTTGGCATCGATAGCTTCGTTTCCACTGATAGTTGGATTGATCTATTATTTTGGATTTTTAGGAGCCATTTGGGGTGTCATCCTCTATTTTACGAGTGATTTTGTATGGAAATATTTCCAAATACGTAAAATAATGTCTCTGTCATGGAGTCATGGAGCATCATCGATCAGTCACGAGAGTAAAAAACTCCTCAAATTTAGCACGCCACTACTGTTTTCTGTTGTCATCGTAGGCTTATCTTTTTGGTATGCACGTGTAATTGTTGTTGAAGCAACAGGTTCTTTTGAAGATATAGCAATCTTTGATGCTGCATATCAATGGCTCACTATTATTCTAATCATAACCAGTTCAATAACAAGTGTCACTCTCCCAATGTTATCAAAATCGAAAAATAATATTGATAGCAATAATATTTTTTTTACTAATTTCTTTTTTGCTTCAATAATATCAGTTTTCATTGCATTTATATTTATTTTCTTCTCAAAAGAGATTATGTCAATATATGGAAGTAGTTACGTTAAAGGCTATCAGACTTTAATAATACTTTCTATTTCATCAATTTTCTTTACTTTTGCTACATTATTTAATAGATATATGGTTGCGATGGATAGGCTCTGGGTTATTTTCACTGCAACCATCTTGAGTTCTATTACACTATTTATATTTCTTATATTTCAAACTCAGAGAAATGCTGAAGGGCTATCAATTTCAATCCTATCTTACTATCTGATGAGCACATTGATATATACAATATTTTTTAAAAAAAGGAAAAATTACTTTGTTTAATATCTTTCATAAATTCTCAAATCTCTATTCAAAAAGCGGTTTTATCCTATTTATAATACGCATCCCAATACGTGTGTTTTTTCTTATTAGGAATAGAATTAATACTTTTTTTTGGAAACTATTTTTATATAAAACAGGAAAAAATCTTTTAATAGAATATGGTGTAACAATTGAAAATCCAAAACAGATGACATTAGGAAATAATGTATATATAGCAAAAGGAACATCATTTGGAAGCGAATCAAGTCAAGGTACAATTATCATAGCTGATAATGTTCATATTTGTAAAAATTGTTCTATAGACCATAGCGGACAAGTAACTATTGGAAATAATGTTCATATATCAGCCAATACTCAAATTTTTTCACATTCACATGGATATAGTCCAAAAAACAAACCTATTCCATACAATATTACTATAGAAGATAATTGTTGGATTGGAAATAATGTAATAATTCTTGAAAAAACACATTTAATAAAAGAGTTTATCATTATCGGTGCAGGATCTATTGTTACTAAACCATGTATAGAAACTAATAGTCTCTACACTGGATCACCAGCTACATTTCAAAAACATATCTCATGAATAATATAATTATTTTTAGCTATGCAACATTTTTAATTTCCCTTTATTGGCTTTTGAATACTCCAAGTAAAAATTTTCCTGAGTCGAAAAATAAAGATTTTTTCAAACCAACTAAATTTTTCATCATTTTCACTGCTCTCGAAATCCCATACGCATTTTCAGTAAACTATGATCACAATCTCATTCCGTTCGATGCATTAAAGCATATAAATGATTTTGATAGTGTATTTTTTGAACACTTTGCGAATACGATTTTATTCACAACAATGGTTATGCTAGCAGTAGCAATCACTAATCCAAAACTCGGATGGTTTGCAAAACTTGTTGACCCCAATGTAAAAAGCAAAAATACGCTTTTAATTACACATATATTTTTATTGGCAATAACAGCTGTTTCTTTTTATCTATTCCTAAGAAGTATAGGTGGTCTTTATTATTTGCTTTTAAATGTCGATTCTAAAACAAATATTATCGCTGGTACAGGATATTTACAAGCACTCTATACTACTTCAGCTTTTATGGGTGCAGGATTTTTGATCATGTATTTTGCCGAAAAAAATACTGTTAGCAAGCTAAACATAGCGTATTTCTTACTGATCGTTATTATTATTTTTTTAATGCTAAGTACTTTAGGTAGCCGAAAATCACCAATTTTATTTTTAGTCTATGTTTTCATTTTATGGAATTACAAAATTCGAAAAATAAGGCTTTTAACTTTTCGTAACAGTATAATCATATTTCTGGGATTGATTTACTTTTCTGCTATCCCACTATTCAGAACTGCTGGCGCTTTTGCCTATTACAGCAATAATCTTAATCAGTTATTTTTTGACTCTTTAAATACTATGGGAGTCTTTTTTCAACGTTTTAGTGAATTAGAACGTTCACTAATGATTTATTCTTTATTTGATAGCTCAAATCTATGGCTAGGCAGTAGTTTTAAAGACATTTTATATGCGCCATTACCTAGAGGTATGTTCCCCGACAAACCTCCTGTTGATGAAGGGGTATATCTTTACAATATCGCGCACGGACGCATTGTTCATCCATCAACACCATTAAAAGATATGATTGCAGTTGGATGGCCTCCTAATACGATAACAAATATGTATATGAACTTTTGGTATTTAGGTGTGATTATTGGAGGATGGGTTTATGGTTATTTTCTAAAATACTTTTACAAACTCGCTAAAAATTCAAATTTTGATGCTGTTTCGGTATACCTTTATACTGGAGTTATATTTGGTAGTTTCGGTCTAACCAACAGAAATATTGTTGGTTTTTTAACAACGATTATATTCACTATATTGATAGTTAAATTTGTAACATTTATTTCGAAAGTACGCCCATGAAACTCTCACTCATTATCCCTTCTTTTTATCCTGCCGTTATCTATGGAGGTCCCATATTTTCTACTCTGCATACCTGTGAAGAACTTGCAAAGATTGAAAATGTGGAAGTTTTTGTTTCGACGACCAATACTAACATGCATTCCAAACTCGATGTACCTACAAAACAATGGCAAACATTTTTAGAACATTTCTATGTCAAATATTACGATGAGACTAAAGTTGATAAATTTTCACTTCAACTCATGCTCAATCTATGGAAAGATATTAAAAATGCCGATGTGATCCACATACAAGCGATATTTAACACACCCACCCCCATAGCATTACTGTATGCCAAAGTGTTTGCTAAACCAATTCTCCTCTCTCCAAGAGGTTCTCTAGGAGGATGGTGTTTGGGTAATGGAAGTAGCTTCAAACTAAAATGGCTTAACTGGCTGATCAAACCATTTGCCAACAAAGTGATTTGGCATGCAACCGCGCATCAAGAGCGTGATGAGATTCTCTCACTCTTCCCAAAAGCAACCGTAATGGTCATTCCAAATGGGATCGAATATGAAACATTTCAAACCTATAATCCGCTCACACCTACTGTATTTTGTGAAAAATATACTAATAAATCAATTGTTACAAGTAAAATCATTATCAGTATGGGACGATTACAAAAGAAAAAAGGGTTTGACATCCTGATCGATGCGTTTGTGTTTGTACTTGAACAACACCCTGATGCAAAACTATTTATCGCAGGAGCGGATGAAGGGGAAGAACAAAATCTCCGATCCCAAATCGAGCGCTTAGGGTTAGTTCAAAAAGCTTTTTTAGTAGGCGCTATCAGTGGACAAGATAAGATTGATTTTTTAGCCAATGCCGATCTTTTTGCTCTCCCCTCTCATAATGAAAATTTTGGTAATGTTTATTTAGAAGCATTAGCTTCTGGCACCCCAATCGTAGCAAGTTTGGACACACCATGGTCAGAAGTACAAGATGCAGGATGTGGACTATGGGTTGCCAATACCGTAAAGGATACAGCCACAGCCATGATCGATATGCTATCGCGTGATCGAGAATCAACCCGAGAAAAGTCAAAAGCCTTTGCAGGCGATTACGGCTGGCATACGATCGCAAAACGTTTTTATAACCTCTATACCGAAATGATCAAAAAATGAAACGTAAATTCCTTATAATTTTTTTAGCTTTATCAGGATTTATATCTATTTTTATTCAACTAGGAACCTTTTTCGATATCTCAGAAAAACCGCTCAAAAGTGATCTTATCGTCATCTTGGGCGGTAATAACATGATCCGAATTGAAAAAGCGTATGCACTCTATCGAGAACAATATTCCAACAGTGGAAAAATCCTTCTAACTGGTCCAGAAAAGCAAACCAGTAAAATCCCCTATGGGGCTAGAGCCGATTATCTTCTCAAGCATAATGTTGATCTAAAAAACATTATCGTAGAGCATTCCACTACTAGTACCTATCAGGAAATTTGTTTTCTAAAAAGTTATATGATCAAAAATGGCTATCAAAGTGCTCTAATCATCACCGATCCACCACATACCCGTCGTGTCAGCTTTGTCGCAAAAAACCTATGTGATTATCCTAAATCAGGTCTAAAACTTCATCTTACCGCTATTGATTTGCCATGGTGGGATCCAAAACATTTTTATCTCGATGAAACAAGCTTGAAATACGTTGTAAGCGAAAGTATCAAATCGCTTTATTATATTTTACGATACTCACTAGGAAGTTTATAATGCATACCCCATCTGATCTCTCTGTCATCATCTTAACCTACAACGAAGAAAAACATATTGCACGCTGTATTGAGTCACTTCTCCCTATAGCCCGTGATATTTTTATCGTTGATTCATATTCGACTGACAAAACAGTCGCAATTGCTGAGTCATTAGGTGCAAAAGTCTATCAAAATAAATGGGTAAATTACGCTATTCAATTCCAATGGGGATTAGACAACTGTCCAATCCAAACAGAATGGGTAATGCGTATGGATTCGGATGAATATATTCTTCCGGAACTAATATCTGAAATTAACGAAAAGATCACCAAAATTACATCTGAAGTTTCAGGTATTTATATTAAACGCCGAGTCCATTTTATGGATCAATGGATCAAACATGGCAGTTATTACCCAATTTGGCTACTGCGTATATGGCGATACAAAAGTGGAAAAATTGAAGAACGCTGGATGGATGAACATATCAAACTATCATCTGGCAATACGATTCAGTTCGAACATGATCTCGTCGATGACAATAAAAATCTGCTCACATGGTGGACGGAAAAACACAATAACTATGCGACACGCGAAGCGGTTGATATCCTCAATATCATTCATGGATTTATCAAATACGATGAAGTAGAACCAAACCTATGGGGCACACAAGAACAGCGTAAACGATGGCTAAAAATTCGTTACGCATCACTGCCTCTTTTTGTCCGCCCTGTTCTCTATTTTCATTGGCGCTATTTTATAAAACTCGGCTTTCTAGATGGCAAGCAGGGTCTAATTTGGCATTTTTTACAAGGATTCTGGTATCGATTCTTGGTCGATGCAAAAATCTATCAAATGCACCATATCGCTAAAAAAGAAAATCTACCACTCAAACAGGTGATTAAACACTATTTTGGGATCGATCTCAATGCAACACGTTAAACTTAATAATTATAATAACGACTGGTATTCATCCGGTTCATCATTCAAAAAATTGTTTTGGTATTTTATCAACATGCTTTTTTTTAAAACACTTTTTCCGTTTCCCTCAAGTTTTAAAGTCAAGCTATTGCGTTTATTTGACGCGCAAATCGGAACCGGAGTCGTGATCAAACCCAATGTCCATATCAAATATCCGTGGTTTCTCACAATCGGTGATCACTGCTGGATCGGCGAAGAGGTTTGGATCGATAATCTCGCACCGATAACACTCGGCTCCAATGTTTGTATCTCACAAGGGGCGTATCTGCTCACAGGGAGCCATGATTATAAAAAAAGCACCTTTGATCTCATAATCCAACCAATCATACTCGAAGATGGTGTCTGGATCGGAGCCAAATCAACGGTCTGTCCAGGGGTAACCTGTCACAGCCACAGTGTACTCGCCGTTGGTTCTATCGCCACATCCGATCTAGACGCCTACGGCATCTATCAAGGAAATCCCGCAATCATCAAACGTCAAAGAGTGATTCAGCGATGAATGATATAGTAATATATAATGATGGAGAATTAGAGTTAAATGTCTCTGTTGATCAGGAGAGTGTTTGGCTAAATAGAAGCCAACTCTCCGAACTGTTTGATCGAGATATCAAAACCATCGGAAAACATATCAACAATATTTTTAAAGATCAAGAACTCGATCAACTTGCAGTTGTCGCAAAATTTGCGACAACTGCAGCTGATAGAAAAACATATAATGTTGACTACTATAATCTGGATGTTGTTATCTCGGTAGGGTATCGTGTCAAATCACAAAAAGGGGTTCATTTTAGACAATGGGCTACAAAAGTTCTTACAAACTATATCTTTACCGGATACGCACTCAATAGTGAGAAATTGACTCAACAAAGACTCTCATCGCTTGAGAATGAAATAGAAACAATAAAATCACATATAAAAAATAATGTTTTAGAGCTTAAGCACGGTATATTTTTCAATGGCCAAATCTTTGATGCTTATGTTTTTATTTCTGATCTGATTAAAAGTGCAAAAGCAACTATCGTTTTAATCGATAACTACATAGATGAATCTATTTTGATTTTGTTAGCAAAAAATTCAAAAATTCAAATCACTATTTACACTCATACTCTATCTGAACAACTCCAATTAGATACCCAAAAGTACAATAAACAATATGGAAATCTAAAAATCAAACAATGCAAAAAATTTCATGATAGATTCATGATTATTGATGATGAAAAAGTTTACCACATAGGTGCAAGCCTAAAAGATTTGGGAAATAAAGTATTTGCTTTTAGCCAAATTGATATCCATCCAAATGACATTTTAAAAAGAGTATAACCATGAAAATCTCCATCATCACCTCCGTCTACAACAACCGCGATACGATCAGCGATGCGATCGAGTCTGTTCTCTCTCAGAGTTATCCAAACATCGAGTATATCGTCATCGATGGTGCATCCCGAGATGGAACCGTCGATATCATCCGCACTTATGAAGATCGAATCAGCACATTTGTCTCAGAACCCGATCGAGGTATCTATGATGGGCTCAACAAAGGGGTAGAAAGAGCTACAGGCGATGTCATAGCATTTTTGCACTCTGATGATCTCTACAACGATCCTGAAGCTGTTAGCCGCGTTGCTGAAGCGTTTAGTACTACTGGAGCTGACGCGGTGTATGGCGATCTAGTCTATACCCCTAAATCCGACACGTCCAAAGTACTCCGGTATTGGAAAAGCCGTGATTTTCATCCGAAATTATTAAAACAGGGCTGGATGCCTGCCCATCCGACATTTTTCGTCCGTCGTAAACTGTATGAACAATTTGGATCATTTGACACTTCGTTTCGTATTGCAGCAGATTATGATTTTATGCTCCGTGTGTTGTCAAAAGGGATTAAAACCTACTATATCCCTAATGTCCTCTATAAAATGCGGGTAGGCGGAGAGAGCAATAAAAGTATCAAAAATATCATCAAAAAGATGCGAGAGGACTACCGTGCATTACAAAACAATGATATCGGAGGGATCAGCACTATCGCGATTAAAAATCTCTCTAAAATCCCGCAGTTCTTCCGCAAATAATCAGCTTTTGCCGACTATCTTTTTATCGAAAAATATAAAACCTGATTAACCGAAGAATACGTATTGGATAATACAAAAATGAACACCAGTTTGGAAGATTTATAGTATAAACGTCTAATGATTTGATCCCTGTAAGTGTCATCCAGTAATGACGAAAAATAGCTAGTTTGTTCTCTTTATTAAACTGCATTTTGTATAAATTTCTAAAAGCTGTCTCTTTGTCCACTTTCTTTAAAATGGAGTCATTCAGGAGTTCTTTGAGTATAACTCTTTTAGCAGAAAGTATTTTCTCCGTTCGTTCAATTTCATCGATATGTCTCTGTTTCAGCGGTGTCTTAAATATCTCATTGGCCATTGCAAGACCGATAATATACATCACTTCCACTTCCATGTCTTGCGCTAGCTTATCCAATCGATCCCAATCGATTTCGTGTTCTCTTCGTCGAATCAAACGATCAATATCAACAATCCATTCAAGCCGTTCCCACATATGTTTTGAGCCATGCAAAAGTAAATAAAATAGATTAATATCTGGATTTAGTGTTTTAATCATCTTTGTATTTAATTCATGACAAGGAGTTTCGAGAGCAAAAATATCTAATTTTGCTTTTTTGATTTCTCTAGGAAGAAAAAGTTGCCAATGAAATTCGATATGAATTTTTTTTTCACTATTAATAATACTAAAGTCTTTTGCCACATTAAACAATGTTTGATTTTTTAAAAACTCAATCGATCGAACTGAATTAAAACCATGATTTAACAGAATTTTTCCTGCTCGATATATCGACTCTTTTGGAATCAGTACATCTATATCTGCATATTGCCGTGTGGTGATATCTCCGTGTATGATTTGTGACAATATAGGCCCTTTGATCGCTAGGACTTGGATTCCTTCCTCTTCAATTGCTTTTACAACACGAATAAGCTCTGCACCTTTTTGCATATTTTCACGTGCGATATGAAAAGAGATTTTTTTGAGATCTGATTTTATGGTATCGGGGACTGCAATTATAGTTTTTAGTGATTTGGCGATGAGGGGGTAGACACCGTGAGCGTAAGCACTGCTCAGCACACTATCCCAATCGGTGATCGTTCGTGCGAGAGATTCGAGTTTTTCGCTGTCAGGATCGATTCGGCAGCATTCGATGATGAGAGGGTAGTTGTTTGATGATGGATTATTGTTTAGATTCATATTTTAGCTGTATTCCCCCCTGCGCGGGAATGACGTCTCCGATCAAGCAACAAAAGATGTTATTTTAAAATAATAGATATTTTACCAAAAAGATTATCAGATAGAGATTACAAAGTGCATATTAATCTTTTTTGTCAACGAATTACGCTAATTTACTCTAATTGGTTGACTATCTTAATTCGTGTCATTCGCTAACACACTGCTACTCGCTAAAAACAACCAGCCCTTGATCAATCAAATGGCCCACAAACGTCCCTAAATCCTCTTCGAGCTGTTCGGGTGCTACATCGTAGGCTTCTAGCAGTTCTTCATAGACACGATCGAGGTTGGTATGCGCACTCATACTCTCCCAAAACATCGCACCCGTTTCGTTCAGAGAAAAAAACAGTTCAGTCGCGCTGTCAAAGAGGAGCGTCTCATCATCAATGCACTGAAGCATAACCGAATGAGGGATAGAGTAGTTTTTCAAAATCATTTTTATCCTTCGTATTTTTGTCAACGAATTACGCTAATTTGTTGGCTATCTTAATTCGTTTTATTCGCGTCATTTGCTGACACTATCTCCAACTCCTAAAACATGCCCTTTAATACTCTGATACACTTCATCCAGACGATTGAGATCATGGGGGATGGTAATGTTGTACACTTTTACCCCGTTGGCTAGTTTGCTCAGGTAGCTGACGTATTCGCGGTTCATAAATGAAAAATTCATTTCTGCCCCCTCATGGAGACGGCTGAACTTTTCGATCCCTTTTAGAGAGTGTATGATGATCTCTTCGTCTGGTTCTCGTTTATCCAATACGTAAATCGCAGAAATCTCTCTGGGTTCATCGGCGAAATTGGGAGATATCAGCCCTAAATCTTCGGGTTTGCGGTAAGGACGATGATAGGGGTGAGCAGGAACACCGAAATAGCGCCCCCCCGATTCGTACGTCGGGAGTTTGTCATCCGTCACCATCATATGACCTTGGCGTAGGAAATAATCGGTTAAAGTTGATTTCCCGCCAAATGAAGGGGCGATAAAAGCGACGAGTTTATCCTCGATCAACACCGATCCTGCATGGATAAAATAATAGCTCTTTTGCATACTGAGAAACATCGGTATCACGATATGGACAAGCCAATACTCTCGAATAGCGTCTTGGGTAGGATCAATCATACAATAGCGGATAATATTTTCACCGTTTGTCCACTGAAAATTGACCACATCTTCGACATAAAAAACCCAATTTTGCCCTGCATCTACAGTAGTATACTCGTGATCGGTCATTAATGCTATATGACGATTTTGGTTATTTTGGTAAAGGTATGAGTAAATATAGGTGTGAAAAGGGAGTGTCTCTACCGGTACGATATCAACCGTATCGGTGGAGGAATCTATCGAAGATGGATTTTCAGAAGAGTGAAATCTAAATGATCTATTGTAAAGTTTGGTCAACATACATTACAAACAATCAGCCGAATCAATCGTCTGAATCGTCCGCACCTGAAAACACATGAGTCTCTTTTTTGAGGCTTCCATCTGCATTGTAGGTGTATTTGTATTTATCTCCGGTAGTAGTGTCTTTCCAGACTGAAACACGTAGACCGTTGGCGTTGAGTTTTGATCTTACAAAGGTCAGTTTTGATGTTCCGATCGCGAGAGCATCCGAAGGAGATGTCAACGCTCCTAGTGCGACGATTGCAGGGGCTGTATAAGCCATTTTTTTCAGAAAATGGCGACGAGAGGTGTTGTTTTCCATCTTTGTTCCTTGCTGTAATATATGAGCATTTACGACGATAGGACGAATGACACTTCACCCTACAACTTAATTTCATGGCATTATACCATACTCTGTTAAAAAATAATCTTAAATCATTAAAACTATTTTTTTCTCCAAGGGCGAATTTTATTTAATTCTAACCCGTTCAAGACGATCCCAACGTTATGCAATTCGTGTTCTTGGATAAAGCGATTGAGGTTTGTTAAGAACCCTTTTTTCGAGTACCCTTTTTTCATAATGATGAGATTTAAATCCGATATCCGCATCAACACCAGAGCATCCGCAACCAAACCGGCAGGGGGAGATTCCAAGATGATGTAATCATACTGAGTCCGTAATGCAGCCAGCAGCTCATTAAAGCGCTCAGAGATCATGAGCTCATACGGGTTAGAGGGTACCGTACCGGCTGTCACCATATCGGTATTGGGTGCTACATAATGGACTACGTTTTCAAATACCTCTTTGCCCGATAGGATAGTGCTCATCCCTGCATCACCGAGATGGAGTTTATGGTTAATCGCCGATCCGCGCATATCCATATCAAGCAATACAACCCGTTTGCCGCTTTGTCCCATCACCCGAGCGAGTTCGATCGCGGTTGTTGTACGTCCCTCACCCCTTACCGAGGAGGTAATCGTAATCACCTGTGGTTTTGTCTCACTAAACTCAAATTTCGTGAGCAATACCCGAAGTGCATCTTCATACAGCGATTTTTTCTCTTTGAAATAGGGGAGAATACTGTAAATCGCTAGATAGGTATTTTTTTCGATATCGTGCAAACTCTCAATCGTATCGGTTAAATAGTTACGGACAAACGCCTGAGCAATCCCGATGATTAGACCTAAAATAAGCCCGACCAGAACCAAGAGTTTTCGTTTCGGCTGTACCGGAACATCGTATGCCAGTGCGCTGTCGATAATACGGACATCCGATATCACCGATGCATCTGCAATCGCAGTTTCAGAGCGCTGCTGCAAGAGGAACTCATACATTTTTTCGTTGAATTTAAACGATCCGATTAGGCGGGTGAGCTGTCGCTCCTCCTCTGGTAGGTCATTAATCGTGTTGTTGTTGGCTGCGATGATACCATCGAGGGTAGTAACACGCTGACGTATCCCGCGCAAACTGCTCTCGATCGTCCCTCTGAGGTTCGCTTTGAGGGAGGTGATTTGCTGATTTATTTTCAAAACTGCGGGGTGTTTATCGGTAAAATCAACCATCAATGATGACTGTTCGATGTTCGCGGCTTGGATTTTTTGGATCAATGAGAGGATAGAGGCTCCTCCTGAACCTAAACCGCTCAGATCGATCCCCGTAATTTCCGTGTTGTTTTTCAAATAGGAGAGGAGGTTTTCCAACACACTCTCTTGCATTTCGAGTTCATACCGCTGATTTTTTAATTCTTCGATTTTTTGGACCGATGTTTTCGCTTTTATCGTTAAATCGATTACTTCGTTTTGGGTTTTGTACTCTTTGAGGTTCGAAGCGGATTTAGCCAATGACTCATCGATTGCAGTGATTTGTCGATCGATGAATTTCAGTTTTTTATCGGCAATCTCATGTTTTAGATCGATGCTGCGTTGTGAATACGCTTCTGCAATCGTGTTGAGAATCGCTTCTGCCCGCTCTGGGATCGCATCATTATAACTGAGAGCTAAAAGCTCCCCCTCCTGAGCAACGGTAGAAACGCTGAGTCCCGATTGGATCATCCCATACATCAACTCATCAGGGACAATCGTCACGATGTACTCACTCTCTGTGATCTCTGCTGTTTGGTTAACTACGATCTCCATAAACGGTGTTTTGATCCGTTCTCCATAGCGGTGAATCGCTTTAAAGGTAATCGGTTTTTTGTTCTCTGGAATGACACTCACCATCGAACGGAGCGAATAGCTCAGCTTTTCCATCATTCCCGGTCGGATAGCGATCTCGAAACGATCGGCATCAATCGGGGTGATATGGATCGGCTCTCCCATCACCTGCTCTTCGAGCTTATACGTTTTTACCGCAATCGGCGAATTTTGGTATAACTCAACATCTTTGAATCGTTTGCTCACATAGTATTGCGTTCCCAACGAGAGATTTTGGAGCGCTTTAACCGCTACGGAACGGGATTGGATAATCGCAATTTCATTGTCCAACGAACTGCTTCCGCTCATCCCGAGGGTAGCATTGAGCATTGCCAAAGCATCGGATTGTTTCGAACCTGAGTGAACTTCGATCGTCATCTCGGCTTGATAGACATTGGGTTTTAAATAAGCGTAGATGACGCTCAAGAAAAAGGTTACTGCGGTAATAATAAGAATCGAACGCTTGTATCGCAAAAGGGTATCGAATACCCCTTTTAGATCGATCTCTTCTTCGTGGCTATTTGCCATATCCGAAGAATGCGGTTTATTTGAATAAGAAGACATCAACAGCCTTTCCATTTTTGATTGTTGTATAGCTGACGAACGGGTTGAGCATAGAAGTTAGCATATCAAAGAATGGCATTTGCTCTTTGAACGCGACGTTGTACGCTTTCATACCGCGCGGTTGTACGTAAATAATATCGTTAGGCTGTAACAATAAACTGGTTAATTTCATCTGGGAAATATCCGCGAGGTTAATCTCTCGCACCAAAGGTTCACGCAATCCCCCTCGGATCACCTTAAGATTTGTCCGCTCGGCATCGTCGGTCAAATCTCCTGAATGTGCCAAGGCCTCAAAAAGGCTCATCGTTCCATTCGTGACCTGAACAACACCCGGTTTGCGCACTTCGCCCAAAACAAAAAGTTTTTGATTCAAAATTTTGACACTGGCGAATGGGTTGCGCAGATATTTACGGTACTCGGTGGTTAGCTTATCGGTCGCCTCATTTTCGGTCAGACCGGCAAGTTTAACCGCCCCGATCAAAGGGAGTCTCAGTGTTCCATCTGCCGGAACCAAGAATCCCTCGGTTCCATCGCGGTTGGTATAGTTTGATCCGCCGGCGGTGTTAAGGAGGACATTGAGTTCTTGCTTTCCATCTCCTCCCGATTGGTTGACCACAACGATCTCGATGCGGTCTCCTTTGGTGATTTTCCACTCAAATTGTGTTTCTTGACCGTATTCACCTTCTGACACTGTTTTCAATGCGGTTTTGTTGTCATCAAACATATTAAATGTTGTCGTCGAGCATCCGCTGATCATCAATGACAAAGCACTTATGGTGATTAAAAATATACCCTTCACTTGGTCCCTTTCGAATATTTTGTGATATTAAAGTTCATTACAGTGCAGCACCGTTGAACGCTGTTAATAGTATAACGTATTTGCACATAATTATTCTTGATGCTGTTGTATAAATATTGGACGATTACCGCATGATTACAAAAGGTTATCCCGCTGCATCCGTTCTTGGAGGGCTATGAGGATGTATGCACTCACTGTTCCTCCGTGAAACGAGCGGATTTTATCTTCCCATTCTGTGGGGATGGTGATGAGCTTTTTTTTCTTCTCTTTTTCGTTTTTATTGTGTTCTTCACGCTCGCTCATCGCGGCGGAATTTTTTACTTTTTCGATGTTTGCCAAAAAGCTTTTTTTAGCCATTTTATATCCTTTTTATATATTTTAGATATCTATTTTATATTTAAAATAGATTTTACTTCGTTAAACAAATCATCCATTTCCGAATCGGCACGGCTGAATATCCGGTACTCTTTAATGCATTTTCCCTCACCGACGGAGTGGGCTAAATCAACCCGTTGACGCAAAATCGGAACGAGAAGTTCAAAATGTTCCGAGCTGCAGACGAAATCGATCAAATCACCGAAGCGTTTCATAGCGGGATTGATATTGTTGAATAAAACATGGGTTTTGATCGTCTCACCCTGAATCTCGGAGAGACTCTTGAGAATCTCTTCGTATTTTTGCAGACCCATCAGATCAAAGGGTTTATCGCTAACGGGAGTAATGAGCAAATCCGAGGCGATAATCGCAACACGGTTGAACGCACTGTCAAATCCACCTGAATCGATGATAGTGAGGACATCCTGTGAATCGGCCGCCGCATACTCTGCCAACTCTCCGGCAGAATTAAAATGGAGCATCTCGATCGGCTCATGACCATGCTCTTTGCGAAGGGCATTCGTAACGGTCAATGAGCGCTGAGTATCGAGATCGATAATACGGGTGGGGATAATTTTCGAGAACAAAACGGCGAGATTCCACGCGATAGTGGATTTGCCTACGCCCCCTTTTTGATGGGAGAGAGTTAGGATCATTTATATACCTTCAATATTTATAGAATATGTAAAGTATATATATTTTTCTCTTAAGAGATTATTTTTTGACTGCGATAAACTCACCAAGTACTTCTCCCGAAGCTCCTAAAAGGGTGAGTTTTTTCCCATCGATACGATAATGTTTCGTTGCCAATAATGATTGGCGGAAGCGGTCGGCGGTTTTCATCCCCTCCTCTTCACATGCCATCATCGTCGACATCATTTTATCCGATATTGCCAGGGTATCTCCGCTGATACTATAGGCCGAACCGTAACGGTTGCATCCATCACTCCCGCTCACTCTGCCGCTATCAAATCGGATCGTTGCACTCGAAGTGGCCGATTTCCACTCACCGCTGAGCGGAGTCTTTTGCTCCAGAATCGAGCATCCGCTTAGCAGCAGCCCTATGGCAAAGGGGGCAGAAAGATATTTAATCATAAAAACTCCTCATTCGATTCTCGCTTAAAATCATAGCTGATTTTTAGAGACAGGGATAATGAAAAAAACTGTAAGGATTAGTGCGCTATGATGCATCTATGCAAGGAGAGTATTCATGGACAATCAACTCTTAACCACCTTTGTCGGAGTGATCGCACTGTGCAGTGTGTTCATCACTCTCGTGATCATCCTCATCGGGCTTCATGCGCTGAAAACGATGAAGCAGCTTCAGGAAGTTGCGGCACATCTGCAAAATGAGCTCAGTTTCCTCTCTACCAAAGCGGCATTGACACTGCATGAGGTGAATGAGTTGATCGGACAGTTCAAAGAGGAGACACGTTCTCTAAGCGACAAATCGAAACTCTCGCTGCATGAATTGCACGATTTGATCTCGTTTCTCCATGACGAAACCAAGTCTCTGGCTCTCAAAGCCTCGAACGGTATCGCAAAAGTGACCATCGGCTCCCTCGCTATCGGGGCATTGTCTCAAATACTCAAGAAAAAAAAGGACTAAATCATGAATCAAAACAACGGCCTAAGCTTTATCCTCGGTGCGGCACTCGGTGCTGCGGCAGGATACTATCTGTTTAAACATCAAGATGAAATTGTCGATAAGATCCATGAGTTGGAGGGGAACCTCAATATCGATCACAATGCCCTGATCGACAAAGCAAAAAACAAACTCGATGATTTAACCCAAAGTGTTCAATCCACAATCGAACGTTATACCCACGGGAGTGAGCCAAAAACGACCGATGAGATCACCGCAATAATGGCAGAGCTCTCAAAATTGCGTGAAGAAGTTAAAGCACTACAGGCATCCTGATTTCGGACGGTTTGTTTTTCGCAGAAGGCGCAACGTCGTGTAAGTAAACGCGACAATCGCCGGACCGAAGATGAATCCCCAAAAACCGAACGTCGCCAATCCCCCTACCATCGCAAAAAAGATTAAAAATTCGTTGAGGCGGTTTTGCCCTTCACTCAATATCCGATTCACAAAATTTAAAATCACCAATTTCACGATATTATCGATAAAAAACGCCATCATCGCCCATGAATAAATCGAGATGATGATGGCATTAAATATATGCCCCTGAAAATACTCATTGAGGGCAACGGGAATCCATATGAGACCCGTTCCGACGATAGGGATAACGGCTGCAATTGCCGTCATAAATCCAAGCAAAAACGGGTTGTACCCCGGGAAAAAAGCGATGAAAATACCAAATGCCAGCCCTTGCGCAATCATCACTCCGCCGAATGTGTAAAAGACCACTGCCGTCGTCGACATCATGTCGGCAAAAAACTGACGTTTGACGTTACGTGAGAGGGGTATAATCGGGAGGAGAAACAGGGTAATACTCCGTCCGTACCACGTCAAGAAAAAGAAAAAGACGACGATCATACTGAGTTCGACCACCATCGACATAAAGGTTTGCAATCCGTTACCCAGCCATGTCGCAAGGGTTGCAATAATCTCATCTTTGTGCGTTTTTGCAACGATAATCCCTTTTTCAAGCGGTTCTTTGAGCCATGAGAGAAAATCGGGCAAGCGACTGGAGAGGGTATCGATTTGATCTCCAAACATTTTCACCATCGCTACCGTGTCGGAGGGGTGATCCAAGAGGGTGTACAAAAAGACGACAATCGGCATGAAGAGGATCAGTGTAAAACCCAATGTCACCACGCCTGCCGATGTGACTGAGGAGACCGAATGGAGCCAGCCGATCCGTCGAATCTTCGCCTCAACACGCTGATGGAGAGGATAGGTGACGATGGAGAGTAAAAAAGCGACAAAAAAACTTTTTAAAAACGGAAAAAAGAGCCAACCGATCAGCCCTATTGCGGTAAAAATCATAAAACGGACAAAAAGCTTGTTTTCCATAGTAAACCTTAGTGTTGTTTATGGACAAAGCTTTTGAAGCTTCCATCCAGATGTTCGAGTGACTCTCGTGTCCCCTCTTCCAAAACCGCGCCGTTTTCGAGGACGTAGATGTAATCAGCTTTGGTAATCGTGCTGAGACGATGGGCGATGATGATCACCGTTTTCCCTCTCAAAAAGAGTTCCAATGCTTCAAAAAGGGCAGACTCGGTGTGGACATCCAGCGCCGACGTTGATTCATCGAAAATGACCACTTTCGGGTTGGCGAGTACCATTCGCGCGATGCTGAGACGTTGACGCTGTCCTCCTGAGAGGCGGATACCCAGTTTCCCTACCTGTGTCTCAAGACCGTTAGGAAGGTGGATGACAAAATCATACAGCTGAGCGATACGCAGTGCCTCAAAGATCGCTTCATCATTGATATTATCCCCCATCGTGAGGTTAAAGCGAAGGGTCTCATTAAACATCAGCGGCTGCTGAAGGACAACGAACACCGCGTCGCGAATGCGTGAAAATCCGATCTCCTGAACACTGATTCCATTGTAACGGATATCACCTGATGTCGGCGAATAAAATCCGACCAAAAGCTGGGAAAGGGTACTTTTACCGCTGCCGCTGGCACCGATAATGGCCACTTTTTTCCCCTCGCCGATAGAGAGGTTGAGCCCTTTTAAAACGGGCTCGGAGGGATCATATCCAAAAACCAGATCGGATGTTTCGATACGGATCCCCGGGGTGTATTCAAACGGATCATGGTGCGAGGCATACGCGGGCTCTTTAGGGAGGGAGAGGAGCTCATTGAGCCGAGAGAGGGCATTTTTAGCGTTGGCAAAGCTGTATTGGAGGGATAACAACTCCTGCACCGGAGTCATCATAAACCACAAATAGCCGAATATCCCGAACATCAATCCAATCGAGAGATCCGAGTAGAGAACCATCACCAGCCCAAGGGCTCTAAATATCTCAAATCCGCTCAAAAAGAGGGTATACGAAAACCGTTCACCCCGCAATGCCGCAATCCCATACTCTCTAGCACTCTCTTTTAGAGTACGCGCCTGAGTGATACTCCGCTCGATAAAGCGCTCCTCTTTGTTGCTCGCGCGAATCTGTCCGAAAAGATCACACATCTGGGTGAGATTATCCGACATCTCGCCGATGGTTCGGTTTTGCTCTTTCTTCAATTTCCCGACACGTCCTGAGATTTTACGTGTTACGATCATAATGAGGGGTTGAAAAATTAGGATCAAAATCCCAAACAGAGGATTAATCCACAGTAGAACAATCGCTACACCGATGAGCGTCGTCACGGAGACGATGAGTTTGGAGAGTGCGCTCCCTAAAAACTGCTCGATCGTGTCGATATCGGTAACGAGATGGGTCACGACTTTGCCGCTTCCCAGACGCTCATACGCCCCCATCGAAACACATTTAAGATGATTGAGTGCTTGGGTTCGGATTTTAAAACTCAACTCTTGGGAAAGTGAGATGAAATAGCGCTGAGAAAGGACACTGAGGATAAAAAACAAAAATCGAAGCGAGATCGTCACCAATAGTACAATCCCGATATATAAAAGAGGCTCTTGCAAAGGGGTGGCGATATCGATGACGTCGGTGATCCATCCCCCTTTATGGAGTAGTACCTCATCCACGAGTAGAGGGATGAGCAGAGGGATCGGAATACTGACCAATGTCGCAATGATCGCAATAACATTACCGCGAATCAACTGAGGCTTATAATCGCGCATCATCGAAAAAAGAGTTTTGAAGGTAATCATGGCTTAATGATGTATCCAATCTTCATGAGCGTGACGCACGCGGATAATAAACACATCATTTTTTTCGTTAATCGTGTAGAGGATAATATGGGAACCGTGGGGATGTACCCTGATGGAGGGGGTTAATTCTTCCCGAATACGCGCCGCTTTAGGATTAAGGGCTAAAAAATCGAACGTTTTCTCTAAATCACCGTGATACTCTTCGGCTTGCGTCATTCCAAAGTGTTCAACACCGGAGAGAAAGATAGCGATAATATCCTCTTCGGCTTCAATACTGAGGATATACGCCACTATTTCGTGCCGGTAGTCAATCTGTTTTTAGCAATCGCTTTTAACTCTTCCATAGAGTGATTCCCATTTCCGCTCGCAATCCCCTCATCGATGAGCGCTTGCATATGCGCTATCTTGCTCTCTTGATAGGGTTCATCCATCATGAGGACGACGCGTAACGATTTAGAGGCAAATTCCCGATATGCTTGGGGAATTTCGATAATACCGTTTTTGGAAACCGTTTCAAATTCAACCGCATACATACGTTATTCCTTCTCATTTTTCTAATTATACCACTGAAACCGATAAAGAATCGTGTACAATTCCATCACTAATTTTATGGAGACACTATGGCAAAAGGGTTCGGAGGAAAATATTTTTCACTCCAAGCGATCACCGCAACCGTCAATGCAGCAACGTTGCATAACCGTGCCGTTCGTACCCAAACTTGTCATACTTATCGCACCTATTCTGCGGATGCGAGTATCGATGAATCTCCCCCTGATGAACTCGATATTCTCCTCGAAGCGTTAGAACCTTTCACCCCGAAGGTATCCCGCTGCCAGTGCCACTGTAACTGTTTCTTCCGACGCCGCACGGCGTGCGCCCTCTATGTAGCCTCTTTTGTCCCTAAACTCCGATTTTTGTTTCGCTATTTTCACACCGATACTTCACCGCCGTTACACCTCTCTTTTTCGATTTAATCAGCACCAATTGTCCCCGTCATCCTCGGACTTCACGTGCCCTTTAGGGTAGACCCGGGGATCCATCTCCAAAAAAAGCTGGATTCCCGCCTACGCGGGCGAAGTGCCCGCAGGGTGAATGACGAAGAATCTATAATAATAAACAGGAAAATAAAATGACTAACCAGATAACAGTGCTCGGATTTCCCCGTATCGGTGAAAAAAGAGAGTTAAAAATCGCCCTCGAAAATTATTGGAAAGGGACTATCAGCCTAGATGAGCTGGGTGCCACCGCAGCCGATCTGCGCTGCCGCCATTGGCTGCTTCAACGTGATGCGGGTATCAACGCCGTTGCGATCAACGATTTCAGCTTTTACGACAATATGCTCGATCTTATGGTAATTTTGGGTGCTACCCCTGAACGCTTCAGTGATATCACTGATCCAATTCGCCGCTATTTTACGATGGCACGGGGAGATACAACCCACACAGCGCTGGAGATGACCAAATGGTTCAACACCAACTACCACTATCTTGTCCCCGAACTGCATGAGAATTTTGCTTTTGGCACCGTGAACGCGGAGAAAATTATTGGTGAATTCAATGAGGCAAAAGCTCTGGGGCTTGAAGGGCGGATTCAGTTGATCGGACCACTCACGTTTTTAGCCCTCTCAAAATGCTCCGAAGCAGTACGTACGGCATTGTTTGATAAACTTCTCGCCCAGTATGTGACCCTATTGGAAGCTCTCAAAGCGCTCAATGCACCGATCGTTATTCATGAACCCTCACTCGTCTACGATCCGACTCCGCATGATTTATCGCTCCTCAAAATCGCGTACGATCGTCTGGGAAAACTCGGCAATATCGATGTAGCGACCTATTTTGAACACTCGACCGAAGCGACGGCGGTACTCATCCATGCCCCGATCAAAGGGCTCGTTCTCGATTTCGTCTTTGGAGCCAAAAACATCGAATCGGTAAAACTCATCGCCGATAGCGATAAAACGCTCACGGTGGGAATCGTCAACGGGCGTAACGTCTGGAAAAATGACCTCACTGCCTCTTTGGATACTCTCAATACTATCGCACAACATATCCCTAAAGAGCGTTTGTGCATCGGTGCTTCATGCTCATTGCTCCATGTCCCCTATACCCTCAAACACGAGAGCATGTTGAGTCATGACGTTAAATCGCTTTTATCGTTTGCCGAGGAGAAACTCTTTGAACTAAGTACCCTATCCAAAGCATTTTTCGAAGAAAAAGCGCTAGAAGCTCATCCGATCCATACCAACCGTACCGATGAGACGGTACAACAACGACTCAGTGCCATTGCGGCGAATGATTATAAACGCCCCTATCCGTTTGCCCTCCGTCAGGAAGCGGCGCACGATTTGTTTGAACTGCCGATCCTGCCGACAACCACCATCGGATCGTTCCCCCAAACCGCCGACATCCGCAAGATTCGACAGGAGTTCAAAAAAGGGCTCATTTCCAAAGAAGCGTATGAGTCCGCCATGAAAGAGGCAATAAAATCGTGTGTCGAATTTCAAGAGTCCATCGATTTGGATGTGTTGGTTCACGGGGAGTTTGAACGCAACGATATGGTGGAGTATTTCGGTGAACAACTGAATGGTTTTGCCTTTAGTTCCAACGGCTGGGTTCAAAGCTACGGCAGCCGATGCGTCAAACCGCCGCTTCTTTACGGTGATGTCAGCCGTCCGACTCCGATGACGGTAGCTTGGAGTATCTATGCGCAAAGTCTAACCGAGCGGCCGATGAAAGGGATGTTGACCGGACCCGTTACGATCCTCAACTGGAGTTTTGTTCGAGACGATCAGCCCCGTTCCCTCACCGCAACACAAATCGCTCTGGCTATCCGTGATGAAGTGGATGATCTGCAACGCTCTGGGATCAAAATGGTCCAAGTGGACGAAGCGGCGTTCAAAGAGGGGTATCCGTTGCGCCGTAAAAAACGCTCCGAGTATGAGAAATGGGCATTGGAGAGTTTCCTCCTCTCGACCGCCGTGGCGGAACGGGACACCCAAATCCACACCCATATGTGCTACAGCGAGTTTACCGACATCATCAAAACCATCGAAGCGATGGATGCGGATGTGATCTCGATCGAAACTTCCCGCAGCGGCAATCGACTTTTAAGAATTTTTGCCGAGGTCGGCTATGCCCAAGAGGTGGGACCGGGAGTGTATGATATCCACTCACCACGGATCCCTAGTGTAGAGGAGATGGAGGAGCAAATCCATGCACTTCTCGAAGTGCTTCCGGCGGATCAGCTCTGGATTAACCCCGACTGCGGACTCAAAACCCGCGGGTGGAGTGAAACCGAAGCGGCACTGGAGAATATGGTAAAAGCGACTAAAGCGGTACGTATGAGTTTAAAATCTAAATAATA
>CAZKJU010000009.1:0-29581 GCA_964553185.1 uncultured Sulfuricurvum sp.
TAGATAAAAGAACTCGTCAGATCATGTCTGACTATATAAGGCGGCGAAATTATACTGACATATCCGCTCAGGGTCAAGGATTTTAGGGGTAAAAAACGATTTTATATGTAATTTTACTTCCTTTTAATAAGGACGTACTATTTTTTAGGGTATGATTTTGGGTATGAACACCTTATTAGATGAATATTACCGATACGATTTGCATAATGTCGGATACATAGAGCGTAAACAATCAATCGGCGAAGAAAATACCTTGATTTATGGAATAACACAGTCAGGAAAAACCGCATTGATTAAACATTATCTACTTGCTCACAAAAAATCGACCTATCTTTATCTCGACTGCCGTGATCTCCGTCTCAATGTGAGTGAGATTAATGCTACACTGGAATCTTTTTGTCGAGAAAACAAAATTTCAATTCTCGCGTTGGATAACTATAATGAAGCGATTAAACTTTTTGAGTGTGATCAAATCATCCTCTCCAGTGAAAAATCTCTTGATCTGGCTTTTCATACGATACATCTGCAACTGCTGGATTATGAAGAGTTTTTAGCATTTGAAAGTAAATACGACTCTACGGCACTGAATCATTTTTTCCAGCTGGGTGGATTTCCGGCAATGCACCGTATCGCCAGTGAAGATCGGATCCTATATTTGCAAAGTACGCTGATCCGCGGATTAGAGACCATCGAGTTTTCGATCCTCGCCCAAGCTTCCAAGATGTTAACTCAAAAGGTCTCTGCCTTCAATCTCTATGAGCGGCTCAAGGTAGAGCGTAAAATCTCCAAAGACAAACTCTATCTCCATCTGCAATCGATGTTTGAACGGGGTTATCTCAAAAGTCTGAGCAAATTCAACCATCCTAGTGCGGTTAAGAAACTCTATTTGTGCGATATTGCGATCAAACACGCATTGGTTCTCCAAAAACATTTCGGACGGCTTTTTGAGAATCTCGTTTTCTCTGAACTCGATAAACACGGTATTGAATGCTATTATGATGAGGGGATCGATTTTTATCTTCCGCAGCGGCGGCAAATCATCATTGCTTCGCCCTTTGCCAACGAACATGCCCTCTTTAAAAAAGTGGAAGCATTGGAAGGGTTTATTGTATCAAATAGAGTACGTGAAGTTATTGCTGTAACAATGGGTCTGGAGAGCACCCTCTCTCATCCGATCTCTCGCATTGAGATGATTCCGTTTGAGAGATGGGCATTAGGGGATGATAGTTAGAAGCGATACCCTACCCCAATAAAAGGGCCTTGGATTTTGAGTGTTGAATAGATATCGTCTTCATCCAGTTTGAGAGATTCATAGCGATACCCTGCTACCGCTTCAAGGCCAGCAAATACTTCCCATGCCGCTTTGATGCGCATATCGCTCACCGAATTTCCGCTGTATCCGACATATTTGAGATCCGCGTCGAAACGAACCGGCAAAGTAGGAATTTTCACGCCGGCAGCCACATACACCATAGGGATAACGACATTAAAACTTTGATTGACAGTTCCAGTAACTTCACCATCAATAAATTTACCGGTTAATCCAATATCAAAATCAACGATATTGTCTAAAACCTCATAATAAAGAGTTGTATCAATTTGAGAAAATTTAACCGTATTGGTTCCCGCAACGCTATCTGCACCGCTAAACGAGGTCTCAGGGGTAAAGTCAGCGCGCAGATTTGGAAGCATCGGGATCGGATGTTCTAAATACAGCCCCACTTGGTACTGCGTGTCGTTATCCCCGTTAAAGTGGGTTGAACTCATAACACTGTTTTCGGTATATCGAAAATCTCCTTTTACTTCGGGAGAATAATAATCGGCTTCAACTCCAAATCCAGCAACTGTTGCAGCAGAAGCAATAGCACTTCCGACACACAATGCAAGTAATGCTTTTTTCATAATGATCCTTTTTGATTCTATGTTAATATGCCATTATACTAAAGAAACAGGTGTGTTGAGATGGTTTTATGCGGAATTGATGAAGCAGGACGAGGGCCGCTAGCGGGACCTCTCACTATTGCAGGGGTTATTTTACATAATCCGATTGAGGGGTTAAATGACTCTAAAAAACTCACCGAGAAAAAACGGGAAGCCCTCTTTGACATCATTCGTGACAATTCAAGCTATCATATTGCGCGGTTCAGTGCAGCACAAATCGATGAACTTGGCCTCTCCGCCTGTCTAGCCTTAGGATTGCGTGAAATTATGGAGGCACTAGGAGAAGCCGACTATCTCTACGACGGAAATTCAAAATTCGGCGTAAGTGGTTTACGGACCATGGTCAAAGCCGATGCAACCATCCCCGAAGTGAGTGCCGCCTCGATTTTAGCAAAGGTAAGCCGTGATCGCGAGATGGTAGAGCTTAGTACAACATATCCCGAATACGGGTTTGAAGGACATAAGGGATACGGTAGTGCGACTCATATCGAAGCAATCCGCCGATACGGTTATTGTGAGATTCATCGTAAAAGTTTTAAATTAAAAGTGTTACAACCATCGTTGTTTTAGGACCTCATTGCTATAATCATTGAAAAAAGAGAATAGATATGATCTCCCTCACCCACATAGAAGCGGCGCTCGCTGCTGTTGATGCCGAAGTAAAAGCGCTACTCTACAATCAATCGCTTTCTCTAACTGAAAAAGATGAAAAGATGTTACCGTTGCTGCGAGAGAGTAAAGTGCTGAAACAGACGTATGAAGATTTGTGTTATTTGAGGGATAATCCTCCGAGCGCTCCTACCCAATGCAAAGTAGGAAGCACGAAAAAAGAAGAATAACTTTAGCTGGATCCCCGCCTTCGCGGGGATGACGAAGATTACGCGGCAGCGAGGATTTTTTCGACCGCTTCGTCAAAAAGATTCTGATTCATACCGTACTCTTCAATCAGTTCACGAGCATTTTTGAGCGTATCATCGGTAATTTTTCCATCAAGGGTAATTGCCTCTTTTGCCACTTTGAGGAATTTTGCCATCTCTTGGGTTTCAGGGTCAGATGCATCTTCGGGTTCATTTGCAAAACGGATCAAATGGACCAAATCGGGATCGAAATTCCAGCGGAAAAACAAGGTTGCCGTAACATCCTCGGATTTACTTCCGCAGGCCACGATTTCGGCTTGTTTGACCGATATCCCTTTCGCCAAATTTTCGCTCAACAGAGCCCCTTGGTTGGATTCAATCAAATAGCGGCTGATAACCACTTTGCCGAGTTCCAGCAAAAACGACGCCAATGAAAGATGACCCAATAATGAGCGGTCTACTTTCGACACCCATCTGCTGACAAGGGCATTTTGCAACTGGGCACGATGCAAATAAGAGTCTTTCGTCATTCCATACGGAGCCAAATCAATCTCCATGCACGAATTTGCCGCTGAAGCGATCGTAAATGTTCGAACTGCTTCTCGACCCAACAACGAAACCGCCGTGGCGATATCATTCACCGTTCGGCTCAAGCCATACATAGGGGAATTTGCAGTTTTTAGAATGTACGCGGTAATGATCGGATCGTCTTTAATCGCATTGGCCATATCAGCAACCGTTGCATTCGAATCATTAAATACCGCTTCTACTTTTTGAACGGTTTCCGGTAACATCGGAACGTGTTCAATCTGTTCCATTAATTCAATTCTCATCGCAATTCTCCAAAATAATTCTGTATCTAAAAAGATTATAGAACATTGTTAGTTAAATTTATTCTTTAAGCTGATATTTTTAATAGTATTTGATAAATATGTGAGAAAAATGAGAAGTTGAGGGACTCCCCCAGATACCTGCGGCACAAAACATGGACGGGTGTGCTGCTGTATTCCTACCCTGACACGTTGTCCGACCATGCCCTTGCACAGGTCTAGAGGAGAGGTGAAATTATAGCTGTTTCGCTTATCAAATGCAAGATGGTGGTATAATAACTCTATGATTTATCTCATTACCGCCCTCGATGCCGAAGCCAGACCATTGATAGAGCACTATCGCCTCAAACGCGATCTTTCACTCCCCTATTCCCTTTATAAAAATGACGATATCGTTTTACTCGTCAGCGGAATGGGAAAAACCAATGCACTTATGGGACTAAGCACCCTCTTGGGATGGAGAATACCGAAACCTGCCGATATTTTAATGAATATAGGAATATGCGGTGCCCCCTCGGAGTATGAAATCACAGAAGCCCTTCTCATCCATCAGATCATTGATCATGAAAAACGGTATTATCCTGATATCCTCTATCCTCATTCTATGAGAGAAACATCCCTTTTGTGTGTCGATGAACCTCAATCTCACAACTGTGAATTTCCAGTTGATATGGAAAGCAGTGCAATCTTTCAAGCCGCATCACGTTTTTTCAAACTGCACCAAATAGCATTTGTCAAAATTGTCTCCGATCATTTTACTCCGCAAAGTGTTACCAAAGAGGGGGCGATCGAATTAATCCGCTCCCATCTAACCCTCATTGATGATCTTTTATCCGCACTTCAAACGATCCAATCCGCTCCATCGCTCTTTAGTGATGAAGAGCGAGAACGTATCGACATATTTAAAGCCCATTTCACCAAAAGCCAAGGCGATGGGCTCGAAGATGCCCTCTCTTTTTTTCGTCTGAAAAATCCAATGGCACCCTTAGTCTTTCAATCCGATATCCCCAACTCCAAACGCGAAAGGAGTATGTTGCTTGAAGAACTCATTACCACCCTCACAGCCTAAGCTTTTTTCCCATCTCTATATCGAAAAAAAAGTGTTAAATCACCCTCAAACGCAGAAAATCATGGAGAAATTTGAACACTCTCACATTATTATGATTGATCATTACAAAGAGGTATTTAATCGACCCAACCAAAGTTTTGCCGCCCAAAGCAGTGCCAAAAAATTGATCCTCGCCCATAAGGAGGGGAAGTTTCTCCACGAGGGGAGTCAATACAGCGATGGGTTTGGACATCAACAGTTTTTTTACGCTTCGAGTGTAATGGGGTGTTTGTACGATTGTGATTACTGCTACCTCCAAGGGCTTTATCCCTCAGCTAACACCGTGTTATTTGTAAACCTCGAAGATGCCTTTGAACAGCTCCGCCCTTATTTGGGGAATGACACGCTGGTAGCAACCTCGTACGATACCGATACGATGGCAATAGAATCACTAACAGGACAAACAGATCGCTGGCTAAAATTTGCGGCACTGCATCCGAATCTGTATCTCGAAATTCGTACCAAAAGCGCCAATCTCAAAGCCCTCAAAAACGCTCTCCCCAATGAACGGGCAATTTTGGCATGGACCCTCTCTCCCCAAGCAATCATCGATCGCTATGAACACGCTACACCAAGTTTGGAGAAGCGGCTCAATGCAATTCGAGAAGCGATAGCATTGGGGTGGAAGGTGCGGCTCTGTATCGATCCCGTCATCTACACCGATCAATTTGAGATCCTTTACCCTGAACTGATAGAGACCATTTTTGGGGCAATCGATCCAGATTCTATTGAGCAATTGACACTGGGAAGTTTTCGCCTCAGTCAAAGTCATCTGCGTTCACTCAAAAAACTCCGCCGCAGTGATGTCGCCTTTTATCCCTATGCGGTGAGCGATGAAATGGCAACCTATCCTGAGCGTATCGAAGCACATATTTTAGAGACTCTTTTAGCCAAAGCGACACAATTTATACCTAAGACAAGGATACGAACATGGCAACGGCAATCGTAACGGGGAGCAGTTCGGGAATCGGTAAAGCAATCAGTGTGATGCTTTTAGAGGAGGGGTACCGTGTTATCGGAATCAGTCGAACCAATGGGGAGATTGAACACCCCTTATTTCACCCTACCGCGTGTGATTTGAGAAGTGCCGGTGCACTCGAAGGGATTAAAACGGAGCTGTTAGCTGAGGATCTAACCCTCCTCGTCAATGCCGCCGGATTTGGACGGTTTGAGCCTCACGAAGAGCTCTCTCCTACCATCATCACCGATATGATTGCTCTTAATCTCACCGCGCCGATACTCCTTTCCAATATATGTCTGCGCCGACTCAAAGAAAATCAGGGAACCATCATCAATATTACCTCCATCGAAGCGACCCGCAGTTCTAAATTTTCCGCCCTCTATACCGCCACCAAAACAGGATTGCGTGCTTTCGGTCATAGTCTGTTTGAAGAGGTGAGATCGAGCAGTGTCGGAGTTGTCACGATCAATCCTGATATGACCGATACACCGTTTTTTGATCCGCTCCGATTTGGAGTGGGTGATAGTGATGATACCAAACTCTTTGCATCCGATATTTCTGAAACTATCCGCAATCTCCTCCGTATGCGTGAGGGGATAAGTGTCACAGAGCTGACCATTCGTCCTCAACGTTTCGCAATCGCAAAAAAACGTTAACGGAACCTTTTTTGCTTTAAAATAGTCAGTCTAAACAGATTGGCAAATTTGCCGATATATCAATCAATAATAAAGCAAAAGGATTTGCTATGGCTACTATAAACTCTCTTGGGATCGGTTCGAATGTACTCACTGCTGATGTCATCGAAAAATTACGGACAAATGATGAGTCCAATCTTCTAACCCCTATAGATAAAAAGCTAGAATCTACTAATCTGAAACTTACATCATTCAAACTGCTCGATTCATTAATGGACACATTTCAAAGCAGTGTATCAAAACTTTCGATGGATTCTCTTTTTCTCGCTAGATCGGTTGGGGGTACAACAGATGCAGTTGCTGTGACTGCAGAAGCAGGATCAGATGTACAATCGTTCAGCCTCACAAATATTAGTATGGCGCAAGCAGAAGTAGAACACTCAGCCAATATATTCAGTTCCAAAACAACCGCTATCACTACCACTCCAGGATCAGGCGCTATCGGGTCTGGAACATTTACTCTAGCAGTTGATGGTCAAAGCTTTAATATTGACTATACCTCTACAACATCCCTTTCTGCCCTTGCAACTTCGATCAATGATACTGCAGGTGATAAAGTTACAGCATCCATTTTGAAAGTCGGTAGTGATAAATACGAGTTGGTTATTAAATCAAATACCGTTGGTGCCAATCAAGCGATCAGTTTTAGTGATTCACTCTCCACCGGTGGCGTTCCAAATTCTAACAGTCTTATGTCAGCACTCGGTATGACAAATATCCAAGCAGCACGAGATGCAACATTCAAATACAATGGTATTTCGATCACCCGATCAACCAACGAGATTACCGACCTGCTCAACGGAGTTACCATCTCGTTGAAAAAAAATCAAGAGGTTGGGGATAGTGCAAATATTGCTATTACTCAAAACAAAACTGAAATTAGCACAGAGATGTCGCTATTTGTTCAAAATTACAATTCTCTTGCCACCAACTTAAGCGATATGACAGCTTACGATAAAGAGGCTGGAAAAGTCGGGGTATTTAACGGGGAAAATTTTATCAAATCTATCACTAGAGAAATCAACGATATCATCACCTCTGTTAATCAGAATGGGGTTTCTTTGATGGACTATGGTATTAGCATCGACAAAGAAGGAGTTATGAGTTTGAATAGTTCTACATTTGAAACCAAAATGTCAGAAGATCCTCTCTCTCTAGAAACTTTTTTCAGTGGTGACAGTCAAAAAGAGGGGATTTTTGACGCCCTTTACACAAAAACAAAAAGTTATACAGGTTATCAAAAACAGCTTGATAATTTCAGTAACAATCTCAATTCTACGTTAAAGAAATTTACCGAAGATCGTGCCAAAATGGTTGAACGTCTTGATGCACGCTACGAAATTATGTCTAAACGATTTATTGCCTATGATGCTATGATCAGTAAACTTAATACTCAATTCACCACCCTACAACAACAAATTGATATGGCAACATCCAACTAAATTAGTAATTTTTCAAACGAACTCAGTTACACTTAGAGATAAATTTATAAAAAGGGGTTGAATGTTGAATGGGAAAAATATTCTGATTACTGGCGGTACCGGTAGTTTTGGAAAACAATTCACTAAAACCCTCCTCAAACATTATAAGCCTAACAAAATTATTATCTACTCCAGAGATGAGCTCAAACAATACGAAATGGCACAACGTTTTAATGACAAATGTATGCGCTATTTTATCGGCGATGTTCGAGACAAAGATCGGTTGATTCGGGCGATGAACGGTGTTGATTATATTGTTCATGCCGCCGCACTCAAACATGTCCCTATCGCAGAATACAATCCAATGGAGTGTATCAAAACCAATATCAACGGCGCTCAAAACGTTATCGATGCTGCCATCGCGAACGGTATTCACAAAGTGATTGCCCTCTCTACTGACAAAGCGGCCAACCCAATTAATCTCTACGGAGCGACAAAACTGGCATCCGATAAACTCTTTGTCGCCGCTAATAATATCACTGGAGACAAACCCATCGCATTTTCCGTTGTCCGCTATGGCAATGTTATGGGCTCACGCGGTTCTGTTATCCCATTTTTCGAAAAATTAATCCACGAAGGTGTTAAAGAACTTCCGATCACGGATGAGAGGATGACACGATTTTGGATCACCCTCCAAGAAGGAGTTGATTTCGTCCTCAAAAATTTTGAGCGAATGCACGGCGGAGAGATTTTTGTCCCAAAAATCCCATCTATGCGTGTGATCGATGTCGCGCGAACCATCGCACCGACACTAAACCATACAATTGTCGGTATCCGTCCGGGAGAAAAAATGCATGAAGTGATGTGTCCGGAAGATGATTCCCATCTCACGATCGAGTTTAATGACCATTTTGTGATTCAGCCTACCATCCAGTTTTCCCATAAACCAAACTATCATATTAACCGCTTAGGTGAACAAGGGAAAAGTGTCCCCTACGGATTCGCCTATCGTTCAGACAATAACAGCGAATGGCTCACTGCTGAAACCCTGCTCGCTAAAATAGAGCTTACCCGTAATGAGGAAAACTAATCGTGTTACCCTATTCGACCCAATTCATCGAAGAGGATGATATTGCCTCTGTTGTCGAGGTTTTACGAAGTTCCCATCTCACCCAAGGTTCCAAAGTTGAGGAGTTCGAAGAAGCAATAGCCGACTATGTGGGTGCGCGCTACTGTGTCACATTCAACTCCGCCACCTCAGCTTTGCTAGGAGCTTATGCAGTTGCTGAACTTGGTGAAAATAATGAGATCATCACGACTCCGATCAGTTTTGTCGCAACATCGAATATGGCGGTAGAACTGGGGACAAAACCCGTTTTCTGTGATGTGAAAATGGATGGAAATATCGATGAATCACTCATCGAATCACTCATCACTCCTCGAACCCGTGCCATTGTCCCCGTCGATTTTGCGGGAAAACCCGTTGCTATCGACGCGATCAAAGCAATTGCCCAAAAACATAATCTTCTGGTAATCGAAGATGCGTCACACGCACTTGGGAGTTCCGTCAACTCTCATAAAATTGGTTCATTTGCGGATATGACTATCTTTAGTTTCCATGCCATTAAACCGATCACGACGGGTGAGGGAGGTGCGGTGGTGACCAATGACGAAGAATTCGCCAAGAAACTGAAACTCTTCCGCTCACACGGAATCATCAAAAAACAGCTTTGGAATTCTGATATGGTAAGTTTGGGGCATAATTTTCGTCTTAGCGAATTTGCCGCCGCATTGGGACTTTCACAACTGCATAAACTCGATCGCTTTATCACCACTCGCGAAAATATCGCTCGTTATTATGATGAACATTTTAAACAGTATCCTCTTTTTTCGACGATTACGATTCCTGATCATGAACAAAGTGCACGTCATCTCTATCCCATTCTCCTCAACCCTGAACTTCATTGCCCGAAAGAAGAAATTTTTGCTGAACTGCAAGAACGTGGTTTAGGGGTACAAGTACACTATAAACCGATTTACCAAAACAGCTTCTACAAAGAACGTTTTGGAGAGAAGCGTTTGACGAGTACCGAACTTTTCTACAGAAGTGAACTCTCTATCCCCTGCCATCAGAAAATGTCGATGGAAGATGCCAAAACCGTAGCCGATATTATTCTTGAAGTGATTGGAAAATACTCCTATCGAGGATGCTCATTTTGAACATTGCCATCATCCCCGCACGCGGCGGAAGCAAGCGGATACCACGTAAAAACATCAAAGTATTTTGCGGAAAACCGATGATTGTTTATGCTATCGAAGCGGCACAAAAAAGCGGACTCTTTGAACAGATTATTGTCTCTACCGACGATGAAGAGATCGCCGATGTCGCTCGCGCACACGGTGCAGAGGTTCCATTTTTACGCCCTGCATCCCTTAGCGATGACTATACCGGAACTACTGCCGTGGTTGCTCATGCACTGCAAGTGCTCTCCAAAGCAAATATCCACCCGGTATTCACCTGTTGTATCTATGCAACTGTCCCTTTTCTATCCTCAGAATCTCTGCTTCGTGGCTATAACGCACTTCATCACAGTGAAGCTGAATTTGCTTTTTCAGTAACGACATTTCCCTATCCAATCTTTCGGGCTCTTAAACGCTCCAGTGAAGGAGTAGAAATGATATGGCCCGAATTTTCCGCTACACGAAGCCAAGATCTCATCGAGACTTATCATGATGCCGGACAATTTTATTGGGGTAAAAGCACCTCATGGTTGGAGCAAAAAAAGATTTTTGCCCCCTACAGCATCCCGATAGACTTACCCCGCCATCTCGTCCAAGATATCGATACTCCTGAGGACTGGATTCGTGCAGAATTCATGTACAAAGCCCTCCATTCATGAAAACCCTTATCCGCGCCGATAGCTCGTCATATATCGGGATTGGTCACATCATGCGTGATCTCGTTCTCGCCAAACGACTGGGTGGTGAGATAGCATTTGCTTGTTTAGATTTAGAGGGGAATATCATCGATCAGATCCCTTACACAGTCCATACTCTCTCCAATAATACGCCAAAAGAGCTCATACATCTCATCCAAACCCAAGGGTTTGAACGTATCGTATTTGACCACTATGGAATTGATGAATCTTTTGAAAAACAGATCAAAGTTCAAACAGGGGTAGAGATTATCGCCCTCGATGATACCTATCAGGGCCACCATTGCGATATCCTACTCAACCACAATCTCTATGCTGATCCCAAACGATACGCTTCATTAGTTCCAAGTAAATGCATCTTGTGGTGCGGAAAGGAATATACCCTGATCCGTGACGAATTTTTCACGGAGAAAAAAATCTCTAGAGAAAAAATCTATGATCTCCTTATCGCGATGGGGGGAGCCGATGTTGCCAATCAGATCGAAGAAATTTTAAAAACTCTTTCTGATAATGAGGAGATTGCCATCCTCACGACCTCAGCAAATTCCCATTTGAATTCTCTTCGTGCTTATGCAGCATCTCATTCAAACATTCATCTGTTGCTGAATTCCAACGATGTTGCACGGATCATGAACCAAAGCAAAAAAGCGATCCTTTCCCCTAGTGGCATTGTCCATGAAGCGATTTTCATGGGACTCCCCTTTAGTGCACTTCAAAGTGCTTCCAATCAGGACGATATGGTTGAATATTTAAAAACCAATGGATACCCTATCTGGGAGAATAGACAATGAAAATAGCCAATTTTGATTTTGATACGAACAGAACATTTATCATCGCCGAACTTTCCGCAAATCACAACGGTTCATTACAAACGGCCATTGATACCATTAAAGCTGCTAAAAAAGCCGGAGCTGACGCCATCAAACTCCAAACGTATACCGCCGATACCATAACACTTAATTCAAACCGTGAAGAGTTTATCATCAATGGGGGAACTCTCTGGGATAACCAATCACTTTATAAACTCTACCAAGAAGCCTACACTCCATGGGAATGGCATTCAAAACTCTTCCAAACCGCGCACGAAGAGGGATTGATCTGTTTTTCCACTCCGTTTGATGAAAGTGCTGTTGATTTTCTAAGAAGCTTCAATCCACCGGCCTATAAAATTGCCTCTTTCGAGATCACTGATCATGCTTTAATCCGCTGCTGTGCACGAGAACAAAAACCGATCATCATTTCGATCGGTACCGCTACCCTCGATGAGATAGATGAAGCGATAACTATTTGTAGAGAAGAAAACAACAACGACATTATTTTACTTCAATGTACCAGCTCATACCCCGCACCGCTTGAAAAAGCAAACCTTAAAACCATCCCAGATCTCGCGAGAAGATTTAATGTTCTGTCCGGTCTTTCTGATCATACGTTAGGTTCCACCGCTCCTGTCGCGGCCGTAGCGCTGGGAGCTCGTGTGATAGAAAAACATTTTATTCTCGACCAATCAATCGGTGGACCGGATGCCGCTTTTTCACTCGATTTTGAGACTTTTTCCGATATGGTTCGCTCCGTACGAGAGACCGAAGAGCTTTTAGGCAGCATAACCTATGATATGGATGATTTTAAATTAAAAAATCGCCGTTTCTGTCGAAGCTTGTATGTAAGCGCTCCGATCAAAAAAGGGGAGCAGTTCAACCGCCAAAACATTAAAAGTGTCCGCCCATTTAACGGTTTACATCCAAGACATTTAGAGGATATTGTAGGAAAAAGTGCTGCTTGCGATTTGGATTTCGCAACCCCACTCCGGTTAGAAGATATAGAGAACAGTTAATGGAAACCAAAAATCTACTCCTCACCAGTATTGGTGCAAAACTTCCTTTGATTCAAAAGGTACGTCATGCTATCCAAAAATTTGACCCCTCTATCTCATTGGTGGGAACCGATTGCGATTCGAACCCTATCAGTCGCCATTTTGTAGATATTTTTTGGCAAATGCCGCCTCTAGCAGAAATGACGCTTGAAATACTTCTTGAATATTGCTATTCTCACTCAATAGGGTATATCATACCTACTCGCGATGGTGATCTAATTTGGTTTTCGAAGATAAAAGAAGTTCTGCGAGAACACCAAATTTTCGTCTTTGTCAGCAATGAGAGATCGGTCTCTCTTTGCCATGACAAATGGGACTTTTTTCAATCTTTGGCATCTCCACATCTCATCCAAACGGCATTGAATATTGATACCCTTCATGTTCCCTCGTATGTCGTCAAAGAACGTTTTGGAGCGGGCAGCAATGATCTTTTAGTCAATGCACCGTATGAAAAAGCAAAAGCATTTGCACAGACCCTTCAATCTCCAATTTTTCAGCCGTTTATAGAGGGGGAAGAGTACAGCGTTGATAGCTATATCACCCAACAAGGAAAACACATAGGTTCCATCGTCCGTCTCAGAGAACTCGTCGTTAATGGAGAATCCAAAATCACCTGCTACAAAGATGACCCTGAAATCACCCATGTCGTAGAAGAACTAATAACCATCCTCGGGCTCAGTGGCCATATACTCACCCAAGTGATCCGTAATGATCAGGGTATTCATATCATTGAATGTAATGCTCGCTTCGGAGGAGCTTCGACGCTCAGCTATACTATGGGGCTGGAAAGTTATTACTGGTTTTTGCAAGAATGCCACAATCAAACAATACATTTTTCAAAAAGAACCGATATTATTCGACAAATTCGCGGTGAACAGGATTTCTATTTTGGATATTAATGTGGTAGTTTTCGATCTTGACGACACCTTATATAATGAAATAACCTTTGTTCACAGTGGTTTTAAAGCTGTGGCTACCTACCTCTCTAATCATTTATCTATTTCAGCTGACTTACTGTTAGAGGATTTTAAAAAAGCGATTGATACACAAGGAAGAGGAAAAGTATTTGATAGTGTTCTCAAAAACTACGGTTTCACACAAAAATCTCTTATTTCCAAATGCATACGCATTTATCGAACACATGAACCAAAAATATCCCTCTTACCCGAAGCACAAACGATTTTAGAACATCTAAATACTCTCAATATCCCCATCTACATCGTTACCGATGGAAATAAGATCACTCAAGCCAATAAAATTAAAGCACTTGGAGTTGATCGCTATACCAAAAAAAGTTTTATTACCCATCGTTACGGAACACATAACGCAAAACCCTCTCCCTATTGCTTTGAAAAAATTGCTGCTCTGGAAAAAACCTCTCCCGATAAAATCGTCTACATTGGAGATAACGCCCATAAAGACTTTATAGGGATCAAACCTCTCGGATTTCATACCATTCGCATCCGTAACGGTATGTTCAAAGATCTTGCACCTACCCTGGAACAAGCTGCCCATCATGAAATAAATCATCTTTTAGAATTAGAACCTTTGCTGCATCTATCTCGATCGAGAGGGCGATTATGAAATCTAAAACCATCATAACCTACGGCACATTTGATATGTTTCACATCGGTCATCTCAACCTCCTCCAACGACTTAGCACACTCGGTAATCATTTAATTGTTGCTGTCTCCACCGATGAATTCAATGCCATAAAAGGGAAAAAAACCCTTATCCCCTATGAGCAACGCGCCCAAATCGTCGAAGCGATCAAAGCGGTCGATCTGGTTATCCCTGAAGAGAGCTGGGAACAAAAGATTGACGATATCAAACGCTACAATATCGATATTTTTGCAATGGGAAGCGACTGGGAAGGGAAATTTGATTTTTTAAAACCGTATTGCGAGGTTCTTTACTTACCACGTACTGAAGATGTCTCGACGACGGAACTTAAAATTGCACTCAACGAGTTTTTACAAGAGCATGGAGCCGGTTTTGGACTTTAACGGCAAAAAGATCTTCATTGCTCCCCATACCCCAAAAACAACGATGTTTGCAAAAGAGTTGCAAGAGGAATACGATTTTACCTTTCTCGGGTTTATCGATAATTTCCAAGAGGGTGAGGGGATTGTAAAACCTTCACATATAAGACAGGAGTATGACCTCATCCTCATCCTCTCTCAAAACCATGGCAATGCTATCTATAAAGATTTTACTAAAAAGCTTCCGCAAAATAAACTTATAAAAGTGGAACAGTATCACGGTACATACCATTTTTTAGAACTACAAGAGGTAGAACAATCCCTTCGTGCAGAACAGAATAAAAAACGTAAACAACTCTTTTTAAAGTACCTTTCCAGAACGCTCGATGTTTTAGGTTATAAGCGCAGTAAGATCATATTTATCTCAAAAGACTCTATCACCTCAAATAACAAAGCACTTTTTGCTCACTGCTTTAGAGAGGGGCTAAATGTTTGTATGCTCACCGACAATCTTGCACAATACAACAAGCTTAAAACCTTGAATATGCCGGCAGTACATCTTGAGAGCTGGCAAGCTTACCTTCTCATGGCACTAGCTAAAATTACCATCCAAGACCAAGCCAACCTCACCGAGGAGATCAACCTCCTCACCCCTAAACAAAAGCGGTTGCAGATGTGGCATGGCATACCACTTAAACGGCTCAATAAGCTCACTACAGTTTCATACGACTATCTCATCTCAACGAGTGATTTTGTAAATGAAACAACACTCTCTCACGTCATAAATGCAAAAGAGTATAAAGATTTCGGCTACCCTCGCAACGATATTTTTCTCAAAGAGAGCCATGATGATTATGACCTTCTTTTTTGTGATAGTGCTATCTATGAATTTGCAAAAAAGAATTTCGGCACAGATCACAAAGTAGCTCTCTATATGCCAACCCACAGAGAATCAACCAAGGCAGCAAAAATTCCGCTCGATTTTGAACAACTCAATACCTATCTTCAACAAAAGAACATTACCCTCATCCTCAAACTCCACCATTTTGTTCAAGCACTCTACACAGAGGAAAAACGTTACACAAATATTCTCTTTCATTCGACCCAAGGAGATGTCTACCCACTACTCAAATTCACCGATATTCTCATCACAGACTACTCTTCAGTCTACTTTGACTTTTTACTCCTAAACCGTCCCATCATCTTTTTTGACTACGACAAAGAGGAATATGAGGCAAATATGCAGGGGTTTTTGTATGATTATAAAGCGTTCACTCCAGGGGTTCATGTGAAAAGCCAAGAAGAGTTACAAAGAGTTCTTATTTCCCCAGAAAATGGATTTAAAGAACAAAGAAAAGTGCTTTGTGATAGGCTTTATACTTACATAGATCCCAAAACTTCTGAGAGAATAAAATTGGAGATTTTTCAATGAGCACTAAAATTGATTTTGTAATTCCTTGGGTGGATGGAAACGACCCAGAATGGCAAGCAGAATTTACTAAGTACAGCCCAAAAAATAAACTACTCAACACAGCAAGCCGCTTCAAAGATTGGGATAATCTTCAATATATTTTTAGAGCCTTTGAAGAGTTTACGCCGTGGGTCAATAAAATTTTTTTGATCACATCTGGTCATCTGCCTAGCTGGTTAAATATCGATCATCCCAAATTAGTCATCATTAAACACACAGATTATATACCTCACAATTACTTACCCACCTTCAGCTCACATCCAATAGAACTAAACATTCATAGAATCAAAGAGCTCAATGAACATTTCGTCTATTTTAACGATGATTTTTTTATCTTGCAAAAACTTAGTCCAGAAGAATTTTTTATAAATAATCTACCTGTCGATATTGCTATTTTAGACGCAGCACATGATGGGCTCATTGGACATATAATACTCAACAATATTGATATTATCAACAAAAACTTCAACAGACACATCAACCCAAAGTTTTCCAAAATGCAAATAGTTTTAAATCATTTTTCAAGATGGTTTCATCCAAATTATGGGCTTAAATCATTACAAACATTCTTTTTACTACAATGGAAAGGACACACAGGATTTGTGGGGAACCATCATCCACAGCCATACCTAAAAAGTGTATTTCAGGAGGCTTGGAATAAAGAATTTGAGGTATTAAATCAAACCTCAGCTTCGAAATTTAGAGATAATCAAGATGTCAATCAATACCTCTTTCGATACTGGCAATTGGTAACTGGAAAATTTACTCCAGGAAAATACAAAGAGTTTAATTCCAAAAGAAAACGCCTTGAAGTCAGAACACTACATGACACAAAAATAGTTGCCAAAGACATAGAGAGCCGAAAATATAAAATGTATTGCATCAATGATGCAACTGCAAAAGGGAGATATACCCAAGTAGATATGAGTGAAGAAGATTTTGAAAAAAGCAAACACGTCATCAAAGAAGCTCTTGAAAAAATTCTTCCTCGCAAGTCTAGCTATGAGTTATAGTACAAAAGTCAATATTTTTGATTGATCCATTATATATGTTGATATAATTTCTTTTATTTCATCTTCTCTACCTAAAATGGTCACTAATATATATTCTTGATTTTTAGTGTTCAAAATTGTATTTGAATAAAATTGATTACTTCCATAATTTTTATTAAGCTCCTCATAATTTTTATCTATGATACATAGAACATTCTCTGGATACAACGTATGAATTATCCTACCTAAGTTTCCATATCCGTAAAGAATGAATTTTTTTTCTTGTAAATCTAAAGTATTTATTTGAGCAAATAAAATATTTAATATACGAGCCAAAGTCCTATTATTATTCGTTTTATATGCCTCTAGGCGACTGTATGAATGCTTGCCATAGATAGATTCCATATTATTTCTTAAGTATTTTGACTGGATAAACATATCTTCTATTCTGCCAAGTATTGGATTGCTTTCTGCAAATCCACCCTCTATAAAGTTGGCAATCGGTAAATCAATAAATTTAAAAATATGACCAGATTCGTAACATTTTAAGGTGAACTCATAATCAGCTGCCAATTGCAAGTTTGTATCAAATTTAAATTTTTTCATCAATGCAGTTTTTGTAAACATAGCCTGATGCCAGCAGAACATGCCATCATACTTGTAATCTGCACCTAGCGGCTTTTTAAGTTCACTTTTACCTGATGCAATATAATTAATTGCTCCAGCTAGAATATCAATCTCTTCCGCAAGATACGCTTTAATTTTAGATACTGTAGATTTTTCACAAAAGCTATCCCCCGCATTCATAAAATTTATCCATTCTCCAGTTGCTACATCTATCCCTTTATTCATGGCATCATAAATACCACTATCAGGTTCACTTGCCCAATAGGTTAAATTTTTTTCATACCGTTTGATAATGTCAACTGTTCCATCCGTACTACCACCATCGATTATAATGTACTCGATATTTGGATAATCTTGATTAATAATACTTTGAATCGTCTGCTCTAAATGGAGTGCCGCATTAAATGTTACTGTTACTATGGTTACTTTTGAAAAATTAATCATTATCTACAAAAGCCTTTAAATATAAAATATAATCTTTTATCAAGAATATGTAAACTTGATTATTTTATCACTTTCAATGTGTAAATGCGACAATAAATACTGCTCAATTTGATGCTCATTTCCAAATACACTTATAATAATTTTGTCATAATTCACCAACTTTAATTCATCAGAAGTTAGCATGTTTTCGGATGAATACAAATTGGACAAACTAGTCTGATCTATAAAACCGATAGCATTTTTTCCAAGAATCGAAGCAATCATTTTACCAATACTTCCATTCCCATAAATAATATACTTTTCGTTATCAGAAAGATGATTTTTAAAGAAGGCATAAAATTCTCTGATTTGTTTTGAGAAATTCTTGGGTTGTTTTAGAAATATTGGAGAACGTTTTAACGAATACCCTACTACACCGTCTAAAGCAGTATCATCATACTCTTGCAAAATTTCATTATAATAATACGGCTTAGTTATTAAGTTTGTAAACAATTGGCTATATGCCTCTGCCTGATGCTTAAGTTGATATTGTGCTAATATTTTTGCTCTGCCATTCTTGCCTAATAGTTTCATTTTCTCAGGCTGCTGAATCAATTCACCAATTGCATTGGCTAGCTCAGTAATATTCCCTTTGTGGACAACAATTCCATTTGACTCATCTACAATATCAGAAATGCCTCCTGTATCAAATCCGATAACTGGAATTGCGCAAGACAACGCCTCCAAAATCGTATTTGGAAAATTATCTTCCAATGATGGAATAATAAATACATCCGCAGCACTGTAGACTTTAGCCATATCTTCATCAGTAGCAATAAATCCTAAAGAAACTGTGGGAATAGGAAAATTTTCATCAGCTTTTTCACCAACAAACAATGCTTTTACGGTTATGGCATCAGATACGGCAAGTTTTTCCAGTGCCAAAAGAAGTTCTTTATATCCTTTTCTTTTATCATTATGATTCATGACGCCAAACATCAAAACAATATCATTTTTATCAAATCCAAATTTTTCTTTCATCAAATTTTTATCATATGGTCTAAAAAGATTTGAGTCGATTCCATTGGGTATAACACGAATGTCAAATTTTTTGAATAATAGACTTTTTTTAGCTTCATTGGCTAGCCATCGGCTCGGGGTCACTATTGTAAGATTAGCCTCTGACAAAATTTGCCTTTTCATTTGCAATACCGTTGCAGGTAATTTATGTGGATCATGTTCTAACTGAAGACAAGAAGAGCATCCAGATTGAAATTCTATACAACCAGCACTATAATGACATCCTCCGCTAAAAGGCTTCATATCATGCAAGGTCCAGACAATCGGTTTGTAGCTTTGCACAATTTCATAAAGATTTTTTTGTGAAAAAAAAGTTTCCACCCAATGTAAATTAATCAAATCATAGCCGTCTAAAATAGATCTAATTGAAGCATTTGAATAAGAAAATGAAAAATAGGTATTTGAATATTCTGTCCGATTCGGTCTGATATATACAGCTTGAACCATACGTCCAAGTTCATCTAAATTATATTCATAGTCAATTTGTCTGACATAAGACAATTTACTTTTTTTGTATTTTACTAAATAGTCGATCTCCATCCCATATGTGATCAATCCTTCACATAAACGCTGAGAAGCTTTAGCCGCACCACCATGAATATCTTGTGTTGAAAATACTCCTATCTTCATAAAAATACCGTTTTTGTAAATTGTTGGCACCATTTTTCAATCTGTTCTGCAGGAAGTGTTAAGGTTATTTCATTGGATTGCGTCTGTATCATCTCTTCCAATTTATCGATTTCATCCCGTTTAATAATAGGCAAATTAAAGTCTCTACCCATTTCTCTAGCACGGTTATCAATACTGATGATTAATGTATTGACACCATGCTGCATCGCTCTGATACCAGCATGCAACCTCGTCCCAATATAATCTATATCCTGTTTGTTACTCAAAAAATGATCATATGCCTGTAGTGTCGGTGGAATAATATGTATGTCATCTACCTGATTCGCACACAGTTCGGTTAAATACGAATAATCCCTCGTTCCTTGAATCCAAAAATAAAGCTTTTTATACTTTTGTCTTAAAACATCAATAATTATTTTGTCCTGTTCAGGTTGTTTGGAATAATCTGTCAATGTAAAAACAACACTATCACTATGCCCAACTGGACGAATAGAATTTTGCAATTTCCATAAAGTTGGACATCCCGTATTAATTACATTCATGATACCAATCGAATTTAATTTTTTCTTTGTATATTCGTCTCGAACGGAGTGATTATATTTTTTAGATAAAACTCTATTAAGAAGATCAGCCGTATATGGATTAATCTCTTTTTGATATTGCCACCAACCTACACCCATCAGCACCACATCGTGATCAGAGCCAATGTGTTCAGGAACCACCTTCCATTGGTTATAAATATCCATATTGGCGGATAACAAATTTGTTCCCCCTACAAAAGACAAAGGGAGTTTTTCAAAAAGCTTTCTTGCTTCAAGTGACGGATAATCATGAGTTGGGACGTTAATCATAAAACTTAATGGAAATATACTTTCCAGCTCGCTTCTTACACCATCCATAATGATATCATCACCTCTGTTGCCAGACATTACCGATGTGTCATAAAGTATAAGTGTTTGATTTGCTATTTCCATTCATTCAGTCCTTGTAGAATAATCTTCTGATGTGCTTCCATGGAATTGTTCAATGCATATTGATAGGCATGCTTAACCATCTCTTGATACTCTGTAAAATTTATACTACATGCTTGCTGAATGACATTAAACATTTCTACATAATTACCGGATTTGAACGTTTTACCCAATTTAAATTCATTTACCCTAAACCCGATACATCCATGCGAGGTTGCAATTACCGGTTTTGCATGAGAACAGGCATGTGCGAATACTCCGCTAGAGCCATTAAACTCCATCGTATAAGGGAGCATTATGTAATCAGCCTCTGAATACATTTCTTGCAATACTTCTTCTTCTATATATGTATCAATCCATTGAAGTACTGAACAATTTTTTAAATATTCCCTATGAATTTCACTATCATTGTCTAATCGTCCTACAAGAATAAATTGGACATTAAATAAAAACTTTTCATATTTTTTTAGAAAATTAACAAAGTTATTAATGCCCTTTCGCTTTGACTGTAATCCAACTAACAAAATACTTTTTTTATCTTTCCATTTCAACTGTTTTCTTGGGTAAATCATACTAGCAGGATCAGACATAAATATATAGCGACCTTTAAAATCACTGTTTTCTAAAACACTAAAACGCTTATCCACAATACGTTCATCCAAAACGGCAATTTTAGCTTTTGGATACTCTTTTAAAAAAGATTTTTGAAATTCCAACTTTGCTTTAAAATGCTTTCGATATGCAATCAATGAAATAAGATGATTGTAGTTGTATTCCACAAAAAGCATATTTACATTTTTCAGTTGGATAGCTGTTAACCCAATCAGCTTATTAAATACTTTTGGATATATCTCATCAAGACCTACAAAGTAGATTAAATCATATTTTTTTTCTTGATATAATTTGTTGACTTCTATAATAAGTGTATGTATCTTTTCATCGTCTAATTTTCCATACCAAAATGATTCATCTAAAACAACAGATTCAAAAATACCAAACGGAATTGAACTATTCTTAAAATGTTGAATTGTATGTTTGTCTATAGAATGTGTTCTGGTTATTAAATCAAACGTTTCCAATCCTCCAATATTAAATGCGTTGGATGAATAGAAAGCTCTACTCCCTCTAAAAATCGGATCAACCACCAATAGCTTTTTTCCTCGTTGTACTGGTTTTTGATGGTTATCAAAACAAAATACTGAATTTCTAAAAATAGTATTTTCACCCCTTAAAACATACCCTTTCTCTAAAAAAAATCCTTTGATTTCATTATTGGTAAATGCGTTTACCCACCCTTTAGCATTTCGATCAGACAAATTAGAGTAACGATCAATTGAACAATATGAAAAAATAATCGTTTGTGCAAATTTCGTAATATATTCTATAAATTTTTGTATATCATAAAGATATTCAAATACTCCACTGCAAAAAACTATATCATCAACCATTTCAGGAAATGGAAACTCTCTATTATTTAAATCGCATACCAATGTTACGTTATCACGCTGCTTATAATCTATTCCAATATATTCATGAGATACTGCAAGATATTGTTTTAACTTACTTTCACCACACCCGATATCACAAACTTTACGATGATGACCTGTGATGTAGTTTGACATCATTTTTACGCGAAGTTCCCAAAAATCTTGAAAATATTCTATTTTATCCCATGTATTTGTCCGCATTATTCTTCTCTTTTTATAGTTTATTCAGCATATTGATAAAAAATCTTTTTAATTCTTTAGAACGTATCGCATAACTTATAAAGCGATAGTAATAATAATCAAAAAAGTTTTTACCATGCTCAAACATATTATTCTCATAAGATTTATCACCGTTTACTTTTGCTTCAATCATACGAACAAAATCGATATTTTTGACGAGTTTTTCTTCATTCAAACGATTCATGAGAGTAGTAAAGTATTTATAATGTTTCTCTTGCCATTGTTCAATAGTATAATTTTGTGTATCAAAATTTAAAAATATATACAAAATCTCACTGCATTTTTCTTTTATAAAGTTCTCAAAACCTTTTGGATCACTTCTTAAACCTATCCAAATTTCAATTTCACTTAATACATCTAAAATACTACTTGGGTTAATAAAAATTATACGACTTTGATATTGATCAAACTGCGTTTCAGCTAGCTCTTTAATTTTATTTTGAAAATAAAAAGCTTTTATGTAAAGCTCTGGTATGAAATCTAGCAATGCAGTAATATAATTGCAAAATTGTGGATTTCCCAACCATGTTTCAGTCAATAAAATACCTACACACTTTTCAGCGAATAACTCATTAAATGAACTTTCTTCTATAGAATTCAAAAACCTCCGTTCTTGCAATTTGCAATAATCATTATTTTCAAATTTAAAGGTCAATTTGCCATTTTCTAAGTAATTTTTAGTTCCTGAAATCATAAATTCTATTGTATGCTCTTTTTCATCAAAATACTGCTCTGGAACAATAAACTCAAATCCGAATTTTTCATCTCCATGCAGATAGTGAAATATAGGTATAAATCTATCCGCTACCACCGTATCCACATGCACTTCGTCGATGAAAACATCCACCAGCTGTTTTTCATCCGAACCGATTTTTTTGCACCATCCTCTGTAACCGATCTTATAAGGTGAAGCGATCACTCTCCCTTGTATTATATCCATTCGACTCAGTTGTAGTTTCGCATATCCGTATTTGAGCACTTCTTTGGAAACACTTTCTCTGAGAGTCAGCGCATGCGGTTTATCATCAAAAAACTCTACCGGCAACTCGATCAAAAAAGCGTGATGACGGTTTTGCTCATCCAAGATTTGGAATCCCGGTTGCGGACGATCCGCTGCGATTTCGAGGAGAGAATAATCATCTATGCACACTTCGATCATTTTATTTTCGGCGGGAGCATACAGATCATAGAGATACCCGGAAAGATAATTGTTTTTCAAGATAACCTTGGAGATCAAACACAGCGTAACTTCCCAACTCTTTTTACCTTTCTCGATACCCTGCAAAGTTCCATGAATGGCTCCAGCCAGAAAAAAGAGCCATGGTTTGTGTGCTTTTATCCATAAAAAATATTTCTCTTTTTTCTCACTATCCGTGTTTTCAGGCATGACTCGAATCGGTCCGTTTTCAATCTCCTGCTGAATACTCACCGATTTATAACTCTCCTCGAAAAGTTGTTTAAACGTGCTATCATCAAGCAATGCTTTTACGGTATCGATGTGTGCAACCAAAACTTGTAGAGGTGCCAAACTGGTATTATCCAAATCTATTTCATCTGCAAAATTTTCATAGCTTTTTAAATACTCTGCAACATTCAAAAAAACAGCTTCGATTTGTTTTTGAACTTGTTGTCCGTACGATAAATAAGCAGTAATTTTATCTTCGATTTTTTGGATATTTTCCATCACCTCTTTTGCATCGGGGATATCCAAAACAATAGATGCTTTTCGATGTTCAGTCGCAAGAACATCATCCGCTACAGCAGCAAAAGGTCTCTCAATCGTACCATGAATACGAGCCCCCCCCTCGGTAGCATTAATCACATTCATTTGAGTATTGACGAGTGGAATATTTCTCTCAAAAAAATCCAAGAAACTTTTCCATGCACTTGTCGTTGCGACGGTATGACCTCCGCCGTACCCTTCGATTTGGATATACTCTTTGGAGGTATGAATCTCATTTTCACCAAAAATATGATTTTCAGAATGGGATTTTCCATCCGCACCGTATGCAAGATCCTGCCCGATAAATACGACATTTTCAAACTTGGCATGATAGGCAATCTCAAACGCCATATTTGCAGCACTCGTCCCAATACCGATATAGCCCCAGTCATCTAATCCGAAATAGGTCATATAGCCAAAAGGTCTCATACTCAGCTGAACAATCCCTTTGTCTAAACTATGCAGTAATCCTTTATGCGCCAAGGCAGAGACAAAAAAGACAATCCCCTCATAAAAATCATCGGGGACATTTTTATAAAAGGCCGATGTCGTAATAACTCTCTCCAATGAAACTACGGCATCGGGTTTGATCCCATGTTTATACAGTATCGGGAAACTCGCATCGATACAAATGATCGTAACATAAGGGGCAATCTCTTTCAGCAAAGGAAGCTGTTTTGACAACGAAGGACCGGTAGAAACGATCACAGCCGTTTTAGAATTTTTAATCGCTTTGAGGGCATCGTTCAGTTTTGGGTTATGCACCATAAAGGGAAGATTTATAATAAAATTTTCTACCCCTTCTAAAGCATCTTTGGGATCATTGCCCAGCGCGTACAAAACATAATGAATTGCACGAAGATTGAGTTTGTTGACTCGTAGTATCTCCTCGTGTGCATAATCATAATAAGGGAGTAATTGATGTAAATCATACGTTTTGATATAGAGCTTTGATTCTTCCATCACAGCACTCATCGTATCCAAATTCACATCTTCCGTAGGTAATATCAATATCCTTCCACTGCGTAACTCTTCGGAAAAATCAACGAGATTCAAAACGATATAGATCATCTCTATCTCAGGTTCAAATATAATGAGTTTTTTTAATCGTTGATTTTCCAATAATGCTTTGTAGAGTATCCCGTTGCCTAAACCGAAGAAAAAAAGATAAGGATAATACGAATAGTGCTCGTATGTTTGAAATTGCCGAATTGTCTCTTGGGCAGCATTCTCAGCGTAAACAGGGGTCATGGTTCGATTGTCTAAAAAGTTGGTATTTGCAGGATTATTATCGGTAAAAACTTCAAAAATAATATTGGTTTGAATCTGAGAAATTTTTTGAAAAAGTGGGGATTGTATGCCTGAGAGGACTTGAAGATTTGTTTGAAAAATAGTCATATTAGGAGACCCCAACCATTAAAATGCGGACACAAAATAGAGATTTACAACACCATAACAATGTTATAAATCTCCCTAAAAATTATTGTAATAACTTCAGAACGTTTTGTTGAATCGCATTCGCTTGGCTCATCGCATACGATCCTGATTGTGCCAAGATATTGTATTTCGCGAAATTCGCAGACTCTGCCGCGAAGTCAACATCACGAATTTGTGATTCCGCCGCACTGACGTTTACTTGTGTAACTGAAATATTACGGATAGTAGACTCAAGCTGATTTTGTACCGAACCGATATCTGAACGCGTTTTATCCAAATCTCGGAGCGTGTAATCTGCAATAATAATCGCAGTTTCCGCAGTTTCCCGTGTAGTTACATCCACTGTGCTCAAAGCGTTTGTTAGCCCTTTTACAACAGCTCCCGTTGCTACACCAGAGGTTGCAGTATCAACTGTAAAATCATACGCCGAGTCCAAACGAACACCATACAAACCATCGTCTGTTTGTACAACGGTGGCACGAAGTCCCGAACCATTGGTTTGTGAGTTGGCATTAAAACCATCTACAAGCCTTTGCGCTGCTTCCAAGCTGGTCATATCTGTCGTCGGTGTAAACGTAAACGTTGCTTGTGTTTTAGGTGTACCTGCATCATCCGTTGCGGTTGCAGCTAACGTCAACTGTGCATTCGCACCCGATGCAATCCCTGTTGCTGACACATCAGTCATCGCGAACTCACCAATGGCTGTTGTCTGTGCATTACCGATACTGATATTGACCGTCTCACCGCTGTACGCACCGATATGGAACGCTTTATTATCAAATGCACCATTAAGGAGTGTTTGACCGTTAAACGATGTCGTTGCCGCAATGTTTTGCGCTTCTTGCAAAAGACGATTGATATCTTCTTGAATCGCCGCACGGGTTTCACTGGTTTGTCCATCAGACGCGGCTTGAATCGCTTTGGTACGAATCGTATTGACGATTCCGATATACTCATCGAGAGCACCGTCTGCGGTTTGAACCACACCGATACCGTCATTCGCATTCGCGATCGCTTGACCCAAACCTTTTGACTGCGAGCGGAGTGAATCGGCAATCGTCATACCTGATGCATCATCCGCCGCTTTATTAATACGAAGACCTGAACTCAAAGCTTGTAAGCTTTTATCAAGACCAATATTTGTTTTTTGAGCGTTCATGTGCGCATTCATCGCACCAATGTTAGTGTTAATTCTGAATCCCACGATACATTCCTTCAGATTAGTTTGCATCCATGCATTATTGAAAATAAAAAAAGCAAATTCTATTCCAAAAAAACAGTAATACGGGACAAAACTGCTAAATTAAATGGAGGAACGAACGAGATTAAAAAGGATAAAGAGGAAATGAGTACCCGCAGAAAGCGGGTACCGAGAAGGTGAGACTATTACTATTGTAGCAATCTCAATACGTTTTCAGAGAAATGTGCACCGCTATGCGGCAATATCATTTGCTACTATTGTAGCAAACGAAGCACATTTTGTTGAACCGCATTCGCTTGGCTCATCGCATACGACCCTGATTGTGCCAAGATATTGTATTTCGCGAAGTTCGCAGACTCTGCCGCGAAGTCAACATCACGAATTTGTGATTCCGCCGCACTAACGTTTACTTGTGTAACCGAAATATTACGGATAGTAGACTCAAGCTGATTTTGTACCGAACCGATATCTGAACGCGTTTTGTCCAAATCACGGAGTGCATAGTCCGCAATAATAATCGCTTTTTCTGCATTTGCTCGTGATTTAACATCAACCGTACTTAATGCGTTTGTTAAACTATTATTAGTGGCAGCAATACCAGTAAGACCAGATGCAGTAGTAATGTCATGCGCTGAGTCTAAGCGTACACCATATGTACCTGAAGTACCGATTTCGATAACTGTAGCACGGATACCAGAATCCTTCGATTGAGAATCAGCATTAAATCCATCTACAAGTTTTTGTGCAAGCTCTAAACTTGTCGCTTTTGTGTCTACAGTACCAGTAAAGCTTGCCGCTGTTTTAGCTGTCCCAGAATCCGTTGTCGCTTGTGCTGACAATGTAATCGCTACGTTTGAAGCACCTGATACAATCGCAGCAGTAGCGTCTGTCATAGCAAACTTACTAACAGCTGCTGTTTGTGTATCACCAATACTGATATTGACCGTCTCACCGCTGTACGCACCAATATGGAACGCTTTATTATCAAATGCACCATTAAGGAGTGTTTGGCCGTTAAACGATGTCGTTGCCGCAATGTTTTGCGCTTCTTGCAAAAGACGATCGATATCTTCTTGAATTGCCGCACGTGTTTCGGTTGTTTGACCATCAGATGCCGCTTGAACCGCTTTGGTACGAATCGAGTTTACGATTCCGATATACTCATCAAGAGCACCGTCTGCAGTTTGAACAACACCGATACCGTCATTCGCATTTGCAATCGCTTGACCCAAACCTTTTGATTGTGCACGAAGTGAATCGGCAATCGTCATACCTGATGCATCATCCGCCGCTTTATTAATACGAAGACCTGAACTCAAAGCTTGTAAGCTTTTATCAAGACCGATATTTGTTTTTTGAGCGTTCATATGCGAATTCATCGCACCAATGTTTGTGTTAATTCTGAAACCCATGATAAATCCTTTATCGTAAGAGCGCTTTGGCTCTTTAGTTAGTTGAGCATCCTTGCTTCTACAACTATATCGGGTGATAAACAAAAAACTTTAACGGTTTTACCATTTTTTTTGTTACACTTTCGAAATTCATCCATATATATAGGATTCACTTTTTGAAACTCATCATTGTAGAGTCTCCGGCCAAAGCCAAGACCATTAAAAACTTCCTCTCCAAAGATTACGAGGTCATCGCCTCCAAAGGGCACATTCGCGATCTCCCTAAAAATCGTTTCGGTATTAAAATCGATGACGAAAAGATCATTGCCGAATATCGTATCAGCGAAGACAGCACCGCTACGGTGAAGCAAATCCAAGAGTTGGCGAAAAAAAGCGATGAAATCTTTATCGCGACCGACGAAGACCGCGAAGGGGAAGCGATCGGATGGCACATTGCCCATGCGATTGACAAAGATCCTGAGTCACTGCCGCGCATCGTATTTCACGAAATTACGAAAAACGCCATTATCCATGCACTGGAGACTCCGCGTATCATCGATATGGATCGGGTGAACGCACAGCAAGCGCGTCGTTTACTGGATCGTATGGTGGGATACAAACTCTCTCCGCTTTTAGCGAGTAAAATCCAAAAAGGGCTCTCCGCAGGACGTGTTCAATCCTCAGCACTCAAAATCGTTGTCGATCGTGAACGGGAAATTCGTGCCTTTATCCCTGAAGAGTATTGGACGATCGATACCCTTTTCAAAAAAGATATCGAAGCAACATTGGTGAGTTTTGAAAATGAGAAAATCGAAAAGCTCACGATAAAAACGGGCGATGAGGCTGCTCGGATAGTAACGACACTCAACGGTGAAAATTTCAAAGTGGGTGAGATCGAAACCAAAGAGCGTAAAAGCTCAACTCCTCCACCATTTATGACCTCAACCCTACAACAAACAGCCTCATCTTCGCTCGGATTCTCGCCGAAAAAGACGATGATGGTCGCCCAAGCATTGTATGAGGGGGTTAAAACTCCTGAGGGAACCAGCGGGGTTATCACCTACATGCGTACCGACTCCCTCAACCTCGCCACCGAAGCGGTCGAAGCGGCTCGTGAGCTTATTTTGAATCGTTACGGCAAAGAGTATCTCCCAAAAGAGATCAAAGTCTATACAAAAAAATCCAAAGGGGCGCAAGAAGCGCATGAAGCGATCCGTCCGACGATGCTTGCCTTTACCCCCGAGGTAGCGGCAACCTATCTCAAACCTGATGAGATCAAACTCTATCGTCTGATTTATAACCGCTTT
>CAZKJU010000009.1:29591-42918 GCA_964553185.1 uncultured Sulfuricurvum sp.
TAACGAAAACCGCCACTATATCGTTGCCGGGCGGATCAAACTCTACCGACTCATCTACAACCGCTTTATCGCCTGTCAGATGAACGATGCACGATTTGAGCAACAAAGCATTACCTTTACCTCAGCGAATGCCGAGTTCCGCGCGACGGGGCGAAAACTCCTCTTTGACGGTTTCTACCGTGTTGTCGGAAGCGATGACAAAGACAAACTTCTCCCATCCCTCACAACGGGTCAATCCATTGAGATTCAAAGCATTACCCCAGAACAGCACTTCACTGAACCACCGTCACGCTACTCTGAGGCGAGCTTGATTAAAAAACTCGAAGCTGAGGGGATCGGTCGTCCATCAACCTATGCACCGACGATCAGTACCCTCCAAGCGCGTAATTACATCGAGATCGAAAAGCGGGCCATCCAGCCGACTGAGATTGCATTTACGGTAACGGAGATGTTGGAGACCCATTTTAACGAGATCGTCGATGCCAGCTTTACCGCGACAATGGAAGAGACCCTCGATGAGATAAGCGAGAGCGGCAAATCGTGGCACAAAATTTTGCTCGATTTTTATTATCCGTTTTTGGAACAAATCGAAGCAGGAAAAACCAATATCGTCAGCCTAAAAATGGCAAAACCGCTCGGGCGCAACTGTCCGCAATGCGGAAGCGAGTTACTCCTCCGCTCCGGTCGTTTTGGTGAATTTATCGCGTGCAGCGGCTTTCCTAAGTGTAAATACACTGAACAAACCGAAGAGAATCAAAAAGAAAACCCGACCACTCCCGATGAAGTGAGCGAAGAGGTGTGTGAAAAATGCGGCAGCGCGATGGTGGTCAAAAACGGACGTAACGGAAAGTTTTTGGCATGCAGCGGCTATCCAAAATGTAAAAACACCAAAACGCTTAATCAAGAGACTAAATTCTCCGAAGTGCCATGTCCGGAGTGCGGCGGAAAATTGTTGTGGAGACAATCGCGCCGAGGTGCATTTTGGGGATGCGAGCACTATCCAAAATGTAAATTCATCTCCAAATTCGAGCCAAGTGATAAAAAATGTGAAGTCGAAGGGTGCGGCGGAGCATTGGCACCACGAACGTATCGCAATAAAGAAGTGTATGAGTGTGTCAAATGTAAAGATCGCACACCACGCGAGGAAAGTGGTGAATGAAAATCGGTCTTTTATCCGATACGCATTCTAAAAAAGGGAGATCGCAACGTGTGATCGACCACCTCAAAACTCAAGGTGCTGAATTTTTAATTCATGCCGGAGATATCGTCAAACCTGAAATCCTCGATCAACTTAAAAACAGTTCATTAAAGTATATCGCCGTCTATGGAAACAATGATGCCGCTTTGGTGGAGTATCATACCAAATTCAATCTCGTCCAAGAGCCCCACTATTTTAAGCTCGCTGGTGCCACTGTTAAATTAATGCATCTGCCGTTTTATATGAATCCCGATGCAGAAGTAGTCATTTTCGGTCACACCCATGTATTTGAGTGTGACTTTAAAAATAATACCCTTTTTCTCAATCCGGGAGAAGCGTGTGCCCGAGACAAACCTCTCTCAAGCTGCACGATGCTGGAAATCACAGATGCCTCATTTATCGTGACACACTATACCCGTGCTGTGGGAACCGATATATGGAATGAACGTCACTACTCTTTTGAAAGATCCTAACTTATGAAAAAAATATTTCTCTGCTCCATCTGTAACATCAACAGCGGAACCTGTAATGAAGATTGTAAATTTTGTAGCCAAAGCGTTAAATACAAAGCCGATATTGAACGCTACCGTCAAAAGCCCATGAATCAAATTTTAGAAGAAGCTCGACGTCTCGAAGCACTCGGAGCGCTTGGGTTTTGCCTTGTCACCGCTCAAAAAGGGCTGGACGATAAAACGCTGGAGTTTGTCTGCAACGTCGCAACAACGCTCAAACGTGAAGTGCCGCGCCTGCGCCTTATCGCTTGTAACGGAACGGCATCATTGGAACAGCTAAATGAACTCAAACGCTCCGGGGTGAGCGCCTACAATCATAACCTCGAAACCAGCCGAGAGTTTTACAGCCAAGTATGCACGACTCACCCGTGGGATGAGCGGTATGAGACGTGCGAAAACGTCAACCGTTCAGGGCTAAAACTGATCACCGGAGGAATTTTTGGGATGGGAGAAACCCACGATGACCGTCTCAGTATGCTTTATTCTCTCAAAGAGCTGAACCCTGTCTCAGTACCGCTCAATTTTTATCATCACAATCCTGCTCTACCGCTAAATCCCAATCCTCTAAGCATTGATGAATCGTTGGAACTCATTACTTTAGCTCGTCGTATTTTGGATAAAGCCGATCGAATTATGATCGCTGGAGGACGTGAAATCACCTTTAAAGAGCGTCAACATGAAATTTTTGAAGCAGGGGCGAACAGCATCGTCATCGGAAACTATCTCACCACTGCAGGGCGGGAAGCACATAGTGATTTAATGATGCTCAAAGAACTGGGATTTGAAATTGCATCTTCACCTGAGGATAAGTAAGTTATAATAACACCATCAAGAGTGTGAAAAGGGGTTAATAGATATGTCTCAATCCGTATTATTAACCATCGCCAGAGCCTCTATTGAAGAGGTGCTACAAGCTGAAAACAGTATCAACCGCACTGAACTGCTCGAAAGCTACCCGATACTTTCACAACCGATTGAGTGTGAAATCACCCTTTATCTAGATAACAAACTTCGCGGTTCAGCGCGAACAGAAAAGCTGGAATACTCGCTTCTCGAAGAGATCATCCGTAATGCCAAAATTGCCGCTTTTCAAGATGAAAATTTCGATCCTCTCATCACATCCGAATACCTCCACACAACCATAAAACTTACCCTATTCACCGCAGATGGGGAATTAAGCCATCAGAGCGAGCCGATACTAAAAGGGTGACCCAAGTAAGGTTTTTCGCCGTCATCCTCGGGCTTGACCCGGGGATCCATCCCCTAAAGATTAAGCTGGATACCCGCCTACGCGGGTATGACAAATTGATTTAAAGCGATTGAATGTAATTGGCAATCGCAAACCCGTGATTGAGTCCCAACGCAATCGAACCGCCCGATTCTTGGGTAATGTCTCCTGCCACGAAAAGCCCAGGCACATTGGTTTGATAGTTCTCATCGTGCACCGGCTTTCCATCCTCTTCACGAATCCCGCTGCTTTGCAAAAATCCACTTGGGGTTGTTCCTCCGATAGCATAGACAAGCCGATCAAACAGTTCCGAACTGCCATCACTAAAGATCACTTTTACTTGTCCGCTCTCACTTTCTAGCTCCGTGATTTCGGTATTGAGCAACGGGCGAACCAAGCCATCTGCAACCGCTTTTTCAATATCGGCCTGATTAGTCGGATTAGCACGGCGAAACGTTCCGCGTCGGTAACAAATAGAGACTTCATTGCGATCACACAGCTCAACCGCATACTCAATCGCCGAGTCCCCTCCTCCGACAACCATCACTTTTTCCCCCTGCGAACATCCATCAAGGGTAAAGTGTATTTGATTTTTAATCGAAAGTGGAATCTTGTAATCAGGTTTGTTTGGTTTTCCCATTCGGCCGATAGTCACCACGACATACGCCGCTTTAATGCTTCCGCCTGCGATAAAAACTTCAAATCCCCCTTCGATTTTCACAATTTTTTGCACTTCGGTATGGGTGCGGAGTTCGACTACTTCATTGTCCAGCAACTGATCGAAAAAATCGAGGGTAGACTCTTTTGTTCCATCCATAAAATAGATGGTTCCATCGAGCTCCACTTTCTGCCCTTTCCAATCTTTGTCCACACGTTTATTATCTTTGTAAAACTTTCGGATCGTGGCATTATGGTTCTCATCTTTTTCGAGCAGTACAATATCTCGCATCCCCAGCACATAACTCTCAATCGCGGTAGCAATACCGGCAGGTCCTGCACCGATAATTGCTAACTGATAAAAATGTTCCATACGTACTCCTAAATTTTTCTTATACCAAGTACTCTATCATAAAGAGGGATAAAAACCGATTTATGTTATTATGCTTTTATGTACTATGTTATACAACGTCACCATGGCGACCCTAAAAAGCATTATCTAGCCTATAGCGTCCCCCGATACCTCAGTTCCGAAAAAAGCCACAATATTATTTTTGAATTTCAACATGAGGGAAGTGTAAAGCGCAAATGGGCAGCCAAAGAGGATATTGTTCTTCTCACTGATAATTATGATCATTTTAAATCTGTGTTAGAGAAACTTGAGCAACTTAAACAGTCCCATTTGGCAAAAATTGATGCAGCCCAAGCAGAATTAAATCACGAAATTACATCCATGCTAAACGCGATGCAGTCGGAATTTGAAACCATTAAAAATCACAATTAACTCTTTCCTAGAAACATTCCACTCACAATTGTATGTTATACTTTCCCTATTCTAACTGTCTTAAGGAGACTTTGACTATGAAAAAATTGGCCCTTTCTTCTTTGCTCGCAGCAACTATTCTCAGCGCAAGCAATTATAACTATGAACTAACTCCAGTTGTCGGAAAAGTTATCACCGAAGGTAACTTAGGGATTGAAGATCACACTGTATACGGTGCTGAAATGCAATTTAATAATCTTGGAACATTGCTCAAACCTGAGCTGTCAGTTCTCTACAGCAATGCAGATTTTGAACAACATGCAGGCGACAGTGATATTTACCGTGTCGCTCTTAATGGTGTGTATGAATATGCAATGGAGAGTAAAATCGTCCCATTTACAAAAATGGGTTTAGGTTATGAGTATCTTGAAAATCATACGTTCGATAACCATAATAGTGTTTTTGCTGATGCAGGTGCGGGTATCAAAATCCCTTTAATGGATCAACTTGCACTTAAACTTGAAGCTCTCTATATGTTGAAATTTAATGATTTTAACTGGGATAGCAACCTCGCATTATTAGCAGGTTTAAACTTCGCCTTTGGAGAAAAAGCACAACCGATTGCTCCAGTTGTAGCAGCAGCTCCAGTTGTTGCAGCAGTTGCTGCTCCAGCTCCACAACCAGCTCCAGTTGTAGTACCGGCTCCAAAACCGGTTGTTGTTGCTGCTCCGATCGACAGCGATAAAGACGGTGTATTTGATCCTCAAGACAAATGCCCTGATACTCCGGCAGGATTCAAAGTCGATGCTGATGGTTGCCCATTGAAAGCGACATTGCACCTCAACTTCGCTACCGATTCAAACAAAGTCGATGCTGAAGGTACGGCTAAAGTTGCCGCTTTCGCTGATTTTATGAAAGATAGCCCAGCCTATAAAGCGAACATCGTTGGTCACACTGATAGCACTGCATCAGATGCTTATAACCAAAAACTCTCAGAAAAACGTGCTGATATGGTTAAAACAATGCTTGTAAACAACGGTGTTGCAGCTGATCGTTTGAGTACAGCTGGTAAAGGTGAATCTCAACCGGTTGCTTCTAACAAAACAAAAGCTGGCCGTGCTGAAAACCGCCGCATCGAAGTAGAACTTTCTCACTAAGTTCTCTACCCTCTTTCCCCATGGGGGAATCTCTTTACCCTTTTACTTTATCCCCAAACTTAGTCATAAATTTTTGAATCTTAGGTGCTATCACAGCGTAACAGTACCCTTGTGTCGGATGTTCACTATAATAATTTTGATGATACGCTTCAGCTGGATAAAACTCGGGTGCAGGGGATAATTCCGTCACAATCGGATCATCCCAACCTTTTTGAGCTTCAGAAATAGATGCCAACGCTTTTGCTTTTTGATCTTCATCGACATAATAGATAACGGAGCGGTATTGCGTTCCGCGATCGGCACCTTGGCTGTTGAGCGTTGTCGGGTTATGGATCGCCCAAAAAATATCGAGGATCTCTTCGTATCGGATTACACTAGGATCATAGGTAATTTCAACCACTTCGGCATGTCCGGTTGCACCTGTACATACTTGCTCATAACTAGGGTTTTGACGTGCTCCACCTGCATAGCCGCTGATAGCAGAGGAGACCCCATTCGTCCGATTATAGACCGCTTCTATACACCAAAAACATCCGCCACCTAAAAGTGCTTTCTCCATTTATCTATCCTTTTTTCATAGTGTGCGATTATCCGTTTTCAGGGCTGTTATGTGCTTGAAGAATAGTAATTGACTAATGGGTTTAAGTTGAGTATTTTTTAATCAATTATTGGAATATTTTATAGTTTAATTACTTTATAATGTCACTGTTTCGTCAAAAACACGTTATCGTACGGTAATCAAATACCGGTACGATGCCGTTATACTTTATAAAAGGAGAATCCGATGGAAAAAATGACACCGTTAGAAAAAATGTTGGTCAAAAAATTGCGCCAATCCAAACGTGCTAGCTGGATGGTCGACTAAACACTATTTTGCCCTCACAGGCAATCTGCAGATTCTACACTTTATACCTACCCGCCTTTTGCCTAATAACGTTATAATTCTCTTTATATTCATTTATCATTCTTTTACCCTTTGTTAACATCGCTGCGTCATACTGTTGATGTTCACCTCACTACGAGGTAATAACCATAAAGGAGTAACCTATGATTCGTTTACTTGTCCTATCCGCTCTAAGTTGTGCCTACCTAATGGCATCCACACCCACACCGATTGCGATGGCATCCGATTTGAATCTAACCGAGATTCAAGTAAAACAGCTTCAGCGTATCGATGCAACGCTCGAACAAGTAAAGCGCCTCTCTCAGGCAAAACAGATCGAAGTACTCACGCCACAGCAGCGGAAACTGTTTTTAGCACGTCAAAAAAGTCTCTGTAATACCAATTAAGAAAGGTACCGATGCTTCAAGCCCTGATGGTCGAAGACGACCCGGATATCACAACATTACTGGTGAACTATCTCAAAAACTACGGAATAGCCCTCAATGCCGTATCAACCCCTGCGGCGGGTCTCAATCTGTTGGAAAATGACCACTTTGATCTAATCATTTTGGATTTAACCCTCCCGCAGATGGATGGGCTGGAATTGTGTAAACTGATCCGCCAGAAAACCGACATCCCTATCCTTATTTCCAGTGCGAGAAGCGATATCAACGATAAAGTGATCGGATTGGAATACGGGGCGGATGATTATCTCCCTAAACCCTACGAACCGCGAGAATTGATTGCACGGATTAAAAGTGTTCTACGCCGCTATCGACCAGCTTTAGAGAAAAAAAATAAGCTTTTTATCCTCAACGAAAATGAGCAAACCATCCTCCATAATGGAAATCCTCTCTCTTTGACACGAGCTGAATACGAACTATTATCTCTTTTTATCCTCCATCCAAACCAAACGCTCAGCCGTGATTTTCTCTCCAATAACTCTGAAGCGATCTCGTGGGAAAGTTCGGTTCGCACCATCGATGTTATCATTAGCCGCTTACGTCAGAAAATTGAAACAGATCCTAAAAGTCCCCGTTTTATCCACTCAATTCGCGGTAGCGGTTATCGGTTTTCAGGTTAAACATGCGTCACAGTATCTTTCTTCGCATAACTCTCTTTTTTCTCTTTACCCTCGTTGCAATGGGATTAGGATTTTATTTTCTCAACCAAAAATTGGATCAAGAGCATGCCAAGAAGCTGGAATTAGAAGCTGGCAAACTCATTTTGGTTTTGCGAAAAAGTATTGTCCTCGATTTACCTGAGCGACGCTCTTTTTTACAAGAACAAGGATACAGCATTGCCGAACCCCATCCTGATCTCATTAAGACACTTGAAAGAGCCCTCACCCGTATTCCTGAGAATTATCCCGAAGCGGTCAAAGACTCACTCCAAGAGGGGCGAATACAGATTTTAAAAGATGAAAATCATCTCTATGTTTATCTCACCAAAGCAACTCCGCCGTTGTTGGTCATTAAAACGGATGCGGCACAACAATCCCTTTGGCCTGCTCTACTTTTTGGTATCTTGACACTCGCTCTTTTGCTTTTATACTGGCTTATTATCCAAACGCTTTTCCCCCTTAAAACATTGATCCATTCTATTACCCTTTATGGAAAAGAGGGGATTTATACCCCGATCCAAAGTCGACATAAAGATGAAATTTCTCTCGTATCCCGAGCTTTAGACAGTGCTATGCACAAAAACCAAACCCTTCTAGAAGCACGCAGACTTTTTTTACGTAATATAATGCATGAGCTAAAAACTCCGATTACCGTCGGAAAACTGGCTCTCCCTTTTCTCAAAAACGGTGAAGAAAAATCGATTTTGGAGCGGGCATTTTCACGGATGGAACATCTGATCGCAGAGTTGGTAAAAGTAGAACAAATCACATCGGGAGCGCTGGCACCGCATCTCCAAGAGTGTGATCCGACAACCCTTATTCAAAAAGCGGAAAGGTTGCTTTTTTTAACCGATGACGTACTCGATCTTCAATTGAGCGGAACACCGATTTATGCCGATTGTGAGGTATTGGTCACTGTTTTTAAAAATTTGATGGACAATGCGATCAAATACAGTTCAGATGGAAAAGTCACCATTATTCAAAAAGATACCCGTATTCTCTTTTGCAATAAAGGGGATCCATGGCCTCAAGGGTGCACGTTACAAACACTGAGTGAACCATTTTTCCATCATCATGAAAATACCCAAAGCTTCGGACTAGGGCTTTATATTGTCAAATCCATTTTGGACGCCCATAATTTTACCCTCGCCTATCGGTACCAAGAGGGGAGCCACTGCTTTGAGGTACTGTGCCTTAATCCGCTTTTGCCACTCGATTAAGACGAATTTCAAAACATGCCCCTTTAGGGGTGTTATAGACGCTAAGTTTTCCTAAAAAGTGTTTTTCAACAATCATTTTTGCCATATATAACCCTATTCCTGTCCCTTGAGACTCAAATTTGGTCGTAAAATATGGGTCGAAAATCTTGTCCATAATATCAGGGGAAATCCCCCCTCCCGTATCTTCGATAGCCAGGGTGCAATATTGTTCATCTTCAGTACAACGAATTCGAATTACCCTTTCACGTCCTCGATGCTGTTCGATTGCTTCACGTGCATTATTGACAAGATTAATAACAACCTGTTTTAACTCATTCGGATAAACCAGAACTTCGATCGTCGTATCAATATCACGCTCAACGATAATTTTTTTGCGCATCAATAAAGGGCCCAAAAGGGCTTCAACATCATTTACTAATGTATTAATATTCACTAGAGTTTGATCTTTATCCTGCTTAAAAAAATTGCGAAAATCATCAATCGTCTGCGACATATATTCAATCTGCGCTTCAGCTATCTCAATCACTTTTGAGGATTCACTGTTCCCACCTATCGCACAATTCAAATTCAAACGGGTCATTGAGAGGCCCAAAATATTAAGCGGCTGTCGCCACTGATGCGCTATCGATTCTAGCATCGAGCCGATCTCTGCCATTTTAGCTTGCTGCATCAGCAATTTTTCCTGCTTCCGATTCTTTTCAACCGCCTTCTCAATCTCCTCTTGAAGCCGCTGATTAAAACTTTCAAGCTCATCTGTTCGCTGCCGAACCAATACATCAAGGCGACGATTTTTATAGGCAATTAAAACGAACAGCACCCCCATAAAAGCGACGACACCCCAAACAAGTCGATAATTTACCGGTTGAGTGTTTTCTATCGCAAGCCAATGTCCGTGGATCTCTTCATACTCCGAGGGGGTTATAGACGCAAGAACTTTATCAGAGATCGAAGCCAACATCCCCCAGTCATTACGAAATGCAAACGCAAGTTCATAACGATACGGTGTTTCTCCGACAACTTTAAGCCGTTTGAGATGATGCCGTTCAATGAGATGGCTGACAATTCCGAGCCCTTCAATACAGGCATACGCTTCGCCCGAAGAAACACTCTGAAGTGCCTCAAGTGAAGTATCTGCAACAACTGGGATAATCTTTGGATAATAGGTGCGTAGATATTCTTCTGTTGCATAGGAGCGGACAACAGCAACTTTTTTTCCGTTCAAGTCATTCAAATCATTAACATACCCTACATCCGCATCGGCAACAATAACAACTGATTGTTTCAGATAAGGGCGGCTAAACAGAAGACTCTCTCGCCGTTTATCGGTAATCGCCGCACATGCGAGCATATCGATATCTTTGTTTTGAATCGAACGTATAGAATCACTCCATCGGCTTCGACTGTAATCAATCTCAAAATGTACCCCAAGCCGCTTTTCAAGAAGTTTCAAATACGATGCGCTGACCCCTGCGAGTCTCCCTTTTTCATCTACAGACTCAATCGGAGGCCAGTTTTGGTCAATCCCGACTCGGATTACCGGATGATCACGCAGCCATCGTTTCTCTTTTTCACTCAACCGCAATGCGCTGTGTTTATAACGTGAAGGTTCAAAAGAAGGGATAGATTGAACTACCCCCATCAATCGGTACCCTTGGGCAATCATTTCAAGACGTACCGGATCGATGGAACCAAAAGTGACATTCGGTCGAAATGCCAGCTCTTTCAGTGCTCTTCCCTCATAGATTAAAGCATCAAGCGATTTGTGTTGAGGATTATAATCGCGATAAATCAGCTCTGCCGTCTCTTCAATGTGATCAAATGCCCAAAGCCACCCTTTTATCGACGCATTATAAAATGCTTCGGCTCTTTGCGGATTTTTAATTGTTTCATTCGTTGTGGTAAATAAGATATCGCTGTAAAAGTCAAATCCATACTCTTTGGGATGAATGGCCCGTGTTTCTACTCCCGCTTTTTGGAGAATATAAGGTTCATTGGAGAGATAAGCAACCATAGCATCGGTTTCACCGCGAGCCAACGACATCGGGTCATACGAGTGCTCTTGGAGTTTCAAATCACTGGAGCGCAATCCGACACTTCGAAGCATCGCCTGCATCTCAGCCCCTTCGATCGTATCTCCGGTTAACATTACCCGCTTGTTTAACAAATCTTTTGCATTGTGAATATTGGAATCTTTTCGAGTCAATAGCATCATCGGTGAAGATTGAAAAACGGCAGCCATAAGGATGAGAGGAGAGCCTTTGATGTAATCAACGATTAACGAAGAGCGGCCGACACCGTATTGGGCTTTCCCGCTCATGACAGCTTTAAACGGGTCTTGTCTATTCTGTGCATCGAGAATGGTAACGTCTAACCCTGCATCAGTGTAATACCCTTTTTCTTTGGCAACGTAATACCCTGCGAACTGGAACTGATGGAGCCATGGCAGCTGAAGCGTTACCGACTCTTTCGCCCATACAATCGACATAAAAAAAAGGGATAAAAAAAGGAGCTTTTTCATAAGCTAGAGTGTATCCAAAGAATTATATTTTCACACTTAGAGTCGCTTATGCTCCTTTTGGATAAAATAGAGAACTAATTTTTATCACAAAGAGTATTTATGTCGCTCAAGCACACCCTTCTTGAAACCATCTCCCGCCGTCCCCTTATCATCGACGGTGCTATGGGAACACAGCTTCAAGAGCGTGCCGATAAAATCTCCGAGAGTGCATGGGAAGGGATGGAAGGGTGCAATGAGCTTCTCAATGTCACGTGTCCCGAAGTGATGAGCGACATTTTTCACGCCTATCTCACCGCCGGAGCCGATCTGATTACCACCAACACTTTCGGCTCATTTAGCTGGGTACTTGATGAATACGGGATTTCTCATCGTGCGTATGAGCTCTCTAAAGCGGGTGCAGCGGTGTGTAAAGCCGAATGCAATAAATTCACAACCGCTGAGCATCCCCGATATGTCCTCGGTTCCATCGGGCCGGGAACCAAACTCCCCTCTTTGGGACACATCACTTATGATGAGATGTTTGAGGGGTATTTGGAGTGCGCGCTAGGTCTTATTGACGGCGGGTGTGATATTTTCTTGCTAGAGACCTGCCAAGATCCCCTCCAGATCAAAGCAGCGCTCCATGCCTGTGAAGCGGCCAATCGTGAACGTCACACAGAACTTCCGATCATGGTCTCTGTCACCATCGAGTTGGCGGGAAGCATGCTAATCGGTACCGATGCCTCTACCATTGCCACGATACTAGAGCCCTTCGACATTCTAAGCCTCGGATTCAACTGCGGTACGGGACCGGAGCAATACGCCAAACACGTCCGTACCCTCTCCGAAGTGTGGGCAAAACCTATCTCCGTTCATGCCAATGCGGGACTCCCTCAAAATCGCGGTGGATTTTCGTATTATCCGATGGGACCCGATGAGTTTGCCCAGCTTCAATGTGATTTTCTGGGTTACGATGGGGTGAGTTTCCTCGGAGGATGTTGCGGCACGACCCCTCAACATATCCGCGCACTCGTGAACAAAGTCTCATCCATCGCCCCTAAAAAACCGAGCGGAGAGATGAAACCCTCTATCGCATCACTCTTCAACACGGTGGAACTGATCCAACAACCCTCACCGCTTCTCATCGGTGAACGCTCCAACTCGACGGGATCGAAAGCGTTTCGGGAACTCATCATCGCGAGCGATTACGAGGGGACACTCAGTGTGGGTCAAGCCCAAGTACGTGACGGCGCACATTGTCTCGATGTCAACGTCGAGTTTGCGGGGCGTGATGGTGCGGTCGATATGGCGCACGTCATGAGACTCTACAACCAAAAAATCCCCCTCCCATTGATGCCCGATGCAACGCGAGTCAACACGATGGAAGAAGCCCTCAAATGCATCGGTGGCAAACCTATCATCAACTCGGTCAACCTCGAAGACGGCGAAGAGCGGCTCGATGCGATCTGTTCTCTGGCCAAAAAATTCGGAACCGCCCTCGTGTGTCTCGTGATCGATGAGAAGGGGATGGCAAAAACAACGGCGGATAAAATGCGGATTGCGGATCGGATTTATGATCTGTGTGTCAACCGTCACCACATTGATCCGCGCAATCTGATGTTCGATATGCTCACCTTTACGGTGGGGAGCGGTGACTTGGAGTACCGTGACGCGGCGATCCAAACATTAGAGGCAATCCGTCAGCTTCATAAGAAATATCCAAATGTCGGCTCGACACTGGGACTCTCGAACATCTCTTTCGGGCTGAGCATGAATGCCCGTATCTATCTCAACAGCGTCTTTTTGCACCACTGTATTGAAGCGGGGATGACCTCAGTTATCATCAACGTCAAACATATCGTACCGCTTGCCAAAATGTCCGAAGAAGATCGCGCTATTTGTGAGGAGCTCCTCTTTAGCCCAGATGATCAATCGCTCTTTAAATTCATCGAACATTTTAGCGATAAAACCATTGATAACAGTAAAAATGATGAAGCGTATGAGGCGATGAGTGATGAAGAAAAAATCGCGAAACTCCTCCTTGACGGGGACAAAGAGCGGATGATTCCGTTAGTCGAAAAAGCCCGTC
>CAZKJU010000010.1:0-39450 GCA_964553185.1 uncultured Sulfuricurvum sp.
CTTGCGGTTGAGCGTGCAGAGATTGAAAACGTTCCGGTTGTATTTTGGTTGGATGAAAACCGTGCACATGATGCACAAATCATCAAAAAAGTGAACGCATACCTACCTGAATTCAATAAATCAGGGATTGAGTACCATATTTTGGCTCCTGAAAAAGCGATGGCGTTCTCATTGAAACGTGTACGTGCAGGTCAAAACACTATCTCTGCAACGGGTAACGTTCTTCGTGACTATTTGACCGACTTGTTCCCGATTTTGGAACTTGGAACATCGGCTAAAATGCTCTCTATCGTTCCGTTGCTTGCAGGTGGCGGATTGTTTGAAACAGGTGCGGGCGGCTCTGCACCGAAACACGTTGAACAATTCGTAAACGAGGGTCACCTTCGTTGGGATTCATTGGGTGAGTTCTTAGCATTGGCTGAGTCTCTTCGCCACATCAACAAAACTGCAAAAGATAACAAATTGAGTGCTCTTACAGCGGCATTAGACGAAGCAAACGCGGCCTACTTGGATAACAACAAAGAGCCATCACGTAAAGCGGGTGAGCCTGATAATAAAGCAAGCCACTTCTTCTTGGCTCAATACTGGGCAAAAGCGTTGGCAGAACAAACTGCAGATGCAGAACTTGCTGCACGTTTCGCTCCGGTAGCTGCGGCATTGGTTGAAAATGAGGCTAAAATCATGGAAGAACTTCTATCTGTAGAAGGGAAACCACAAGATATTGGTGGATACTTTCATCCGGATGCTTCTAAAACAGAAAAAGCAATGCGTCCAAGTGCAACATTGAACGCAATCATCGCATCTGTCTAAATTTTATACGGTTGGGGAAGTTCCCCGATCGTTTTTTATCTGTAGAATTTTCTCTATAGATAAAAGGCGATAGAATCGTCTTTACTTCTTTGATAAATTTCAAGAAGATATGCAGTAATTATGACACAAGGGGTAAGGTGATGGTAAAAGGTAAACGTGTCGGTATCGTAGGGGCTGGGAATGTAGGTTCAACGGTTGCTTACTCTCTTGCAATGCTTGGTTCTTGTCATGAAATTATTTTGCGCGACAACAAAATCGAAATCGCTCGCGGAAAAGCACTTGATATGTCACAAGCAGCTGCCGCAGTACGTTCACATACCGTGGTCAGCGTTGCTGAAACAATGGCAGATATGACCGATTGTGATATTGTAGTTGTAACTGCGGGGAGCCCAAGATTACCGGGGATGAGCCGTGATGATTTGCTTATGATTAACGCTAAAGTTACCCGTGAGGTTATGGAAGGTGTTGCTCAATATTCTCCTAACGCAATCGTAGTTATCGTTTCAAATCCTCTAGATGCTATGACGTATGTCGCACTCAAAGAGAGTGGCTTTGATCGCAGCCGTGTTATCGGAATGGCGGGAGTCCTTGATAGCTCACGTATGGCAGCATTTATCCAAGAAAAACTCGGATACGGCGGCGGACAAATTCGTGCATCGGTTATGGGTGGGCATGGTGATGATATGGTTCCATTGCCTCGTTACTCTACAGTAGCAGGTGTACCTCTATCGGATGTTTTAAGTCATGAAGAGATTGACGAGATTGTTCAACGTACACGTAAAGGTGGCGCAGAGATCGTTGCACTTCTTCAAACGGGATCAGCCTATTATGCACCGGCTAAATCGACGGCAATTATGGTTGAAGCGATTTTAAAAGATACCAAACAAATCCATCCGTGTGCTGTTTACCTTGAAGGTGAATACGGTTTTAGCGATGTGGTTAGCGGTGTTCCTGTTATGCTCGGAGCCAATGGAGCTGAGAAAATCATCGAGGTAACCCTTGATGACTCTGAAAAAGAGATGTTTGCCCGTTCATGTGCATCTGTACAATCACTTATTGATACCCTTAATGCCAATAAATTTTTTGAAGGAGCTAAAGCATGAGTTATCGTGTTGAAAAAGATACAATGGGTGAAGTTCGGGTACCGAACGACACCTATTGGGGAGCACAAACACAGCGTTCATTAGAAAATTTCCAAATCGGCGAAGAGAAAATGCCGTATGAAATTACCCGAGCATTTTCTTATTTGAAAAAAGCGGTTGCATTGGTCAACTGTGATCTTGGAATGCTTAGCAAAGAAAAAGCGGATGCTATTGCTCAAGCGGCGGATGAAATGCTCTCAGGAAAACTCGATGCACATTATCCTCTCGTGGTATGGCAAACAGGGTCAGGTACTCAGTCAAACATGAATAATAACGAGGTTTTGGCCTCTCGTGCTACCGAGATTCTTGGCGGAGATTTCAGAACTCAAAAGTTGGTTCATCCGAACGATGATGTCAATAAATCGCAAAGTTCAAATGATACCTATCCGACAGCGTTGCATGTAGCGGCGGTAATAGCGGTTGAGACGCGTCTTCTTCCTGCAATTGACCACTTGCGCAAAACATTGGAAGCAAAGTCTGAAGCATTCAGCGATATTGTCAAAATAGGACGTACCCATCTTCAAGATGCTACTCCGCTTACTCTCGGTCAAGAGATCAGCGGTTGGGTAGAGATGCTTAATAAATGTGAAAAAATGGCAAAAGATTCACTTGAATCGGTTCGTGAACTTGCCCTTGGCGGTACAGCGGTCGGTACAGGTCTTAACGCTCATCCTGAACTTGGAGTGCGTGTTGCGGCAAAATTGTCTGAGCTTACAGGCCATCAATTCGTAACAGCTCCGAACAAATTTCACGCGTTGACCAGCCATGATGCATTGGTTTTCGCACACGGTGCTCTCAAAGCATTGGCGGCGGACATGATGAAAATCGCGAACGATGTTCGTTGGTTGGCATCAGGTCCACGTTGCGGTATCGGTGAAATCACAATCCCTGAAAATGAGCCGGGATCGTCGATCATGCCGGGTAAAGTTAACCCGACACAAAGTGAAGCTGTAACTATGGTTACCTGCCAAGTTATGGGAAATGACGCTGCGATCGGTTTTGCGGCGAGCCAAGGAAATTTCGAGCTAAATGTATTTAAACCGGTAATTGCCTACAACTTTTTGCAATCGGTTCGTTTGTTGGCCGATTCAATCGTATCGTTCAATGATAACTGTGCCGTCGGTATCGAGCCGGTTCGTGATCAAATCGATGCGTATCTCAACAACTCATTGATGTTGGTAACGGCACTCAACCCGTATATCGGATATGAAAATGCGGCAAAAATCGCCAAAACAGCACACAAAGAGAACTCCACACTGAAAGAGACCGCAATTAAGCTCGGTCTTCTTACAGCCGAAGAGTTCGATAAATATGTCATCCCTGAAGAGATGACAAGACCAATAGCGTAAACTTATAACTGGAGGAATGGATGAATATTCACGAATATCAAGCAAAAGAATTATTCAAAAAGTATAATGTACCGACACTGCGCGGGCACATTGCGTTTACACCCGATGAGGCGGTTAAAGCAGCTCAAGAGCTCGGTGGAAACATTTGGGTTGTTAAAGCTCAAATCCATGCCGGTGGACGTGGTTTAGGCGGTGGTGTAAAACTAGCGAAATCAACTTCTGAAGTACGTGAAATGGCGGCTCAAATTTTGGGTATGCAACTCGTAACACACCAAACCGGACCTGAGGGCAAGTTGGTTCAAAAAGTTTACATCGAAGAGGGTGCGGATATCAAAAAAGAGTACTATCTCGGTCTCTTGTTGGATCGCGCACTTGAAATGCCGATCATGATGGCATCAACCGAGGGTGGTATGGCGATCGAAGATGTTGCCCACAATACCCCTGAAAAAATTATCAAAGTCTCTATCGATCCGTTGACAGGATTCCAATCGTTCCACGGTCGTAAATTGGCGTTTGGTTTGGGTCTTCCGGTTGAAGAGATCAATACCTTTATTAAATTTGCGTCAGCTCTTTATAAAGTATATATGGATCACGATGCAGAGATGATCGAGATCAATCCTTTGGTTAAAACTGGGGATGGTAAATTCTTGGCTCTTGATGCAAAAATGGGCTTTGACAACAATGCACTTTATCGCCAATCCCAAGTCAATGAAATGCGTGACTTGAGCGAAGAAGAGCCGACAGAGATCGAAGCGGGTAAATACGGTCTTAGCTATATTAAGCTCGACGGTGATGTCGGATGTATGGTAAACGGTGCCGGTCTTGCGATGGGTACGATGGATACCATCAACTATGAGGGTGGAAAACCGGCAAATTTCCTCGATGTCGGCGGTTCTGCTAATGCGGAAACGGTGGCTAAAGGGTTTGATATTATCCTCAAAGATCCAAACGTTAAAGCTATTTTCGTCAATATTTTCGGTGGGATCGTACGATGTGACCGCGTTGCGAACGGTATTATCGAAGCAACTAAAATCACCAATGTCAATGTACCTGTTATCGTACGACTTGATGGTACAAACGCTATCGAAGCGGCAGAAATTTTGAACAATGCGGGTATCGCTAACATCGTAGCGGCAACCGATCTTGCAGACGGCGCACGTAAAGCCGTTGCAGCAGCTAAGGGAGAGTAATTAATGTCTATTTTGGTCAACAAAGATACAAAAGTTATCGTTCAAGGGTTTACAGGAAAAGAGGGTACTTTCCATGCTGAGCAATGTATGGCGTACGGTACAAAAATCGTCGGCGGTGTTACACCGGGTAAAGGTGGACAAGAGCACCTTGGACAACCGGTATTTAACACGGTAGCTGAAGCAGTTGCTAGTACAGGTGCTACTGTCTCTATGATCTTCGTTCCACCTGCTTTCGTTTCCGATGCAGTTATGGAAGCGGCAGATGCAGGGATTGATCTTGCGGTTATCATTACTGAGGGTGCACCGGTTAAAGATATGATGTTTGCGAAAGCGTACGCGGTTAAGAAAAATATGAAAACAATCGGGCCAAACTGTCCGGGTATCATTACTGCAGAAGAGTGTAAAATCGGAATTATGCCTGGCTTCATTTTCAAAAAAGGGAATGTCGGTCTTATCTCTAAATCTGGGACATTGACCTACGAGTCAGCGAACCAAGTGGTTAAAGAGGGATTCGGTATCACAACAGCGGTCGGTATCGGCGGTGACCCGATTATTGGTTTGAGCTACAAACAATTGTTACCGATGTTCGAAGCAGACCCTGAAACACATGCGATCGTTATGATCGGTGAGATCGGTGGAGATCTTGAGATCCAAGCGGCTGCATACATCAAAGAACACATCACGAAACCGGTTGTAGCGTTCATCGCTGGGCAAACGGCTCCTGCTGGTAAACGTATGGGGCACGCTGGAGCAATTATCTCCGGTGGAGCAGGAACTGCAGCTGAAAAAATGGCGGCACTTGAAGCAGCAGGTGTAAAAGTCGTTGTTTCTCCGGCTGACATTGGAAAAGCCCTTGCTGAAGTGATGGCAAAAAAATAATGATTACCGTCTTTGAGGTTGCTAATGTTCGTTGCGGCGGTTGTGCCAACACGATTACTAAGGCGCTGAATGAGGCGGGATTTAATGAGGTCAGTGTTGATCTCTCGTGCGAGCCTCGTAAAGTAACGGTAGAGATTGCTGACGATGCGCAATTAGCACAATTTAAGGCTACTTTAAGAAGCCTCGGATATCCTCTAGCCAGTGATGAAAGAGGGTTTGGTGAAGATACCTTGCTGAAAGCAAAAAGCATAGTGTCGTGTGCACTCGGAAAAATAAATTAATCTAAAATTGAGGAGAAGGAATGTCAATAATTAAAGCGCCAGAAAACACTCCGGTGTGGGTTGATGAAGCAAGATGTAAAGCGTGTGATATCTGTGTATCAGTGTGTCCTGCAGGAGTTTTAGCAATGAGACTTGAGCCTACATCAACGTTAGGTGCGATGATTGAAATCATTGCCCCTGAATCATGTATCGGCTGTAACGATTGTGAATTGAATTGTCCTGACTTTGCAATTTTTGTTTCGGATAAATCAGAATTCAAATTTGCGAAACTTTCTGATCAGGCTAAAGAGCGCCAAGTTGCAATCAAGAACAATAAATATATGAAGCTTAGCGCTTAAAGGGAGCAGAATATGGAATTAAGAGAAGTAATTTCAACCGGAAACGATTTAGCAGCTGAAGCTGCAGTAGATGCAGGTTGTATGTTTTTTGGTGGATATCCGATTACACCATCTTCTGAAGTCATGCATACTATCTCTGACTTGCTTCCTGCAGTTGGCGGTGTATGTATTCAAATGGAAGATGAGATTGCAGGTGTAGCATGTGCTGTAGGTGCCGGTATGGCAGGTCACAGAGCGATGACTGCTACCTCAGGTCCTGGTATTTCACTGAAAGCAGAAAATCTTGGGCTTGCACAAATGGCAGAAGTTCCATTGGTTGTTGTTAACGTTATGCGTGGCGGACCATCAACCGGTCTTCCGACCCGTGTATCTCAAGGTGACGTTCGTCAAGCAAAAAACCCTTCACACGGTGACTATCGCTCAATCACCCTTTGTGCGGGTAACTTGGCAGAGTGTTATACTGAAACCGTTCGCGCATTTAATCTCGCGGATCGTTTCATGCAACCTGTATTTGTACTTTTGGATGAAACTATCGGGCACATGCACGGTAAAGCGATGATTCCTACTGAAGAAGAAGTTAAAAAAGGGATCGTTCCTCGTAAAACATTTACCGGAGCACCTGCTGATTATCGTCCATACGGTGTAGCTGGGGATGAAGCAGCTGTATTGAACCCAATGTTCCAAGGATACCGTTACCACTTTACAGGATTGCATCATGATGCAAAAGGTTTCCCGACTGAAGAGATCGAAACCTGCCGTAAATTGATTCAACGTCTTGAAGACAAAGTTATGATGCACACTGATGAACTTGAACTCAACGAAGAGTATATGTGTGACGATTTGGAAGAGAACGATGTTCTCATTATTGCGTATGGTTCTGTGTCATTGGCGGCAAAAGAGTCAATTCGTCACTTGCGCGCTGCTGGGATCAAAGCAGGACTTTTCCGTCCGATTACTCTCTGGCCATCACCAGCTGAGCGCATCAAACATTTCACTGATAAAGTGAAAAATGTTTTGTGTGTTGAACTCAATATTCGCCAATATACCGAAGAAGTTGAGCGTGTTTCAAGCCGTCTTGACATCCACGGTTTGTATAAAGTTAACGGAAGAGCTATCTCTCCATATGAAATCGTTAATAAAGTGAAGGAGATAATCTAATGGCTTTCAATTATGACCAATATTTACGTTTAGAAAAAATGCCGACACTCTGGTGTTGGGGATGTGGTGACGGTGTTATCTTAAAAGCTGTTATTCGTGCGATCGAGACCTGCGGATGGAACCAAGACGATGTATGTGTCGTTTCTGGTATCGGATGTTCAGGCCGTTTTTCATCGTATGTTGATTTCAACACTGTTCATACTACACATGGTCGTACCGTTGCGTTTGCAACCGGTATCAAATTGATGCACCCAGACAAACACGTTATTTGTGTTGCGGGGGATGGTGATGCATTGGCAATCGGTGGTAACCACACGATTCATGGTTGTCGTCGTAACATCGATATTAACTTTATCGTTATCAACAACTTTATTTATGGATTGACAAACTCACAAACCTCTCCAACGACTCCACAAGGTATGTGGACGGTGAGTCAAAAATCAGGTAACATCGATCCTACGTTCGATGCGTGTAACCTCGCGATTGCTTCAGGTGCTTCATTCGTAGCACGTGAAACAATGCTTGATCCGAAAAAATTGGAAAAAGTATTGGTTAAAGGGTTCCAACACCGTGGATTCAGTTTCTTTGATGTTATGTCTAACTGCCATATTAACCTTGGCCGTAAAAACAAAATGCAAAGTGCAATGGAAAACCTTGAGTGGATCGACAGCATTACTACACCATTGAAAAAATGGGAAGCGCTTCCAGAAGAAGAGAAAATGAACAAATTCCCTACGGGTGTATTGAAACACGATGAGAACGTTCGTGAGTACTGTGATATGTACAAAGATGTCCAAGCGTTCCACCAAGGTAAACGTAAAACGATTACCCAAGACGATTTCGCTAAGAAAATTTAAGGAGAACCACTATGGCTAGAACATTAATGAGATTTACAGGTGTTGGCGGACAGGGTGTACTCCTCGCAGGTGAAATTTTCGCTGCGGCAAAAATCAAAGAGGGTGGACATGGTTTAAAAACTGCAACCTATACCTCACAAGTACGTGGCGGACCAACCGTTGTTGATATCACATTGGACGATGAAGAGATCTTCTATCCGTATGCAAATGACGGTGAGATCGATTTCATGCTCTCGGTTGCACAAGCGAGCTATAACCTTTTCAAAAATGGTGTTTCTGAGGGCGGTACTATCGTAGTAGAACCAAATTTGGTTCACCCGACTGATGAAGACCGTAAACGATGGAACATTGTTGAAATTCCAATTATTACCATTGCTAAAGATGAAATTGGTAACGTAATTACTCAATCAGTTGTTGCATTGGCGATTGCTAACACGTTCATGAAAGCATTGGATGATGAATTGCTACGTGGCGTTATGCTCTCAAAAGTACCGGCAAAAGTACACGATGTCAATAACAAAGCATACGATCTCGGTAAAAAATACGCTCTCGAAGCAATGGCGTCCTAACTATTTTATACACATTATGAGCAAAGCCCATAATATGGCAGGGACAAATTTGTCCCTTGCAACCCCCTAAAGCTACCCGTATCTTTCGGATACGGGAGATTTTACTCTACAGTTAAAAAATCGACTTATCATTTAACTGCTAACTACAATTAATCAACGATTCGTTACTCTACGATAATTCTAAAGGAGTTACACATGTCTAAATATGATGTATTGTTCGAAGACGAAGAGGATATCTTCGGCGGTTCCCCGCAGTCGAAATATTGGGATATCGCTAAACAGGTGAGCGAAGATCTTTACCGTTATGATTTTGATGAGATATTAACTAAAATTGCCGTCATGGAAAAGATGCTGATGCAGCACCATCATGAAGACGATTTGGACAAAATTATCACCAATTATGCCATTATGAACCAATCAGAGATCGAAGATCATAAAAAAAGTCTCTACATGGAATATGCAGGACGCTTGATCTATAAACTTTCGGATTAATTACACATGAAAAGACACAAATTAAGTGTCTTTTTTATAATGTTTTATAAACTTTCTCGCTCTTAATCCCCCTATAATTCGCTTTTTCCGCCCTCTATGATACAATAAGTGTAAGACAATAGACGTGTGGTTGTGTATGAAAACAATTTTTCTTTTTTTATCTCTAATTTTTGTTTTATCTCTTAATGCTGAGACAAAAAAGCGTATTTTTATTCTCCATTCTTATTCTCAAGAATACGGATGGACAAAGTCACAACACGATTCTTTTGTTGCAAAATTAGAAAATTCGCTCTCTTTGCCCGTTGAAATTTCTGTAGAATATTTGGATACAAAACGACTTGGTTTTACGAATGGTTATCAAGATTTTTTTTCAGACTACCTTCAAAAAAAATATATGAATTATCACCCTGATGCCATTTATGTTACAGATGATAATGCTCTAAAATTTTTTCTCAATCATCGTACTTTATTTAACGACACTCCTCTCTTTTTTTCCGGTGTTAATGATGTGTCATTGTCCCATTCACTCGATCCTGATAAATATACAGGAGTATTTGAGACAAAAGATATTGTTCAAAATATTGAATTGATACGTCAATTCTCACCTCAAACTCGAGATATATGGATCGTCGGAGATAACTCAACAACGTACCGCTCTATTGAATCGGAGATTCGCTCACATATTTATAAATATCCAAAATATACCTTTCATTTTATTGCATCTTCACGTATCGATGAGATTATTTCAAAAATGCCTAGTACTCAAAAATCGTTTGTTTTGTTGACTACCATTGGAGAGCTTAGAGATCTATCCGGAAATACCCTTACTCTGAAGGAATCGATTGCCAAGTTGGGTAAAAATAAAAATCTTATTCTGTGCAGTATGGAAGACGCATATGTATTCGGTGGAGTAATCGGCGGATTTGTTACTAGCGGAAAACTCCAAGGAGAAAATGCAGCAGAGATGATAAGCCGTTATTTAAACGGCACCCCATTTATTCATCTTCGCTCCATCGTAAAAAGCCCGAATACCTATATGTTTGATCGCCGCGCTTTAGTATCATCACGATTGATACTTTCAGAATATACGGCTCGAAATTCGATTATTTTGCATGAAAATAAAACTTTTTTTGAAACCCATCAAGAGATGATTTTAAATGCTATTTTTATCTTCGTTAGCTTCTTTTTACTTTTTATTGTGATAGTGTTTTTTATTGCGGTTCAGAAAAATGATCAGTATAAAAAAATAAAAAATGCTTTAGAGGAAAAATCTGCTGAATTGGAAAAATTAAAAAATAGAGAAAGTCCAGACGATGATAATGATGAATAAAAAAATAGTAATGGGTGTTTTTTTATTCGTCCTTTTAATGATTATTGTTCCTTTGCTTCAGATATTTCTTTTTTCTGCGCACACTGCGGGTAAGATTGAGATTAATCAAAGAATTAATGCTCCCTATTTGGAAGATTCGGATAAAGAGTTGATGTTGGTATTTTATGGGTATGTGGGATGTGTCAAAGTATGTACACCGATTTTACAGAAGCTGGATGATTTTTATGATTCGAAAGAGTTTGTTCCATATAAGAGGTCGGTTGGATTGAATTTTGTCAATTTGATGCCGGAACTCGAATCTCATCAGCCTGATAGTTTTGCCAAATCTTTTAATCCGCAGTTTATCGGGAGATATTTATCCCAAAAAGAGCTTATGAATATTGACAGGAGTTTAGGTGTCTTTTTCTCAAAAAATTTATCGCAGCCTGACGAGATAAATCATAGTGATAATTTGTATTTAATACAGCGTGAGAAAAATGGTACACTGATATTAAAATCTATCTATACTATGCATCCTTTGAACCATGAATTGCTGGTGCATGATATTTCTGTATTACAAGAGGAAAAAGAGTGAATTATACAATAATCGAAAATCTATTCCGACTTCCAAAAGTTCCTGAATTTGCTCATAAAAATTTTAACGACCATTTTTTACATGCCGATAAGGTGATGTTGGTACTGATCGTTATTCAGTGGATTATTGCAACCTTTATCACATCGATTAGTTACGATACCTATGTTTATGGATTTGTAGGGGGAGGGCTGATCAGCATCGTCTTATTTATAGGGTATTACTCTTTTAAAGGGACACAAGTGATGCGAGCATTGGTTGCTGTGGGGATGATGTTGTTCTCTTTGATCTTTATCCAGCAGCATCTTGGTCGTATTGAGATGCATTTCCACGTTTTTATAGCCTTGGCGGTCCTTTCTCTTTATAAAGATTTTGTTCCTATTTTTGTCGCCGCCATAACTACGGCTCTTCATCACATCATTTTTAATTTTTTACAGTTATCTGAAGTCTCTCTTTTCGGAATGCCGGTGATGGTATTTAACTACGGATGCGGGATGGATATCGTCATATTGCATGTTATCTTTGTAGTTGTCGAAGCATTAGTATTGGGGTATATTATCAAACTTCAAATTGAATACGGAGTAGAACTGAACCGCTCTGAAAATCAAATATTGGGACTGAATGAGGAACTGAGTTTTACGTCACTGCATGATTCACTAACCGGTTTGCCAAATCGCTATAACCTGTACACGCAACTCAAAATGATAGTTGCCAATGCAAACCGATATGATCGAAAATTTGCTGTTCTTTTTTTGGATTTGGATCATTTTAAAAACATCAATGATACTTTGGGACATAATGTCGGGGATGCACTTCTCAAAGCTGTAGCTCGGAAATTAAAATCAATCATACGTGAAAATGACATTGTCTCACGAATCGGCGGGGATGAATTTATTATTGTTCTTACTGACTTTAAAGATACCGGATCACTTGAACAGGTCATTTCTAAAATCCTTGATACTTTTCATCATGAGTGGATGATACAAAACCATTTTCTCAGACTTTCTACCAGTATTGGTGTTGCTCTCTATCCGGATGATTCGCAAGAGATTAATGAACTGATGAAGTTCGCGGATATCGCGATGTATAAAGCTAAAGCAGAGGGGCGAGATCAGTTTAGCTTTTTTACCGCCACGCTCAATGCTCGAGTGCATGAAGAGGTTGCATTGGCACACGATATGCATCGAGCCTTGGAAGATCATGAATTTGTATTGTATTATCAGCCTAAAATCCATATAGAGAGTGGAAAAATTATCGGTGCAGAAGCACTTATCCGTTGGAACCATTATGAAAAAGGTCTCATCTTTCCAAATAATTTTATCCGTATCGCTGAAAATACCGGATTTATTTTGAAGTTGGGAACATGGATTATCGATGAAACGGCTGAGATGATTAGCAGATTGCAACATTCCGGATACACAGATGTTCATGTTTCATGCAATGTTTCAACTCGGCAATTCCAGAATCTCCATCTATTCTCGGATATTGAGAATGCCATTGTGAAGAATGGGATAAATCCTGCGCAGTTTGCTATCGAAATTACTGAGAGTGTCATGATGGAATATCTTGAAGTCACACTTGAAATGCTGAAAAAAATCAAACGGCTGGGGATTCATATTTGTATGGATGATTTCGGTACAGGCTATTCGTCATTGTCGTATCTTCGCCAATTCCCGATAGATTCACTCAAAATAGATAAAAGTTTTGTGGATGATATTTCAGCCTATGGGGATAATAATCATATTCTACTTAATACCATTATTGCCATGGGGCAAACTTTAAATCTCCATGTTATCGCTGAAGGTGTTGAAGAGGCTTATCAGATGGAGTATTTAAAAGAACGTGGATGTGCATACTATCAAGGGTACTATTTTGCCAAACCTGTCCCTGAAGATACATTTTTTGAATTGCTTGAAAAAAATAAAGAAATATAAGTATGTTCCCTTAATGCAAATTTCTCTATAATTCGATCAGGTACAACAGGTGATAGCTTGGAACTAGTAATCCCAAGAGGTAAAGTCCGGGCTGCTGTAGGACACGGTTCCATCTAACGGATGGCCATGGTAACATGAGGGACAGTGCAACAGAGAGTATACCGCCTCGCAAGAGGTAAGGGTGAAACGGCGGGGTAAGAGCCCACCAGTCTCGCAGGCAACTGTGAGAGCTATGTAAACCCAACCGCGCAGCAAGAAACAGATGGTTAGCGTCCTACATCGCTATTGTTTCGCTAGAGGCCATGAGTGATCATGGCAGTAGATTAATTATCACTTCATCCAGAACCCGGCTTACGTTGTACCTAACTTCTTTTTTACCAATCAATACTACAATTTAAAACAAATATATAGAGGGCATTACACTGCATACCGCTAACTTGAAACACTCCCGCTCAGGAGAAGTGGTGTTTTTTTAACAATTTTTATCGCATTGATTTCATTATTTGGTAAAAGAGCATGTTAAATGGAACTAAAACTGTGGAATCTGCCGCAAGAGTAAAAGGGGTTAATACGGTTCGTTTAACAATATCGCCTGCTTCATTGATGGTAGTTTTTTCTTCAATTCTAACCTCTACTGATTTCGATAATGATTGGTTAAAAGAAAAAGTAGTTGGATCTGATAAATACCGTTTCCCTTTGAAAAATAGATATGCTTTTGTGTAATTTTGTGTTACATTATCTAAGCCAGTACGATTTACCTTATTTATTTTGCTAAACGGGTGTGTTAGATTATTGTCAAGAATATAGATTTGAAATTTAATTGATACTTCATTGTTCTCGACAATAAAATTGGATGAATCATAGTGGTGCTCTTGTTTTAAATCAACAATTAAATTATTATTATTTTGTTCTTTTAGTAGATACGACAATTCAGTTGAATTTTCGAACACATAATTGTATTTTTGACCCACAAAAATAATATGTTTTTGATCTTTTGTCATAGCATAATGATCAATTTTTTCATCGTAAAAATCTGTTTTAATATCACCGATAGGACCATCATATAGAGACATTGTTAAAGTCGGTGCACATCCAGTGAATGTAGCTGAAATAACAAACAAAGTATAAATAGTATAAATATATTTTTTCATTATTCTCCATATTCGATAAAAAATTTAGTTCATTTTTAAAATTATAAACTAACAGTATTATACAATAAAAATTCAAATCTATATCAGAAGTTAATTTAGTTGATATGAGTCACGAGGTATCGAGGTAGGGGATAGCTATTCAATCTTCATTTCTTATTCGCAATCCCAAACGGTATATGTACCATCGGGATATCATCCCCATCCGAAACCAAATGAGATTTTTGATCATCAAAAAACATGTGCGGTTTGAGACGTGAGAGTATCCGATCTTTTGCCATTCCACCCAAGAAAAAGGTCTCATTTGCACTCACTCCCCAATGCTCCAGCGTTGTGATAACCCGCTCATGTGAGGGGGCACTGCGTGCGGTGACGATAGAGGTGTTGAGGATACGTTTGTAGTTATGATCTTTTTCCACCTCTTTGTCTTCGAGCTGTTGCATCAGTGAGAGTTTGGTGAACAAATCGGCGAGAGGGCCGGGTTGGTGGGGGATGTGCGAGTTGGCAACTTCGTAAGCGAGAAACTCAGGAAGCTCACCGTTTTTATAAACGCTCTCGGACTCATCATCGGCGATTACTCCGTCAAAGTCAAACGCGATTCTCAGCTCCTCTTCGTCATCGTCGAGGACGATTTTGCTCGGTAGGACGACTCCTGCGGGGTAGCCTGCACTGATGGCGTCTTGGACATCGGATTCGTTGGCAGATAAAAAGAGTGATGCGTTAAAGGCAGGGATGTACTCATACGGCGATTTACCCTCCATAAATGCCGCGCGGGTAATGTCGAGACCGTAATGCTGTATAGAGCGGAAAACCCGCTTGCCCGTCGAGGCAGAGTTTCGTGATAGCAAGACCACCTCGACGGGCTGTTCGACGCTAAAGCGTTTGTTGATGTTGAGAAAGCGTTTGATAAAAGGAAAGGCTACCCCTTTGTCTAAAACGTTGTCGAGATTTGCCTCCTGGAATGCTTTGTACGCTTTTGGCCCTTTTTCTGCAAAGATCGCTTGGGACTCTGAGAGATCGAACAGTGCGCTCGATGAGATCGCGATAACGAGTTTTTTCTCTATAGGGTATGCCATACAATCCTCAGCAGTTTTAATAAATTTTGGTGATTATAACGCATTGTAGGCTAGGAAGAATCTATTTCTTATTCCCACCCAAGCGAGTATAAACAATCACGATGTTCACGCTTGCGCTTTTGTTCATTATAATCTTGCCAACTGTAGGTAGGCGGAAAGAAAAGTCCTCTTTTGCCGTGAACGTATATAATGGGCGAGTTGTGGGTGAGAGTCGGGTAGAGTGATCCTGCCTGAAAAGGGCTGCTGTAATAAAGTGGAGGATAGAGTGTTGTAGCTTTTTGGATACAAAGCTGATTATCGGTAATAAAGTCACTGTCAGTTTTGATCGGATGGACCCATTTTGATGCACATCCGCTGATCATAAAAGAGAGAATAACATAATAGAATATGGAGATAGTCGTTTTTTTCATGACATTCACTATGGTTTGATCTCGAACGATTATAGCAAATCCAGTGCTATAAATCGTATCTAGATTTTAACTGCTATCCAACTCTATAACAATTTCGTCCTTCTTCTTTTGCACGGTAGAGAGCATCATCCGCTCGTTTAAATAAATTTAATGGTGAATTCCCGTTTGATTGCTGAGCAATACCTGCACTAATATGAATTTGTTGAGAAATATTAAAATCATAAAGTGAAACTTTTTCTATTAGACGTGAAACTAACTGTTCTGCATCTTCAATATTTTCTTTGTATGTCAAAATAGCAAACTCTTCGCCGCCGATTCTGTATAGCTGGTCTTCTTCCCTGAGATTAGTGCGTATGAGAGACGTTAAACTGATAAGGATATCGTCTCCTGCTTGGTGACCATAAGTATCATTTATATTTTTAAAATAATCAATATCAAATATGACTAGCGTTAGAGTAGGATTGTCAATGCGGTTTGCGAGATCAGTATCAAAACTTCTGCGATTGTAGACATTTGTTAACCCGTCACGTTCTGCAAGAATTGAAAGATATTTGTTTTTCTCCTCAATAATGTGCTGCTTATAATCAAGTTTACGTATGAAAAAGAGGACGATTCCAAACAGCATGAACAAAAAAAGTGTAAACATCCCCATGATGAGATAAAAAATACGATTTGCTTCTGAGAGCTCATCATCAAAAGGCATTTTAAGCGATATGATCGCTCGGATATTTCCTACTTTTTCTCCGAATCCCGCTTTGTCTCCATATTGCTCGACAAGTTCCCTTGGCGCTTTGTCAGATGTTGAGTGACACTTCATACATGAGTCTTTATTCGGCTGAACGGGCATCGCATAGTAGATATAGTTTTGATTGTTTTCTTTAATGATAGAACTGTATTCTTTTACATCAGGATTCATCCGAAAATATTGTAGTAGATTGCGTTCGTCAGCAGATGCGCTATTGAGTGAATTCCTAGGATTATCCGTTGCCAGTTTATAGTAAATTCGTGTAATGTTATGCTCATCTCTAAGGACGTTAAGTTGTTGATGAATTCCACGAGCAATATAGGTAAACGATAAAACTTTTGGATCAAAAAAATCGTTATAAAGTTTATTTTCCTCTTTGAGTTTATAGATGACAGGTTTTAAATGGTCTTCGAGATAACTGTGCAATGCTTCTTGATTGAGCAGAAGCTGATCCAGTTTCTTTTTATTTTGATCCTCAGCATATTTGTGGGTATATTCATAAATAGATATCCCAATTATTACGTACCCTGCAATAAGTAACAATGAAAAAAAGAGAATAAGTTTTTTATTTTTTAAGCTCATGATGCAACCATGTGTAAAACTGTTTATGTTATATAGTATAACCCATCCATGTTAAAATGAATATGAAAGAGAGTTTGATTCTAATCAAATAGGAAAAATAATGCTATATTACTCTGTAACAAGAGAGATAGAAAGGAGCTACAATGGATACTGTAACTCTCACCGATAATCGTACCGGAAAAAGCTATGAGTTTTCAATCCTAAGCCCGAGCATTGGGCCTGCTGTGATTGATGTGCGTAATCTGTACAAAGAGACAGGTATGTTTACGTATGATCCAGGATTTACCTCTACGGCGAGCTGTAGCTCTTCTATCACCTACATCGACGGTGAAAAGGGTGAGTTGCGTTATCGGGGGTATGACATCAGCGACCTGGCAACAAAAAAGAGTTATTTGGATGTGGCATTTCTCCTTTTAAACGGGAAACTTCCGAATGAAAAAGAGCGGGCGGAGTTTGATATCGAACTGCGGAAACGCTCTTTTATTCATGAAGGTTTAAAACGGCTTTTTGATGCATTCCCCGATAAAGCTCATCCTATGGCGATGATGTCTTCTGCTGTATCGGCACTTTCGACTTTTTATTTTGAACATCTAAATGTCAATAATGACGAGGATGCACAGATTATGGCACGTCGAATCATTGCTAAAATACCGACATTGGCCGCTTTTACTCATCGACGTATGTTTGGGATTCCCTATATATACCCTGATATCGAACGCCCCTTTACGGAAAACTTCCTCTATATGATGCGCGCTTATCCTGGTGAGAATCTAGAAATCCGTGATGTCGAGGTAAAAGCGCTCGATACTATCTTCACTCTCCATGCCGATCATGAACAAAATGCCTCTACCTCGACTGTCCGTGCTGTTGCATCGACTGGTGCCCATCCTTATGCTGCACTCTCTGCTGGTATAAATGCTCTCTGGGGGAGAGCGCATGGCGGAGCGAATGAATCGGTGATCGCTCAGCTCGAATTTATCGGGAGTGTGGAGAATGTTGATGCATTTATAGAGCGTGCGAAAGATCCGAATGATGAGTTTAAACTGATGGGATTTGGACATCGTGTCTATAAAAATTTCGACCCGCGTGCGAAAATCCTCAAAAATCTCCTCGATCAGCTCAAAGATGAGTTGGGGGTAAATAATGAACTCCTCAAAATTGCCGAGAAGATTGAACAAATCGCACTTAACGATACGTATTTTATTCAGCGAAAACTCTATCCAAATATCGATTTTTATTCGGGGCTGATTTTAACGGCACTTAAAATACCAAAATCGATGTTTACAATCATCTTTGTCATCGGCCGATCAGTTGGATGGGTCACACAGTGGATTGAGTTGAAAAATGATCCTGAGATGAAGATTGCACGTCCGAGACAGCGATATACCGGCGAAGTCAAAAAAGGTCTGTAAAGATTTTGGTATAATAAGAAACCTTATACATAATTTAGGAGCTTTTATGGAGTGTGAATTCCCAACTGTCAATGCATCAAACGATGAAATTAAATCTATTTTAGCCGATGTAAAAACCATAGCGGTTTTGGGGCTTTCACCTGATTCTACCAAAGACAGCTACCGTGTTGCGGAGTATCTCAAAAACGTCGGGTACACCATTATCCCCGTCTATCCGAAAGAAGAGACGATTTTAGGGGAAAAAGTATACCGATCGCTTAGTGAAATCCCCGGTTCGGTCGATATGGTTAATATCTTTCGTAAACCCGATGCGCTTTCTGCTATCGCCGATGCGTGTATCGAGCGAGGTGATGTGAAGGTTTTTTGGGCACAAAAGGGGATCGTCAATAATGAAGCGGCCGAAAAAGCAAAGCTGCACGGAATGCGAGTAGTACAAAATCATTGTTCGATGGTTGAACATCGAAATATTAACGCCTAAAGGGTATCTTTGGTTGATTTAGAAACAATATATCAAGCGCATGAGCGTATTCGCGGGGTAGTGGTTGAAACACCGTTTGCGTATGCTCCAAGACTGAGTGAAGAGTGCGGAATCGAGATTTATCTCAAAAAAGAGAATCTCCAAGTAACCGGAGCGTTTAAAATTCGGGGTGCATATAATAAAATAGCCTCTTTGAGCGATGCGGAGCGCTCATGCGGCGTTATTGCCGCCAGTGCAGGAAATCATGCACAGGGTGTCGCTATGGCGGCACAGATGTTTGGATGCAAAGCTCTAATCGTAATGCCTGAATCGACACCGTTGACGAAAATTAACGGCGTGCGCTATTACGGTGCTGAGGTTATTTTAGCCGGAAGCAACTATGATGAAGCGTATGGCTATGCATCAACGTATGGTACAGAACACGGGATGGTTTTTGTCCATCCTTTTGCCGATGAAGCGGTTATGGCAGGACAGGGGACGATTGCGATTGAGATGATCGATACCATGAAAGATTTGGATGCTGTCCTCATCCCTGTGGGCGGTGGCGGACTGATCTCAGGGATTGCGTCTGCATTTAAAGCCCTTTCTCCAAAAACTGAAGTTATTGGGGTAAGTGCACTGGGTGCTCCGGCTATGAGAGATTCATACGAAGCAAAGCGAGCCATTGACAGCACTTCAGTCCGAACGATTGCGGATGGTATTGCGGTACGAGATACGTCTGAGATTACATTGGGGCATATTTTAGAGAGTGTAGATCGTTTCGTCAGTGTCGATGATGAAGAGATTGCTAATGCGATTTTGTTTTTATTAGAGCGTCAAAAGCTCGTTGTTGAAGGGGCAGGGGCCGTGGGGGTAGCTGCGGTTCTTCATGATAAATTAAGTGATCTCAAAGGGAAAAAAGTCGGCATCGTCCTAAGTGGCGGCAATATGGATGTGACACTCCTCTCCATCATTATCGAAAAAGGGCTTATTAAATCTGGTAGGAAGATGAAACTCACTGTTACCCTCGTTGACAAACCGGGTGCGTTGATGCAGCTCACCGAAATGCTTCAAGGACTGAATGCCAATATCGTTCACATTGCTTATGATCGAACTTCTACGACTTTAGCGTATGGGGATGCAAATGTGATGATCCATTTGGAAACCAAAGGGGAAGAACATCAATCACAGATTAGAGCATTGCTCAAAGAACACCGCTATTTAAGTAGTGAAGAGCACTAAAGGAGATTGGGTATGGATGTATTAAAATCATTTAATATTAAAGTTCCCATACTCATGATTAAAGCACTGGATGAGGGTAAATTCGGTGTCATCGATGCTCAAAATACCCTTCGGATTATAGATTCAACGAGTTACGCCATTGTGGGCGGCTTTAAGAGCAGTATTTTACATGATCGCACTTATGGTACGCAGGTTGATATGACTCCAGATGGACAATTTGCAATCTCTATTATCCCCGGTGGCAATAATGCGGCTTTGTTTAATATCACGGATAAAGCACTGCTGTTTAAGCTGGGGCGCCATCAAGGAGAGGTTGAAAGTGTCGGGATTGATCCTAACGGACGCTATTGTGTAACGTGCGGACAAGACGGGAAATCATTCGCTTGGGTTCTTAAGACCGACAGGATGGCTTTTTCTATGCCGCCGCACTCTGACTTTGTCAGTACGGTTGCTTTTAATGATAATGGTCAATGGATCGCAACGGGGAGTTACGATAAAACGATAAATCTTCTTAATATGGCAATTATGAAGCACTCTATTAAATTGCGCGGTCATAACAGTGCCATAGTAAAAATCATATTCTTGCCCGAAGCAAAACTTCTCTCGGTTGAAAAAGAGGGGACATTAATCGTTTGGGATATGCGAAATGGTAAAGTGATCAAGCGTTTGCCGAAAATGAATGACGAAGTAACCTCGATGAGTATAAGTGCCGATAAGCGTTTCGCATTTGTCGGGACGAAGCTGGGGTATATTGGGCTGTATGATCTACAAATCATGGATCAAATCTCATCTCGCTATATCAAAGAATCTGAATCAATTACCTCTCTGGCGTTTATTGATACACCCTATCGATTGGCGGTAGGGAGTGTTGAGGGAAATATCCATATCTATTCACTCTTTGGAAATGAAGAGGCGTATTTTCAGATGCTTCATAGCGGGCAGTATAAGCTCTTTTATGAAGCTTTGGAATCTAATCCAATGCTGTTATACTCAAAACCTTATGAAGCGGCTGAACGTGTATGGGCTGAGATTGTGGAAAAAGCACGGGTTCTTTTGGAAAATAATGAGCGAGAAAAAGCCAAAGAACTTTTAAATACATTTTCAGGCATCCCTAAGAAGAATGCCCTAATCAATCAAATGATAAAGTCGTATGAACAATATTCGCAGTTTAAAAACTATGTTCAAGAGTCACGTTTCCCACTCGCGTATTCAATGGCAAAGCAATTTCCGGCATTTAAAGATTCTGAACCGTACCGTAAAATGGAGATGCGTTGGAAGAAACTATTTTTTAAAGCGCAAGAGTTGATTTTAACTCAAAATGGAGATGAACAGGCACGTCAGCTTTTGGCTCCTTTTAGAGGTATATCGGAAAAAACGGTATTAACGCAGCAGCTTTTCGATCAGCGTAAAATGTATGAATACATGAAAAAAATAATCGCTTCCCGTGATTTTGTAAAATTTTTCGAATTGATTAAAATGCATCCGTTTTTAAAAGAGTTTTCAGAATATACGGCGATTATGGATTATGCGGACAAACTCTACATACAATCTCAAAAGGGGTATGCTGAAGGTGATTATGCGACCGCTCGAAAAGCGTGCGAAATATTAAAATCATTTCCTGATTATGCAGCTGAAGCGAATGAAATGGCCGATACAATACGGGTAAAACACCTATTTTTTGATGCAATCTCTTCGAACAACCTCTCTAATGCCTTTGGGTATCTCAGCTCCTATCCGCTGTTGTATGAAACGCCTGAAGCACAAGTGTTGGAGCGACAGTGGAATGTATTGGTAGATCAAGCGCAAAAATTTGCGGCAAAAGGGTTCGCAGAACAGACTCTTGGGGTATTTGAACCCTATTTCGGCATCAGCGATAAATTTTCGGCAATTGCGGCGGTAGTAGCACAGGCATATTGTGTTCAATTGGAAGATAAAGTCCATATGAAAGCACCTCAGGATGTTGTAGAACGAGGTATCCGTCGCTATGTTGCATTATTTGGGATAGATGAGGGGATTAAGGGGGTATTTGACTATTTTAAACGGCTCTATACGACAAGACTCGATTTGGAACATTTAAAACAAGGCTCATTTGAGACATGGACACCTTCCATGAGAGTCAATGATATTACTGCAGCATGATAGCGATCGATTTAGGCTCTAATACCATCCGTTTTATCGAATATGACGGGGAAATATGGGGGAAAAGTTATGAGAAGATTGTCCGTACAGCTGAAAATCTTCATCAAACACACACCATCGGAGTCAATGCAATCCAACGTATTGTGGGTGCCATCCATGAAGCACAAAAAATAATCGATTTCTCCTCACAAGAGATACGTGCGTACACGACTGCAGCGATGCGGCTTGCAGAAAATTCAAATGACGTTCTTGATGCTATAAAGCACTCTACCGGAATTGATTTTACCGTTATCGATGGAGAAAAGGAGGCACTTTTAACCCTCAATGCGGTTCGCTATCGTCTGCGTGCATTGGATCTGGAGCCAGCATGCTTTCTTTTGGCGGATATCGGAGGTGGCTCCACAGAACTCACTCTATGCACTCGTACCAATATCGAAACCCTCAGTCTCGATATTGGGATTGTAACCCTGAGTGAGAGTATCAATGATGAAAATACGATGGAAAATCGAATTCAATCGTTTAAAAAATCTGTTAGAGAGAGCCTGAATGGGGAACCCTCTATCTTGGTTTTGACAGCTGGGACACCAACAACCATAGCTGCATATCTGCTTGGAATGGATTATGAGAGCTATGACCCTCAAAAAATCAACGGGTATCGATTAGGTCTAGCGGAGTGTTATCGAGTCAATCACGAGCTTTTAGCGATGGATGAGGCGGCGCGTAGCCGTTACGTCGGAGTAGGTCGTGAAAATCTCATCATAGCAGGCATTTTAATGGTTACTTCTATTTATGAGGCATTGATGTGTGATGAAGCCATTATAATCGATGATGGATTACGTGAGGGGATTGCGCTGGAATATTACAATCCGTCATAAAATTTTGTCCTAGGTCTCAAGTTGGCTATAATAAAGGAATACAAAAGGGGGGAATATATTGAAATTAACTAATATTAAACGTGTCGGTATGATTCTACGCCCCTCTACTCCAGAGCTTAAAGTGATGTTTTTTGAAGCGAAACGGATATTTGAATCGCGCGGTATCGAAGTAATCATCGATAACATCAGTGGTGGGATGATCGATGTGATGGGTCAGCCGTTTGAGATGATGTGTGAAAATAGCGATTTTCTCGTCACTATCGGTGGAGATGGAACCCTCATTTCTGCCGTTCGCCGTTCCTACCACTATCAGCTCCCCGTTTTAGGGGTACATGCAGGAAAATTGGGGTTTTTGGCCGATCTTGATTTTGCAGAGCTTGAATCATTTGTGGATAAGATGCTGGATGGGGAATACCGCATCGATAAACGGGCCATATTGCAAGCAACCATTCGAACCCAAAAAGGGGTTAATGAAGTATTTGCCTTTAATGATATCGTCCTCACACGCCCCTCTATTGCGAAAATGATCCATATTGAAACGTTTGTTGATGGACAAAGTTTTAATACCTATTACGGCGATGGGGTTGTTGTTTCGACCCCGACCGGTTCAACCGCCTATAATCTCTCAGCAGGGGGACCGGTTCTATTTCCTCTATCACAGGTTTTTGCATTGACTCCGATATGTCCCCATTCTCTGACGCAACGTCCTATGGTATTTCCGGGACATTTTGAAATAGAGATGAAAACTCCCGATGCCAGTGCTTTGGTCATTATTGACGGTCAGGATTTGGTCAAAATCAGCCATAAAGATACTGTTAATATCAAACTCGCCAGCGGAACAGCCCATTTGATCCATCGCAAAGAATTCAACTATTTTGAAGTCCTCAAAGAAAAAATGGGGTGGGGGAACTAATCGGTGATTGAACGATTTTATCTGAAAGAGTTTTTGACATTCAAAGAAGCGGAACTCGATTTTCATCCTGGGCTTGTTGTTTTCACCGGTCCTAGTGGAAGCGGTAAATCAATCCTTATGCGCTCTATTTTAGCGTCAGTAGGATTAGAGAACGTCGAAGCACAGATCTGTGAATCGTCTGTATCATGGAACATCGATGAAGAACGCTATGGACTTCAAAATGAATCCACCAATATTTTTCGCCATGTCAAGAAAGAGAAAACCCGCTATTTTATCAACAATCAAAGCACCTCAAAATCGTCGATGGAATCGATCAGTTCATCCTATCTACGACATTTGAGTCTCAAAGATTACAGCGATTTTGAACCCTCAGCATTATTGAACCTTTTGGATAACCGTATTGTTGCTAAAACGCCGGAACATGCTTTGCTTTTACAAGCGCATAAAGATCAATACGCTAAATATAAAACCCTTTCCGAGCAGCTAAGAGAGATTGAAGAGAAAGAAAAAAATTTAGCAGAACTAAAAGAGTTTGCCCTCTACGAGATTGGAAAAATTGATGCGATCAAACCTCGAATCGGTGAAGATGAAGAACTAAATAGTATTAAAAAACAACTCTCAAAAAAAGAGAAAATTGAAACGGCTATTGCGCAGGCACAGTCAATATTTACCTATGAATCTCCTGTAAGTTCTGTGTTAGGATTATTAGAAACCGACACTGCTTTCTTTGATGATGCGATGAATGAGCTGCGTAACCTTTTTGAGAGTGCATCCGAACGCCTTGAGGAGCTTGAAGATCTATCCGTTGAGTCTATTTTAGACCGAATTGAACAAATTGCGGAGCTAAAACGACGCTATGGAGGTGTCGAAGAGGCTTTAGCATATCGTGATAAAAAAATTCAGGAACTTGAATCGTATGAGATGATAGAACATTCAAAAGATGATCTTATCAAACAAATTTCTATTCTGCAATCCTCTCTAGAAGCTACTGCGCATCAGCTTTCGCAACATAGAGAAGCAATTCTCAAAGAGACACTGGCTGCTTTGAACGGATATTTGGGGATGCTCTATTTGCGAGAGGCAACATTGGAACTCGAATCGGTACCGCTAGGTTTCAGCGGATCAGATAAAGCGATTCTCGGGTTGGCAGGAACCAAATTGGATAAACTCAGTTCGGGGGAGTTCAATCGACTCCGTTTAGCTTTGTTGGCACTAGGGGTTGAATGTATGCAAGGAAGCGGCGGTGTCTTGATGCTCGATGAAATCGATGCGAATCTAAGCGGGGAAGAGTCGATGAGCGTTGCCAAAGTGTTGCGACACCTCTCTACACACTATCAGATTTTTGTTATCTCCCACCAGCCTCAACTCACATCGATGGGAGAACAACATTTTTTGATCTACAAAGACGATGAAAGCAGAGTTCGCGTGTTAAATGAGTCTGAACGTATCGAAGAGATTGCACGAATAATCAGCGGTGATGCGATCAGTGACGAAGCACGAGGATTTGCAAGAGATTTATTTGAGCGTGCCCGAGGAATTGTATGATTATTGACACCCATGTCCATTTGGATGACGAACGCTACCGAGAAGATTTTGATCTCATGATGCAGCGTGCACATGAAGCAGGGGTAGAAGCATTTATTATCCCCGGAGCACATCCCTCAACACTTCCTAGAGCCATAGAGCTGTGTGAAGAATACGATAATGTTTATTTCGCCGTTGGGGTTCATCCTTATGATATGGAACATATGGAGTCTGTTGATTTTGATGCCTATGCTGCACATCCAAAATGCGTTGCTATCGGGGAGTGTGGATTGGATTATTTCAGACTAGAAGGGTCTGATGAGGAGAAAGATGCCGAAAAAATACGGCAAGATGAAGTCTTTCGTGCTCATATTCAATGGGCTAAAAGAGTCAAAAAACCGCTAATCGTTCACATCCGTGACGCTTCACACGATGCAAAAATGATCCTTCTAGAAGAAGGGGCAGGCGAAGTGGGAGGCGTTCTTCATTGTTACAATGCGGATGATGAACTTTTATCCCTTGCCAATCATAATTTTTATTTCGGAATTGGTGGAGTTGTAACGTTTCAAAATGCCAAAAAATTGGTGAATGTTTTACCTAAAATTCCTCATGACAAATTGCTCATAGAAACGGATGGTCCTTATCTCACCCCCCATCCGCATCGCGGAAGCCGTAATGAACCAGCCTATACCCGTTTTGTTGCCGATAAAATGGGAGAATTGCTTAATATGGATGTTCTGGCTATAGAATCACTAACTACCCGAAATGCTAGAAATCTCTTTGGATTAGGTTAGAGAAATGGGAGTGGGTATGAAGCATCTGTTCGTCTTGATTTTGCTTCTTCCCCTTTATGTTTATGGGCTGGGATTCGATACTAATGATCGAAAAAAAATCGATGTATTAAATCACCTTGATATTCCCGCCTCTTATCTTAGAGACCCTTATCTTCATGATATGTACGCTCAAAAAAAGCGTGAATGCACATTAAACGGATTTGCGGATTCATCTGAAAATGCCAATGTTTTTATCCCGATACTATCCTCCTTAATAGCCCAATCGGATTTGCCGAGTGAATTTCTATTTGTTGCGTTGGTGGAATCACAGTTAAACGCTGAGACCACTTCTTCTCGAGGTGCAGCAGGATTGTGGCAGTTTATGGAGAGTACGGGGAAACTTCAGGGATTACGGGTCAATACCTTTGTGGATGAACGTCGCGATCATATTAAATCAACGCGTGCCGCAATTACTTATTTGAGTACTTTGAAAAAAGAGTTCGGAAAATGGTATTTGGCTTTAATCGCGTATAATTGCGGAGACGGCAGACTACGAAGAGCCATAGCAAAAGCGGGAAGCAGTGATATCCATGTTTTAACCGATCCGAAACGGGGGCTACTCCCTAATGAAAGTCGCAACTATATTCGAAAAATTGTTGCTTTATCATTGTTGGCTACCGATGAGCTCTTTTTAACTAAAATCCAATACGACTCGCTCCTCAATGCCAATCAAGAAAATCCAATCGCAACCGTGTATCTACCTGAGGGTGAAAACATAGATCGTATAGCTGCGGTGTTGGAAATGCCAAAAACGAACCTAGTACGCCTGAATACCCATTTGAAAAAAGGGATTACTCCACCCAACGAACAAGAGTATCCTGTCTATATACCGAAAGATAAACTGGATCAATTTCGGCAAAAATATCGAACAAGAGAGTTGAAAGGGTATTTAGTACTGCATCGTGTCAAATCCGGTGAAACACTAGAACAACTCTCAAAGCGATACAATGTATCTAAAAACTCTATTATGATGGAAAATATGCTCGGTGAAAAAGAGGAAAAAAATCTCGATAGACGGGTTAAAATTCCGATTAATAAGCCTTTTTTAAAAAACTCCCGTTTTCATACCGTCAAATCGGGCGATACCCTTGTTTCAGTAGCGCAATTGTATAATGTGACTCTTGAACAAATAAAACTAAAAAATCCGTTTCTAAACAATACACTAAAAGAAGGTGAGGAGATAAAAATTGATAATTAAAGTTCTTTTGAGTGTTGTAGTTGTCTTTTTTGGCGGGTGTACAACTCACAAGGGTTCCTATACGTATCAACCAACAAAACCCTCCCAAAAATATCCCTCAGAACAATTGGCGATGAACTCATCAACGGTTTATAAACCTAACGGTGATCTCCATGCAACAATGCGTCCCTATACGGTGATGGGCAAAGAGTATTATCCTACCGTCGTTCGAGTTGGAGATACATTGAGTGGAAGAGCCAGTTGGTACGGGAATGATTTTCACGGAAAATCAACCAGTAATGGAGAAGGATACGATATGTATGCGTATACAGCCGCCCACAAAACATTACCTATGAATACCGTTGTTCGAGTAACTAATAGTGAAAATAACGCACAAACTATTGTTCGTATTAATGATCGCGGGCCATTTGTTGAGAGTAGAATTATCGATTTGTCCTATGCTGCGGCGCAAAAAATCGGTCTTGATAAAAAAGGGACAGCTCCGGTAACGCTTGAAGTACTCGGATTTGAACCTTCATCATCTCGAACTATTGATATGCAGGCAGTCGCAAAAGGGCCTCGTGAGTCTGTATTAAACAACTTTTTTGTTCAAATAGGTTCGTTTGAGAGATTCGAAGGGGCAATAAGTACAAAACAAAAGTACGCATCTTTTAATGGCTATTCTGCAATCGTTAAAGATACAGAGTATAATAACAAACGACTATTTCGTGTATGGCTCGGCGGATTTAAAAGTGAAGCTGAAGCGCGCGATTTCATTTCACGGGGCTATTTTCAAGGCTCCTTTATTATAAGGGAATAAGATGATCCAAAAAAAACGACAAACCAAAGAGACCGACATCGATCTTTCACTTCGAATTTTAGGTGAAGGCAAAAGTACGATTTCGACCAAAGTGGGCTTTTTGGATCATATGCTGGAGAGTTTTGCTAAACATGCTCAAATCGATTTGATGATCACATGCGATGGGGATGTTCATATCGACGATCACCACAGTGTTGAGGATATCGGGATTGTTTTAGGGCAAGCGCTACGCGATGCGATATATCCGATTGAAAAAGTGGAGCGTTTTGGCAGTGCGACTATCGTTATGGATGAAGCGGCCGTCACGTGTGATCTGGATTTGAGCAATCGACCATTTTTGGTTTATGATGTACCGGTATCAGGAAAAATCGGTTCATTTGATGCTGAACTGGCAGAAGAGTTTTTCCGAGCAGTTACCTTTAATGCGGGTATAACGGCACATATCATTATGGTACGCGGTAAAAATAAACATCACATTATAGAGGCAGCATTTAAATCGCTTGCAGTGGCTCTTAGACGTGCATTGGCACACAATGATCGCGCCGGTGTTCCAAGTACTAAAGGTGTTTTATGATTAAACTCCTGATTTTAGATGTTGATGGATGTATGAGCGATGGAAAAATCATCTACACAGCTGATGGTTTGGAACTGAAGAATTTCAATGTAAAAGATGGGTTTGCAATTAAAGCTTGGGTAAAAATGGGCCATAGTGTTGCTATCATCACGGGACGAGATTCATCTATCGTTGCGCATCGTGCAAAAGAGCTTGATATAGAGCATTTGTATCAAGGGGTCAAAGATAAACGCTCAGTTGCGATTTCAATGTGTTCAGCGTTGGGAATCGAGCCGCATGAAGTTGCTGTTATCGGCGATGATCTAAATGATTACAACCTTCTGCAATGGGCAGGGCAGGCCTATACACCTAAAGATGGATCTGAGTATTTAAAAAATTTTGCCGAAGTGCTTGATCGATGCGGCGGTGATGCCTGTGTACGTGAAATGATTGAAAAAGTTATCCGACGTAACGGTGAAGAAGAAAAATTTTTAAGCCTCTGGATCTAAATGTCAATCAATCTCTTTTTTATTCTGCTTTTGGGTTTATTGTTGGGGATGTACAACTATTTTACTCCCAATTATACCCTCTCACAAGAGAGTGGTGAGATACCGAAGATTGAACTGTTTTCCTTTACGCTTTACGAAATTTCCCATAAAGGGATTGACCATGTGCTAGAGGGGAAAGAGGGGAAGAAATTTGATGAGAGTTATACGGTAACATCAGCTAAATTTAGTGATAATACGAAAAATTTATTTCAAACGCTCAAAGCGGATACTATGGATTACCGCAGTAATGTGATTAAGCTTAATGGAAATGTCCATTACGCACGTGAGGACGGTTTGGAGTTACGCTCGAATGAGGGGAACTATAACACCGATAGCTCGGTGATCCGAACGCAAGGTCTATTTGCTATAACCCAAAACGCGAATCGGATTGATGGGAATCAATTGCATTACAATAGCAAAAATGATACGGTATCTGCGGAACACGTACGTGTAAGCTACCAATTAAAATAGGATAATAATAATGATACGATTTTTTATGTTTATAGCCCCTTTGTTGGTTACTTTAGTGCATGCGGAGGAGTTAAAAGTGATCTCTGAGAGTTTTAAAGGGGATCAGCAAAAAGGTGTTTCTGTATTTACCGGAAATGTAAAAGTTACCAAAGGTTCTGACGAACTCAATGCGTCAAAAGTGACTATTTACACCGATAAAGAGAATAAACCGACCAAATATTATGCCGAAGGGGATGTATCGTTTTATATTCTTACCGAAGTAGGTGAGAAATACAAAGGGAAGTCCCAAACAGCGATTTACCTCCCTAATGAGAGCGAATACCAGTTTTACAAGAAAGTGGATTTGATCCGTATTGATGATTTTCGCCGTGTTAAAGGGGATAAAGTTATTGTTAATACGATAGGTGGAAATGCTTCGGCTGAAAGTACAAATAATGAGCCTGTCGTCATGACCTTTACCCTCGAAGATAAAAAATCAAAACCTAAAAGCACAACAAAATGATTGAAATTATCGATTCATCGTTTGTGACCTCTGCACCGAATATCCGTTTAACACCGGAAAATGAATACCAAAATGAAGTTGCTTTTATGGCGAGGTCTAACACGGGCAAAAGCTCATTGCTTAATACCCTGACACAGCGCAAATCTTTGGCTAAAGTCTCCGCAACTCCAGGGAAAACACGTCTGATTAACTATTTTGATGTTGTATTCGTCGATCGTGAATCTAATGAGCGTTTAAGTGCAAAATTTGTTGATTTACCAGGCTTTGGCTATGCCAAAGTCGCAAAATCACTTAAAACCGATTGGGAAAGCAATTTAACCAACTTTATTTCAGAGCGTAAACAAATCCGTGTTTACGTTCATTTGATTGATTGTCGCCATCCTGATTTGGAGATTGATCGATCCGTTGATCAATACTTACAGGAGATTTGTACACCTGATCAGTTTATCGTTACTATTTTTACCAAAATTGACAAACTAAATCAAAAAGAGCTGAGTGAACTGAAAAAACGTTTTCCGGGTGCATTGATGGTGTCGAATTCAAAACGTCGCGGTGTTGATAAAATAGTTGAACATATTTACCGACTCCTCAAAAGTGATGATGAATGAATATCACTTATAAAAAGCCGACACTTCTTGATATACCTGCCATGCAGCAACTGGTTGCTCCAGAGGTAGAGAGCGGTGTCATATTGGCACGAAGCAATGATGAGATCGCAACGAATATACGTTCGTATTTTTTAGCATTAGACGAAGAGAAACTGGTGGGTTTTGTTGCATTGCATATCCATTCTCCAACTTTGGCTGAACTTCGTTCCATGATTATCGATACTGGGTATCGCGGCAAAAATATTGGCAGTACGCTAGTCGAAAATGCGTGTGAAGAGGGTCGCCGTTTAGGATTACAAGAGGTGTTGGCCCTTACTTATCAACAACGATTTTTTGAGCGTCTGGGTTTTATTGAAATCCCTAAAGAGTCTATCCCTGAACACAAAATTTGGGCTGATTGTATTAAATGTAAACACTTTCCGGTATGCAACGAAGTTTCCCTTATCAAAACGTTATAAGCCGACTTTTTTTAGTCGGCTTATATATCGTTTATATCAGCTTAAGCAGTCTCTATCTTTTACTGCCCCCTTTGCTTGCTGTACTGTTTTTTGCTTATCATGATGCTCTGAATAAGCATGATCTTTTTGGATTGATCATAGTGGGGCTAATGCTTTTGATTTTTGAAGCGGAAAAGGGGTTTTGGTTTGGAAGTACGCTTCTTTTTTTTACGGTCCTTTCTCGCTATCTCCTTCCAAAACTAGAGCAGCTTATCCAATGTCGAATCTGCATGGCGGCAATCTTTGTCTCTTTGGCATATCCTGGGTATTTGGTCTTTACATGGATTGCTAATGGGGTATTATTGCTCCCTTCACCCTCTGTTGATTGGCATATCGGGTTGTATATGATTGTTGAATTTTTAGTGATTGCGACATTAGTATGAAAATACGGATACTGCTCTCTTTTTTTATCATTGTATGGATCGGCTTGTTGGTCCGTGTCTTTCACCTTTCGGTTCAATCTAACGAATATTATGAGGTTCTCTCCGAAAACAATAGTATAAAAACGGAACTCTCAGCTCCTGTACGGGGAGAAATTCTCGATCGCACTTCTGAACCTATCGCGATTAATGAGTTAGGGTTTAAAATAGCCTTGGCCCCTCATTTGACCAAAGGAAAAGATACGACATTGCTTGATAATGAGATAGCGTATCTCCTCTCAATGATTCCTACTTTGGACGGTAAAAAAATTGCCAAAATCTACAAACAAAATGATTCATACTATAACCATGCATTCATCGATGTTGTTGATTTCATTCCGCATGAAACAGTGATTCCACTCTACTCATTGATGAATTTACGCGATACCATCAAGATCTCTCCCTCACCTAAAAGGCTCTATCCTTATGGTGCCGTAGCTTCACATATTATTGGTTATGTCGCAAAAGCCAATCAAAAAGAGATCGATAAAGATCCATCTTTGCAGCTTTTAGGACATGTAGGTAAAAACGGAATCGAAAAATATTATAATAGCTACTTGCAGGGAGTTGCAGGTGAACGTCGTATCAAGGTAAATGCCCATAATGTAGAGATTGAAGAGATCGGAAGAAGTGCAACCCAAGAGAACCATAACTTGGTTTTAAATATTGATATGAAATTGCAGAATTTTATTACACAAGCGTTTGAAAAACGGGTAGGGACGATTATTGTTATGGACATACACGGTGCGATTTATGCTGCTGGAAGTTATCCTGAGTATGATTTAAATAGTTTTGTTTCCGGTATTAGTTCAGATGAGTGGAACCGACTTATGAACAGTGTTGATGCTCCATTTACCAACAAAATTATTAATGGTCTTTACCCCCCAGGTTCTACCGTTAAAACAGGTATGGGATTGATCTATGTTACCTCAGGGATGATCAATGAAAATACAACGGTGCAATGCAGCGGTTCGATGAAATTGGGAAACCGTGCGTTTCGTTGTTGGAAAAATAGTGGGCACGGAACAACAGATATTTCCAAAGCGATTACCCAAAGCTGTGATGACTATTTTTACAAAGGGTCTTTACAAGTAGGTATTGAGCGGATGAGTACGAATCTTATGCGTATGGGATTAGGTAAAAAAACGGGAGTTGATTTGCCAAATGAGTTTATCGGAACCGTCCCAAGCCGTGCATGGAAACGTGAAAAATACAACAAACCGTGGTATCAGGGTGAAACGTTAAATACTGCAATCGGTCAAGGTGATTTTCTTGTATCACCGTTGCAAATGGCTCAGTTCACCGCACTCATGGCAACAGGAAAACTCCCGATCCCTCATGTAGCAAAATTAATCGGTAACAATCCAAATACGCCTGCTCCGCTCGATGTGTTGACGTCGATTGAAAAACAAAAACTTCCAATTATTCAACGTGCTATGCGCGGAGTATGTAATGATCCGGGAGGAACAGCAAAAGGGTTCGTTGCTACCCGTTTTCCGATTGCCGGCAAAACAGGTACGGCACAAACAACAGGGATTGCTCAAAATGTTAAGCAGCGTCAAAATGAGCACTCTATGGACTATTTTAGTCGTTCACATGCATGGTTTACGACATATGGACCGGCAGATAATCCTCAGTTTATCGTAACAGTATTGGTAGAGCATGGAGGACATGGGGGAGAAGCAACAGGGGGAATTGTCTCCTCTATTTATAATAAACTTGATGATTTAGGGTACATCAAAAAAACCTCTCCAGTGGAGCAATAATTACTCTTCCAGGGTTCGGACAATCAAACTTTTCGGAAGATTGAATTTCTCGATGAGCTCGATCTCTTTTTGACGCATTTCGCCGTTGTCGATTTCGTGATCAAATCCTTTGAGATGCAAAAGTCCGTGGATAAAGAGGAGGGCGATTTCATCCTCTTCGCTATGCCCTAATTCTGAGGCTACACTTGCTACTTTATCGACACTGATCACCATGCTCCCAATCGGAGCATTCGGAAAGGGATCACTCGGAAAACTGAGGACATCGGTCGCTTTATCGATGCCACGAAATTCTCGATTTATTTGGGCAATTTCGTCATTATCAGTGAGTATGAGCTCAATCTCCTGATTGGTTAAGGCATCGGCGATTTGATCCAGTAAGGTTAAATTATAAGTTTTGTCGGTTCGGTTATCAAGTTCTATCATTCTGACATTGTAGCATAAGGCTACCCTTGGTAAAATCTCACGAAAGGGATTATTATGAATAAAAAAGCACTCTGTATTATGAGCGGTGGGATGGATTCGACCCTCGTCGCCTATATCATGCGCTCACGCGGCTATGAGATTGTGGCACTTCATTTTAATTACGGTCAACGAACCGTATCAAAAGAGCTCTCCTGCTTTCGTTCAATCTGTGATGATTTAGGGGTGAGTGAGAAATACGAGATTGATCTCGATTTTTTCAAAGCCATCGGCGCTTCAGCCCTGACTGATCATAGTATAGATGTACCTACCGGAGGAATTGAAGCAGGAGTCCCAATCACCTATGTTCCGTTTCGCAATGGAATTTTTCTCTCTATTGCCACCGCTATCGCCGAAAAAGAGTTATGTTCAGCTATCGCCATCGGGGTTGTCGAGGAGGACAGCAGTGGTTATCCAGACTGTCGGGAATCATTTATCGATGCATTTACCAAAGCGGCTAATTTAGGAACCAAAGAGAGTACACATATTACGATTGAAATGCCGCTCGTACATCTGCAAAAATCTCATATTGTTGAAGAGTCATTGCGATTGGGTGTACCGCTCCATCTAACGTGGAGCTGTTACAAAAGTGAAGAAGCAGCGTGCGGTGTATGTGACAGCTGTCGCTTACGTTTGCGCGGTTTTGAGCGCGCAGGAGCAGTTGATCCTATCGATTATGTTTAATGCCGATCATTCACCCATAACGATTTATTACCGCCCTAGAAACCGTAATACCTACATTACGATTACGCACAGTGCAGAGGTGTGTGTCCGTACTCCCATTAAAGATGAAAAGCGTATACGCCTAATTTTACGGGATCGAGAGAATTGGATTCGCTCAAAGCTTTCTGCTATCGCATCCACTACTATGACCTATCATACCCTCGGAGAGAGTATCCGATTTCGGGGGGAGTGTATCCCCGTTATACAATTGCCGAATCTCTCTGAAAAGCTAAAAAAAGCTAAAAAAAGCATTGATATTGAAAAATATTACTCAGCTTTTTACAAAAATGAAGCCATTTTAACCCTTCCATCACGTGTCTCGTATTATGCAAGAAAGATGAATTTAGACCCTAAAGAGATTCGATTTAAAAAGATGAGACGACGATGGGGAAGCTGTAGCAGTGAGGGAGTCGTAACCCTTAATACCATGATGATGCAGCTCTCCTATAGACATATCGATTACATAATCGTCCATGAATTAGCCCATCTACGACATATGAACCACTCAAAAGAGTTTCATGCAGTGGTGCGGAGTGTTTTAGAAAATGAGAGAGAGTTACGACGTGAGTTAAAGCAGATACGGATCGGCTAAAAAGCAAGCTCCAGTTGTTTCATAGTTGAGCGTGAAGGATTTAAAATCCCTTTATCGACACCGGCAACAAGAGCAAAATGGAAGTTTTTCGATTGTAGAATCGACAAAACTTCTTCAGGGTATCGATAAAAAAAGATATTATCTACCCCGATTGTGAGGGATGAGCGCATCGATTCAGGCAGTAGATAGATAATTTTAGCCCATGCCGCTTGTCCATCGAGAAAGTCGATCTGTTCATCGATCAACTCCAGTAACGGTTCGAAAATGACTACACGATCACTGCTTCCGAACTCTTTGCTCTCCAATCTGGAATTGGTAAAGACAGGGATAAAGTGTCCCATTTTACTAAAACCCCGTATCTGAAATGGAATGCGTAAAAAAGTATAGAAAAAGAGGATATGCTCGAGATAAGGGATAAAAAATGGTGAGAGCATTTGACGCTCATAAAAGGTATCATTATGGATAAATGAGGTTTCAAAAAGGGTTTGTTCAATGATAGTGATTGTTTTTTCCTGAGCCCGAATGAGCTGCGAGTGTTCGATAAAGAGTTCGGCATCGGTGAGGGCAGGGGAAAACAGTACAATCGATTTTTTCTCAAGAGGCCAGAGCTTTTCCCAAATTTCTTGCATTGATCCTTCAATATTGCAAAAATTGGCGGGTGTTGAGATCATCGAAGAAAGGTGTAAGGATATCGGATCACAGGCATAGACTTGAAGCTCTTTTTCAAGGAGATAAAAACGGAGCAGTTTTTTCAGTGCCAAATCAATATTATCAACCTTGATCCATGCTATTTCATTGTCACTGATTTGGGTAGGCTTGTCGAACATAACTCCATAAGCACCGTTTAAGAGCGCTTCAGGGATATCTTCAGGAGAATAAGCGACAAAGAATGAGCCTCGCTTCACTTTGGAAGGATCAAAAACGACACTTTCAAAGATACTGACAGAAGGGTCTCCTAAAAGAGTCCCTTTACTCAGTGCGAGGATATTTTCAAGTCTCATCCAACCGAACTTCCACTTATACGTGGTTTTTCAGGTCGAACCAAACAAAGTCCCTCTGAGTCTTTCGCCGCCAAAATCATCCCCTCAGAGAGTAATCCCATCAATTTTGCCGGTTTAAGGTTGGCAACTACACAAACTTGGGTATTGATGAGTGATTCAGCACTGTAATACTCACGGATACCCGCTACGATTTGACGCGGTGAATCTTCACCTAAATCGACTCTGAGTTTGAGGAGTTTGGAACTTTTCGGAACCTCTTCGGCATCCAAAACGGTTCCGATCTTAATGGAAGTTTGAAAAAACTGATCGATGGTGATGAGACCATCTTCGGAGACTGTTGTCTCTTTTTTATCTTCCATTTTGGCTTTTGGTTCCGCTTTAGGGGTTTCATCACTCATCGCTTTTGGAGCTTCCTGCATCAAAGGTTCCTCTACACGTGGGAAAAGAGGGGGGATTTTTTTGATCGTAAAGGTCTCGAGGACACCTTTGTTAAGGATGAGGCGATTATAGCTCTCTGTCGTAATCTCAAATCCGAGTGCATCGGCAATCGTTGCCGTCGTGCTTGGCATAATAGAGTGAAGCATTACAGAAGCTTTAGCCAGCAGGTTTGCGACCAATGCAACCGTAGCAAGTGCTTCATCGGTGCGCCCCTCTTTGATCTTAACCCATGGAGCGTGTTCTTCGATCGCTTTATTACCGATACTGAATACTTTCCACAACTCTTCGAGATAGCGGTGCAGCTGTAACTCGCCCAAATAGGTTTCAAGAGAATCAAGGATAGCATGAGCATCGTTTAATTCTTTGGCATGGTATTTTTCGACATCAATACTGTCGATAACAAAGGCAGAATATTTTTCAGACATACCGATGATACGGTTGAGCAAATTTCCGAGATCATTGGAGAGATCGGAGTTCATACGGTCGATCAAGGCACGTTGAGAGAAATCACCGTCTTGTCCGAACGGTACTTCACGCATCATGAAATAGCGGAAGTTTTCAGCGCCGTAGTGTTTTGAAACTTCACGCGGATCGACGACGTTCCCTTTGGATTTTGACATCTTCTCACCATCACGTGTCCACCAGCCGTGTGCACCAATATGTTTCGGTAACGGCAATTCAAGACTCATTAAAAACGCCGGCCAGTAGATAGCATGGAATCGGAGGATATCTTTACCGACAAGCTGTGTAGTAGCAGGCCAGAATCCCATCTTCGCTTCATCTGTTCCGTATCCGAGTGCGGTGACGTAGTTCATCAATGCATCCAGCCAAACATACATAACGTGTTTCGGCTCATTCAATGATTCCGGTAAATGGACTCCCCAGCTGAAGCTGGTACGGGTGACAGAGAGATCGTTCAATCCGCCCTTTACAAAGCTGATCACTTCATTACGGCGTGATTTTGGGAGGATAAATTCGGGATGCGCTTCATAATACTCTAACAACGGTTTTTCGTACTTAGAAAGGCGGAAAAAATAGCTCTCTTCTTTGAGAATTGTAGTTGCTCTCCCACAGTCAGGACAGCAACCTCCATCCATGAGTTGAGACTCAGGAAAAAAAGTTTCACAGCTGACACAATAATTCCCCTCATAGAAATCTTTGTAAATATCGCCATTCTCGAACATCTTTAAAAAAGCGGCTTGTACCCCTTTTTTATGCTCATCGTCGGTTGTACGGATAAATTGATCATAGCTGATACCAAATTCATCCCAAAGATTTCGAAAGGTTGCACTAATCTCATCAGCAAATTGTTGGGTCGGTTTAGAGAGATTTTTTGCCGCCTCTTCGATCTTTTGACCGTGCTCATCGGTTCCGGTGAGAAAATAGGTTTCATCACCGAGAAGACGGGAATGTCGAGCGAGAGTATCAGCGATAAAAGTGGTATAAGCATGACCGATATGGGCTTCACCGTTGACGTAATAAATAGGGGTCGTAATATAGTTTTTCATTTGTATCCTTTAGAAATTCAATCGTAATATTAAAAATCAAACCCGCCGGTTTCACCTTTGGACATACTCTCATAGACAGCACGGATGTATCTGGTGCGAGTTTCGCATCCGATACATTTTTCACAAACATAACAGCTCTCGATGTTATGCTCATTTTGGCATGTTTGAAGATCATTCAACGCGCTATCGAGACGTTCTTCGTAAAGGCTATTGTTGTCCGGCATAGACACTCAACACCTCATTAACTTCATCCGAAGAGCCGAAAAAACATGGGCTGGTGTCATGGACATGACGCGGCTCTTTTTCGAGAACACGTTTTGAACCATCCACCGCTTTTCCGCCTGCCTTTTCGAAGATAAAGGCAAAAGGGAACACTTCAAACAACATTCGCAGTTTCCCCTCCGGTTTATCGCTCGCACCCGGGTAGCTGAACAATCCGCCCCCTTTGAGGAGGATTTGGTGCAAATCGGGAACCATACCGCCGGAGTAGCGGAGACGATACCCGCGTGTAAAGAACCCATCGATCATCGCTTTATGATACGGTGCCCAGTACTGCTGTGTACCGCCCGGAGCCATGATTTTCCCTTTTTCGTTGAGGGTGATATGCTTCACAAATTCAAATTCGCCGTTTTGGAGCAAATAGAGAGAGACATGATGCTCATCGGCGAATACCAATTCAACACGCGGACCGTAAACGACGTAACACGAAGCTACCATTTTGCTCGGGGTAAAAGCCCCCTCATATATTCCGAAAATCGAACCTACGCTGAGATTGACATCGACGAGAGATGAACCATCCAATGGATCGAATGCGATAAAATAGTGACCCGTTTCGTTGAGGAGCATCGGGGCTTCTTTCTCTTCGCTGGCGATGGTATGAACACCCGCAACACGGCTAAGTTCTTCTTCGATAATCAAGTCACTTTGGATATCAAGTTGAAGCTGGGTTTCACCTGAGCTGTTTTGCTCTTGGGAATAGCCGATATCTTTGACATCGATAGCATATTTGATACGGATGGCACTTTTTTGTATGGCACTTAAAATAATGTTCATTAGACAACCTTTGCGTGAGCTAAAATCCACTCGATCACCTGATCGGGGTTGTTGAGATC
>CAZKJU010000011.1:0-30563 GCA_964553185.1 uncultured Sulfuricurvum sp.
CTCAGCTTTGTTGTGCATCCATACGAGCGGCTCACTAGAGTCGTGGGCGATACTGGAGTAGAAATCTTTGTACTCTTCGTCGGTGATGTCGCTTTTGCTGATCGTCCACAAAGCATTCGCTTTATTGATTTGTTTGTTGACGATTTCGTTATGCCCTTTCTCTTCTCCCTCAGCCGGTGCTACCCACTCCTCTTTGTCCATGTAGATCGGGAAAGGGATGTGGTTGGAGTATTTTTTAACGATAGAGTCGATGCGGTGCGTTTCCAAAAACTCGCTCTCGTCGTCTTTGAGGTGCATGATGATCGTTGTACCGTGGCTGTCACGTTCGGCTGGCTCTAGGTCATACTCTGATCCTGCCATAGAAGACCATTTGTACGCTTGCTCTTCACCCGCTTTACGAGAAATAACTTCTACTTTATCGGCAACCATAAACGAGGCGTAGAATCCGACCCCGAATTGACCGATGAGTTTGGAATCTTTTTTCTGATCGCCTGAGAGTTTTTCCAAGAACGCTTTAGTTCCTGATTTGGCGATGGTTCCGAGGTTTTCGACCAAATCAGTTTCGTTCATCCCGATTCCCGTGTCGCTGATCGTGAGAGTTTTAGCCTCTTTGTCGATCACGATGTCGATGCGAGGGGCGAAGTTTACCCCTTTATAGGCGTCGTCGGTGAGGACGAGCATATTGAGTTTATCGAGAGCATCCGAAGAGTTCGATACGAGCTCGCGGACGAAGATCTCTTTGTTAGAGTACAAAGAGTGGATCATGAGATGTAAGATTTGTGAGACTTCAGTCTGGAACTGATGTTTTGCCATGAAGCTATCCTTTTAGGTTAATTTTTAGGCTGTGATTGTAACGAAATAGTTTTAATAATGCAAGAAGTATCAAGTAAGTTTAGTCTTTGTGACTAAAAGGTGTTTTCAAAAAGCCTCCAATGGAAGAAGAGAGAGCGGTAATGATAAAGAAGAGTGCAGAAAAAGAGACGGCTGAAGCGGTATCTCCACCGATCAGTGTAAATCCATAGAGAAAAGTTAGTTCACGCAGACCGACTCCACCGATACTGAGCGGGAAGACAGCAACGATGGATGAGATCAAAAAGAGGGTGAGATAATCGATGCTATGTTCACCCATCCCAATCGCATAAATAATACAAAGTGCGGATAAAAGCTGTAAAAGTTGCACACCGAATGCATAAAATGTTGTGATTTTAAAAAGAGCTAGAAAAGATTTGAACATTATACGATTCATGAGATAAAGGATGGGGAGAACTGATAGTACGCCAATCCAAGCCAGCGGTGAGAGAAGGGGGTGTAATGCACTAAAATGGCTTAGGGTAAATAATAATCCGGCTAAAAAGAGTAATGCGGCCAATCCGCTCAAGCGATCAAGCAGCGTCGCAGCGGTGAGAGGTTTGAAACCACTGTGAAATTTTTTATTCAGAAGATAAATTTTATAGCCATCACCGCTGATACCACCTGGGAGAAAAAGATTATAAAACATACCGATGTAATAAAGATGGAGGTGCTCTCGTTGGTTTAATGAGACATTGAGGGTTTGATAATAGAGGCTAAGACGCACTGAACTGAGGATTTTTGAGAGATTAAATGTGATAAAAGCACCTAAAAGCCATAAGAGATTGGCCGATAGAAAGGTATTCGTGAGTTGATTGATATCAATTTGTGCAGCTACATACGCAATTGCCCCTCCTGTTATGGAGAGCTTTAGGAGAAAAGAGGCAATTTTTTTTGGATTAGCTGTTTTGATTATCGGCTCCATCGTGTATCTCTTTGATGACATAAGGTTTTTTGTTTTGGGACTCAAAATAGGTACGCATAATGAGCTCGGCGATGAATCCAGTCGTAATCAGCTGTACTCCAGTGAGAAGTAATACGATTCCGAGTGTGAGAAGCGGTCGATGTCCGATACTCTCTCCCATAAGTTTGAGGACGAGGAGATAGGTATTGATCAATATCCCTAAGCCGAATGAAACGATCCCTAATGATCCAAAAAGGTGCATTGGTTTAGTCCGATATTTTTGCATAAAGAGCATAAGCAATAGATCACTGATGACACGGGTTGTCCGTCCGATACCGTATTTGGAGACACCATGGATACGAGAATGGTGTTTAACATCCATTTCAGTGATTTTTGCTCCGTACATTTTGGCTAATACGGGGATAAAGCGGTGGAGTTCCCCGTAGAGGTCTAGATTTTTTGCAACATCATGTTTGAATACTTTTAGGGTACAGCCGTAATCGTTGATATAGACACCGGTGGAGCGACGGATGATCCAGTTGGCAATTTTACTTGGAATTTTTCGAAGAAACATACCGTCTTGTCGTCGTAGACGACGTCCTGCAACGACATCCCACCCTTCGGTTTCAAGCTTTTCAATCATCAATGGAATATCGGTAGGGTCATTTTGTAAATCGCCGTCAATGGTAGCGATAAGCTCACCTGATGCTGCGTCGATTCCGGCCGCCATGGCTGTCGTTTGTCCAAAGTTACGATTAAAGATAATGAGTTTTGTTTTTTCATTACTGAGTGATTTGACCCGTTCAATCGTTTTATCGGTAGAACCGTCATCAACAAGGATAAGCTCATAATCTGTAGTAGAGAGGGCAGAATAGACTGCATTTAAAAGAGGTTCGACGTTATCCTCTTCGTTCATAATAGGGATAATCAGGGATAATTTCATGGCTTTTCCTTCGTTTGTATGATTTTAGCTAATGCGATACCGTGTTTTTCGTAAATAATTTCTACTTTTTCAAAGGTATCCAAATGGGGTGTTTTGGTTAGGACGTATTCCCCCTCTTTGGGTTCCGTACGTGGTGCAATTCTTTCGGAATAGACTAAAAAACTCGGGTTATTAAAACGCCATAAATGAACATCATAATGGTTCTCTTTAGCGATAAGAGCTGCTTCTCGTACAGGCTCTTGAGCAATTTTGCCATACGTCGGGATAACGGTACCGTTAATTGTGATGACGCTGATAAGACCTAGTATTATAAGTTTACTATAGCGGTTTACACTGTTGGCAGCCATAAGTAAAATCATCGCTGTTATAGCGACAGCAAGGTATATGCGATAGCTGAGGGTGAAGGCATCCGGTGCACTTTGCATAACATAACGGGCATACTGATCTTTGACATGCGGTTGAACCAAAGTATTGATCTCAGGTAAAAAGAGTAAAACACTAAAGAGCATTAGCAGAGGAAGGAGAAGTAACCTATCCGATTTAATCTCTTTGATATGTAATGCCATGATAATGAAAAGAGGTGTGTATCCATAGATGATGTAATGGGGCAGTTTAGTCCCCGATAGCGAGAAAAATAAAAAGACGAAAACAAACCAAATAGTCAAAAATAGATGAAGATCGTCACTAATCCAGTTTCGGATATTACGAATGGATTTAAGTAATAGCGTTGTAAAAGGGAGTGTACCGATTAACAAGACCGGGATGTAATAAAAAAGGCTCCCTGCATGTCCCTCTAGTGAACCGCTAAAACGATTGACATTATGTTTCATAAAGAATCCGTCAATGAATGCTTGGCCTTGATCGAGATATTCGAGAATATACCATGGTGCGGCAATAGCAAAAAAGATCAATAGACCAATCGGATTAAAAATAGTTTTACCCCAAAAAATGAGATCGCGTTTGATCGCAAAAAATAAAAACGTGACGATAAAAGGGATAATCAGCGCAATAGGACCTTTGGTCAAAACACCCAATGCAATTAATACAAAAACGAGGTATAGATAGATTTTCTTACGATCTGCAATGTATAAATAGATCATAAACATAGCGGATGCAATAAAAAGATTCAATAAAGAATCGGCAATCGCTGCTTTTGCAATAATGGTGATTTGCAGTGCGGTTGTCATAAAAAAGGCAGACATTATGGCAATCGTTTGATCGTAAAACCGACGGGTAAAAAGGTAAAGAACCCCGACCCAAAGCGAAGCAGCGAGGGCTGATGGGAGTCGAAGGGCGAACTCATTGAGACCAAAAGTGGTAATGCTCAACGCTTGAAACCAGTATATGAGGATCGGTTTGTCAAAACGGGGTTCACCGTTTAAATAGGTGGTAAGATAGTTTCCGCTGACAACCATTTCACGTGTTGCTTCACTAAAAGCACCCTCATCCAAATCGAATAAAGGGACGCTCCCAAGCTGGAAAAAAAATCCAAAAAACAATCCGATAAGGATCAGCCAAATTCCATAGCGCTCCAGGGTTGTGTTAGCCACGAGAGGGCTCCTTGTCTTTGATGAAAATGAAATGGTAACATATCAGCGTGACGATCACACCCAAAAGGCTCCCCGCAAGAGTATCACTGAGATAGTGTGCTGTTAGGATGATTCGTGTAGAGACGATCAAGACCCCGATACTCAGAAGTAAATAGCGATATTTAGGAAGTAACAAGGCAAAAGCAAACCAAACACCCATAGCTGTCGTGGAGTGACCTGAGGGAAAAGAGGCCATCGATGCACCGGTATGAAACCAGTCAAAACCGTATAATTGCTCTGAAAAGTACATTTTAGGTCGGTAACGTGCAAAAAATACTTTTAATAGATTGACAATGATACCGGATGAAGCGGTTGTCGCAAAAATAAAAAAGGCAGTTTTTCCATATATAGGATTACGTTTGCGCCAATATAGAAATAGAATCAATGAGGGGACGATATAGTAGACACCCTCTCCTAGATTAGTAAGTATAGAGGCGACAGAGACGATCAATGAGTTTCGCTGTTCATAAAAATATGAAGCGATTGGAATGTCAAAATAGAAATAACTTATCGCAATAAAAATGATAGTGATAATGATGGGAAGAATCCAGGGACGAAAACTCACTTACCACCCTTTTGCTCTTTATACCACCCCACAAATTTACGAATTCCCTCTTCGATAAGGGTGCGTGGTGCATAACCAATGAGTGCTTTGGCTTTGGAAATATCAGCAAATGTTTGCGGAACATCACCGGGCTGAGAGGGGAGATGTTGGATGATAGCGGTAATACCCAGTGCTTTTTCGATCGTTTCAACCAGTTGTTTGAGGGTTGTCGTATGCGATTCTCCGAGGTTTAGAACTTCATATATTCCCTCATTGGTTTCGACATGAAGAATAGATTTAACGACCCCGTCAATAATGTCATCAATATACGTATAATCTCGACGGGTTGATCCATCGCCGTAGAAAGGGATAGGCTGATGTTCACTTATAAGACGGGTAAATTTGTTGATTGCTAAGTCAGGTCGCTGTCGAGGACCGTATACGGTGAAAAAACGTAATCCAATCATGTCTATTTTGTAAAGATGATGATAGGTATATGCCATAAGTTCATTCGATTTTTTTGTCATGGCATAAGGGGAGATCGGATGATCTACCAGATCGTCTTCGCTAAAGGGGACTTTTTCATTTTCACCGTAAACGGAAGAGCTTGAAGCATAAACGACATTTTTGACATTAAACTCTTTTGCTATTTCAAAAATATTTTGAGTACCGTTGATATTGACATCGGTGTAGAGCTGAGCATTTTCGATTGAGGGGCGGACTCCTGCCATTGCGGCGAGGTGGATGATCGTGATGGGATTATGTTCAGTTTGTAGTTCTTTAAAAAGTTCACGCAAACGTGGAAGATTACGTATGTCATCCTCGATCAGGGTAAATAAGCCGGAATCTATGCCGTTATCTTTCATCAAGCTTTGAATTTGTTCAATATTTTGACGTTTGATAGCGGGGTCATAAAAAGGGTTGAAGTTGTCGATAGTAATAACTTTTCGACCCATTTTTAGGAGTTTTTCACATAAATGTGATCCAATAAATCCGGCACCGCCGGTAACGAAACAGATATTTTTTGAACTCATGATGTACACCGCTTATCTATAAAATTAAATAATTCTTTTTTAAATGTGAAATAATACAAAATCTTTGCTGTCAAATAGACGATGATGAATGAAAAAAAGACATCGCTTAAAAAGTGCCCACCTTGTATGATCCGCCCAAGCCCTACAACTGAGCCTAACGCTATGGCCGAAACCAACGCAGTTTTTCTTCTTTTTTTGACTAAAAGAGCCAATGCGATCAATCCAAATGCTCCACCTGAATGCCCTGAAACAAAGGAACAGTTGTTATGACACTGATCGGATAAAACCCATGCTGGAGTAAACTCTTTTACTCCTCCAAATTCAATAATTTTAGCGGGACGGGCACGTCCCCAATTATCTTTTAATACATTGTGCACAATGATCCCCGGTCCTATGCTCATCACACTCACAAAATAAAAAAGAATTAAGGGACGAATAGTAAAAAGTTTTTTCTTTAAAGTTAAATCAACTATAAGAACAACAAGAGCCAAAATAGCGAAAATCACAATTACTCTGGGAATAGAGTAAATAAATAAAATTATTGGATTTTTAGAGAGATAAAAACCTTCCGTGGCTGAATAAAAAAGGGAAGAAACCAAGATATCAATTTGAGAAAATGTAATAAAAAAAACAATGCTGATGAGAGTAAAAATAAAAAACGCTCTAGAGATACCCCAGCCCATCAATACCCTTTGAAATTTTCAAGATAATAGGCATCATAATCCAAACTGTAGTCTTGGTGAATCGGAATGTGAATATTTTCCAGTTTTGTAACAGTTTCAAATTTTGACTCTATTGCTTTAATCTCTTTACGATGAGTAAGAAAGATGAAATTTTCGCCAATATGATCATTCATATCGGTGGTTAGTTCATAATGATTTAAAATTGAGCCGTCAGGGTTCCAAAAGACGCCGTCAAAAGGGTGCGGTTTAGCGTAGTAGATCAGTAGAGCCATCGCTTTACGGTCATCACTCATGAGTTTTGCACCGGGATACAATTGTTGAAGTTTGGTGTAATGCTCACCTAGTACATCCCAGCCTAAAACACGCCGTTGTACATCTGTATTTTTAGTCAATTGGATGTTCAATGCTCGTGCGATTGCATGGCTATGATAAGCGATAAGACCCATCACGATATTAATCCCAATAGCAGCGATAAGAAGTTTCATCTTATTGTTATGAACCATGTAGGCAATAACCAAAAGGGTTGAAGCAATATACATGGGTGCTGACCAGTTGGCATTTGCACCGGAGAGAAAACTCAAACCTGTAATCATGGTAAAAAAGGGAATTACAAACCAGGTGAGTAGTTTAAAATTTTCATTTTTCTCGATTTCTTTGTATTTGAACAAAATAATGAGAAGGATGATAAAAAATATAGGGCCAAAAACTGCTAGCTGAGAAGCCAAAAATTCAATCATATGACCGGGATGAAAGAGGGTAGACTCCAAGTCTGCATTATCTTTGGTATGGAGAAAACTGGCAAAATGGTTGTTGATATTCCATAAAAGATTAGGTAAATAAACAACTGCGGCAATCCCCATCGCGAGATAAAGTTTGCTGTTTTTTAGATGATGTCTGTAGGGTGTACTCAAAGCCAAATAGATCAGTGCGGAGACCATAAAAACCAGCATCGTATATTTGCTTAAAAGGCCTAGTCCGCCAGTTACCCCTAGCAATATCCAAAAGATGGGGTGATTTGTACGAATTGCTTTGATAAATAGAAAGAGAGAAAGAGACCAAAAAAGGAGAAATGGAACATCCGTTGAGATAATCATCGTTGAGAGTGAGATTGCAGGGAGTGTTGTGAATGCAAGCATTGAGAAAAACCCTGTTTTTTCATTAAACAGTTCACGTCCGATGAGATAGAGTGCTAATGAGGTAAACATATAAAAGAAAAGAGAGCCGATTTTAACAGCTATTTCTCCATCCCCGAACAATGCAGTGCTCATCATAATAATCCAGGCAACCACCGGAGGTTTTGAATAGTACCCAAAAGCGAAATTTTGCGCCCATCCCCAATAATAAGCTTCATCTCCATAAAGATTAAGGTCACTTGTATAAAGGACAAAAAATCGATAGACAGTAATAAATAAAATAAGAATCAGAGCACTTTTTAATGAGTAAAGCGCCGTAGTATTTGAATTGTTGGAAGACATAAAAAAACCTTTAAATTCTAGACAAGAAAGTTATTGAGTTACTTACGAATTATGTTAATGAAAGTAAAACCTAATTATACCATTTGAACCGTTTTTAGTAAATAATGCGTGTTAAGTAAAGCCCATTGTGAGGGGCAATATCAGTAGAATGGCGTTTACTACACTCTAATTGCTCTATGAGCTGCTCTTTTGTCGCTTTGCCAGCTGATATACGGAGCAAAAACCCCACCATCAGACGGATTTGAGAACGTAAGAAGCCGTTCCCCTCGAATACGAGGATAAAGTAGCCCTTGTGTGAATAGGCGTAGGCACGGTAGATGATACGGGTGTAGTGATCCATATCGTTGCCGCTTTTTTTGAAAAATTCAAAGCTGTGAGTCCCGATGAAACATTGAATCGCATCGGCAATGAGTTCACGGTTTAGCTGTGGCACGAATGTGATGAAGTTGTCTTCAAATGGGTTGGTGGTTCCCTCTTTGATGACATAGCGATAGACGCGGCGTTTCGCACTGTATCTCGCATGGAAATCAGGGGATACAAACTCGATTCGCAGTATCCGTAATGATGTGGGAAGTTGTAGATTGAGCATCTCTTTGAGCCGCTGTAGATCTGTCCAAAACAGTGGTAGATCGATGTGCATTACCTGATGGGTTGCGTGAACACCTCGATCGGTACGTCCTGAGCCCTTGGGTGCGGAGTTTATTTTGAGCCGTTTGAGGGCAATGATGAGGGCTCCGATAACGGTCTCATGGGTGGTGGGCTGTTGTTGGGAACCCATAAACGCTGAGCCGTTGTAGCTCATGGTAATTTTGGCACGGTTCAAAAGCGCGTTCCTACTAAACGTTTATAAAAACCATAGGAGAGGGTAAACCATAGCAGTGCTACAACCCAGATAGTATGAAATCCAAACCACTGTTGGACAATAATGGAGGATGAATAGTATCCAACGATGGCGAGAAAAAGCCATAGGTAAATCCACCGCTTTTGGTGACGAGATTGAACTATTCCCAGAGCTAATATTAAAGGGACCGAAAGTAGAGGAAAAAGGGTTAACAGTGAACTGGTGATAAATTGCTGATCTTTTTGAGATCTTTTTTCGTTATTGGTCCAATAATCTAATGTCCCTTGATAAACATCGTTATCTTTACTCATCATATCATTGATATAACCTGTTTGAAAGAGCATGGTTTTAAGGAGATCTTGAGTGTAACTGTAACTTTTTCCATCATCCAATCGAAGTTGTAAAACTCCATTATTGTTGTTAATCAGTTCTGCTTTTTTGGCTGTGATAAGTATTTCGTCTTTCATCTCTTTGTTAAAGAGCACTATATCTCCAAAAGCCTTTGAATTTTGATCACTTTTGTTAATAAAAAGCATCCAGTCACCAAAATTTTGTCCAAATTCTGATGGGGTAAGGTTGAATTTGGCTTCACTTTTTTTGATGGTCAAAAAATTTCTTTTAAGATGATTTACATAAGGTGTGAGGACAACAAAATTGATAAAAAGGAGGATAGAGAGTAGGAATGCAGGCAATGCAAAAACTTTTGTGATAAAAGATGGAGAGATGCCGAGTGAAAAGACCACGACCATCTCATTATCATTGGATAGACGAAAGAGAGTTAACGCACCGCCGACAATGAAAGAGATAGGAAGCGTATAAAAAAGCAATTCGGGCAAAACGAAAAGATAGAGTTTTCCCATCTCACCAATAGTGAGCTGAATGACCGCCGTATAGGTTGCAAGCTTGATCATAAAAATAACCGATGCGATTGTGAACAATGGGAGAAAAATGGAGAAAAATAGAATCGATAGATTCGATAAAATATAATTGTACAATTTATCCATATAGGCCCGCCAAATAAACACTGACATAGGTATCAAACATTAAAACGATCCAGCACCCCAAAGCGAGAAAAGGGATAAACGGGAGCTGTTTGGAATCTTCGCTCTCCCCTTGTGTCAGTAATAGTGCGGGAAGGGCGATTACTGCACCGACGAAAATAGCAACAAGTCCGAGTTTGACCCCGAGCAATGCCCCCATAGTCGCGGCGATCATAATATCGGCTTCCCCCATCGCCTCTTTTTTAATGGCATACGAGAGGTAAAAACGGAGAAGTGTAAATCCGCCGGCAAATAAAAGGGCATTCGTAAAGTTATAACCGAGCTGTCCTAGAGAGGTTGCACTCAAAATAGCGATGGTGAGTGCGGAGAGGTTGATACTATCAGGGACCATCTTATAGTGGTAATCGATAACGGAGAGGGCCAACAAGAGATCAAAGGTCAAGGCAACACCGAATGACTGGAAGGTTAGCCCTAATTTCATCGCGCTAAAGAGGAAAATGAGACCGCTGAGAACTTCAACCAAAGGGTATTGGATTGAGATTTTTGCACCGCAAAAAGAGCATTTTCCCCGTAAAAAGAGCCATGATAGGATTGGAACATTATGCCATGCACGAAGCGGAGTGTTGCAGCTCATACAATGCGATGCGGGGAATGAGACACTCTCATCACGCGGTGTACGGATGATAACGACATTTAAAAAAGATCCGATTGCCGCTCCCAAGATAAAGACAAAGGCTAGTTCCATCAGTTCAATCCTCCGAAGCGTCTTTCAACGGTTTTAAATTTTTTGATAATACTTTCCAACTCAGTAGGGGAAAACTCAGGCCAGAGTGTATTGGTAAAAAAAAGCTCTGCATAGGCCGCTTGCCAGAGCATAAAGTTGGAGAGGCGATGATCGCCGCCGGTTCGGATGAGCAGATCGATATCGTGTTTGCAATCGAGTGCATTGTTCAATAGCTCAGCAGTAATCGGTGTACGCGGGAATAAATCATTGACTGCTCGAACAATCTCATCACGAGCACCGTAATTGAGAGCTAAACTTTGCACCAATCCGTTGCACCCCTCGGTGACGCTTTGGAGATCATCGATCACTTTTCGGAGTGATTTGGAAAAAATGGTGAGATCACCGATCGGTTCAAATCGGATATTTCCTTCCAGATAGTTTTTCCGTTCGTTTTTGAGATATTTTTCGAGGAGCTTCATCAAAAACTCTACTTCGAGTTTCGGACGCTTCCAGTTTTCGGTACTGAATGCATAGAGGCTGAGACGCTCGATTTCAGGGTGATCGGCACAGTATCCGGTGATGGTTCGTACACTTTCAGCCCCTTGTTCGTGGCCATGACTGCGGCTCTTCCCGTGAGACTCAGCCCATCGGCCGTTTCCGTCCATGATGATGGCGATGTGACGTGGCTGATTGCTCATAGAGACGAAGCTTGCTGCAAGATTTTTTCGGCGAGGTCAAATTTACTGCGGCGACCCAAATCTATGGCATCGTCTTTGGTAATAAAGGTAATGCTATTCTCTTCCCCGCCAAAACTTTTGGCATCTTCGAGGAGATTGTAACAGACCGCATCGACCTCTTTTTGCATTAATAGTGCTTTGGCATTAGCGAGTCCCTCGGAACTGTCCATTTCCGCTTTAAAAGCGATAGTGGTTACCCCGTCGCGATCTTTACTGAGGGTACTTAAAATATCCGAGGTTTGGGTAAGTTCAATCTGCCAATTCTCCCCTAACATCGATTTTTTCAGCTTCCCTTGTTGAGGGAATTTAGGGGTAAAGTCCGCCACAGCGCCAACCATAAATAAAAAAGGGCGCTTTTGGATCAGCTCTATCGGAGCGTCATGGATAAGTGAGGGCTTGGAAAGTTTCCCTTTCTTCGCAATACGGAGTGCATCTTTGGTATATTCCAACATCTCTTGGGCATCGTCTACGTCAATGGTGTAGAGGCTTTTTGGAAGCCCATTAGTACCCATTGTTGTGATATAGCACACATCCGCACCTTTGAAATAGAGAGAGAGGGCGAGCGCTTTTGCCATTTTTCCCGAAGAGAAGTTAGAAATATAACGTACTTCATCGATCTTTTCTCTCGTCCCTCCACCGGTTATGACTACACGGCGATCTTCCCAAAAAGTCTCTTTAAGCAACACTTTTACCGTTGTAAAAAAGATATCGATGGGTTCTGCCATCGCACCGTCTCCGACCACTTGACATGCCAGCTCTTTGGTTTGGGTTTCGATGATCTCATAGTTAGCGATAGCGAGCATTTTCTGAGAAGCTTGGATCATCGGGTTTTGGATCATCACAGTATTTGCCGATGGGGCAATGAGTTTGACTCCGCTAAAGGCGAGGGCGCACTGCGTTAGGATCGTATCGGCGAGGCCGTTGGCGAGTTTGGCGATAGTGTTGGCGGTAGCGGGAGCGATAACCAGTATGTCCGCCCACTGAGCCATTTTGATATGGTTAAAATCATCGCCTGCCCACGATTCGTTGGTGTCATCGAGGACACGGTTGCGGCTGAGGGCCTCAAAGCTCAGAGGCTGGACAAACTTTTTTGCTGAGGGGGTCATTACAACGCGCACTTCGGCACCCGCTTTGATGTAGAGGCGGAGAAGCTCGAGTGATTTATACGCCGCAATCGATCCTGTGACGCCGAGGAGGATTTTTTTCCCCTCTAAAAGGTTGTTTGGGAGATTCATTATTTCCCTTTGCCGAAAAATTTGGTGAAAAATCCCGCTACTTTGCGGATCGGGGTGCGACTGAGGATGAGGATGTCACTCTCGTATTTCCCTGCTGTTACGGTGGTTCCTGCGGCAATCATGACGTTATCGGCTATTTCGACGGGGGCGACGAGCTGGGTATCGCTTCCGACGAAGACATTTTTACCGATGATGGTTTGGTATTTTTTCATCCCGTCGTAGTTGCAGGTGATGGTTCCCGCACCGATGTTGGTTCCACTGTCGATAGTCGCATCGCCGAGATAGCTCAAATGTCCCGCTTTGACACCTGTGAGGGTTGATTTTTTCACCTCGACAAAGTTCCCGACATGGGTGTCTTCGAGGACGCTGAGTGGTCTGAGGTGAGCGAGTGGACCGACATCGGAATTTTTGACGATACTATCTTCGACGACACTGTGGGCTTTAATATGGGAGTTAGAAATAAGGGTGTTACCGCAGAGACGGACACCGTTTTCGATGATACACTCCCCCTCAAATTTCACCCCCTCTTCGATGTAGATTGTTTCAGGCAGCTGCATAATCACTCCCGCATCCATCCACGTTCTTCGGAATCGATCCATCATAATCATTTCGGCGTTTGTGAGATCGTTTTTAGAGTTTACCCCTTTGAATTCCACCTCTTCGACATAGAGCGGTGAAATAGAAAGAGCATCATTACGCGCCATCTCGATCACGTCGGTGAGGTAGTATTCCCCTTGGGCATTGGCATTGGATAATTGCGGTATATAGGTTTGGAGTACATGGTGTTTGAACGCATAGACTCCTGCATTGACGGTGTTGATCGCTTTCTCAGATTCGGAAGCATCTTTTTCTTCGACGATGCGTAAAACTTGGTTGTTTTCGATAACAACACGCCCATAGCCTGAGGGATTATCGAGCGGGATAACCGACATCACAATATCGGCAGGATTGGCAAGGAATTTCTCGATAGAAGAGCGCTCTATGAGGGGCATATCACCGTTGAGTACCAACACATCCTCATAACGAGGTTGAACGCCCATCATCGCCCCCCCCGTTCCGGGGAAATTTTCGGCATCTTGAGTTACAAACGTGAGGTTGTCAAAATGTTTTTGCATGGCCGTGATGACGGCATCTTTTTGGTGAGCGACGACCACAATAACATCGTCGGTAATCTCACGTGCAGCTTTGATGGAGTAATACAACATCTCACGCCCGCAAATCTCATGGAGTACTTTAGCTTTCGGTGATTTCATCCGAGATCCCTTACCGGCGGCTAAAATGACGATCGAAAGAGAATGGGACATAGTTACTCCTAAGTGTTATTAACGATATTTTATCAAAATAATCTATAGCAATTCTTTGAGATCGGTTTTGAAAAAAGAAACGGAGATTTAAAAGGGGATCTAAGCTATAATAATCTCTTAAATTTGATGAAGAGAGTATCCTAACAAATCATGAAACATATTGCAACATTAATGCTTGGAATGTTAATCGTCTTGAGCATCAATATCTGGGCGGATGAGTTGCCGAATTCATGCAGCCGTGACAAGAATATGAATGAGTTTACCGTACTCAGTTACCATGAAGTTGCCTCAAAAGGGGAAACACTCGACTCCTCCTATACGGTTTCACCGGAACATTTTAAAGAACAAACAGAGTGGTTGCTTCAAAACGGATTTCATTTTATCAGTGTTCAGGATATTCTCGATTATCGCAATCATGCAAAAAAACTTCCGAATAAAGCGGTTTTAATGACGTTTGATGATGGGTATCAGTCGGTTTACGCCAATGCGTTCCCGATCTTGAAACAACATAAGATCCCTTTCGTCATTGCATTGGTCGGAACGTGGATGAAATCAGACGATAAAGTCGATTTTGCCGGACATAAAATAGATCGAGATAAATTTATGTCTCAAAAAGAGATTCAAGAGATGGTAAAGAGCGGTTTGGTTGAAGTGGCCAGTCATAGTTACGCATCTCATAATGGTATCTTAGGCAACCCGCAAGGTAATACCCAGCCTTCTCTGACCACACGTCAATATTTCGCGGATACCAAACAATATGAAGATGAAACGAGTTACAAGCAACGAATTCATAAAGATTTAGCCAAAAATAACCAATTTTTGGAACAATACACGGGTCAAAAACCTCGTGTTATGGTTTGGCCGTATGGGCATTACAATATCGAAACACGGCGTATTGCTGAAGAGTTGGGTATGCCGATCGGGTTGACTCTTGATGATGGTAGTAATACAAAAAATACACCGCTATGGGGTTTAAGACGTATTTTGGTTGATCACAAATTTACTTTGCGTGATTTAGAGATCAATATGTGGATGCGGAATATGAATTTTACGGATGATGGGCGGACGACGAAAGCAGCTCATATCGATTTGGACTATATTTACGATCCCGATCCCGTGCAGCAAGAAAAGAATTTGGGTGATCTACTAGAGCGTATCAAAAAACTGAATGTCAACACCATCTATCTTCAGGCATTTGCCGATCCTGATGCGAACGGTGCTGCAAATTACGTCTATTTTCCGAATCGACATATTCCGATGCGCGCCGATCTTTTTAACCGTGTATCGTGGCAAATTGCCACTCGTACCCAAGTTAAACGTGTCTATGCATGGATGCCGCTGATTGCTTGGGAATTGCCCTCAAGGCATAAAGCAGTCAAAGACAAAGTTGTGACATTACAAGTTGATTCAACCCATTTGAATATGGGATATCCACGTTTGTCTCCTTTTTCACCGCGTGTCCGCCATGTTATCCGAGATGTCTATGAAGACCTCTCTAAACATGCTTATATTGACGGTATCATATTCCATGATGATGTTACCCTTTCAGATTATGAGGATGATAGCAGCTTTGCCCGCAAGCAATACGCGCAATGGGGATTGGCGAACAATGTCCCTAAAATCAGAGCCGACCGAAATCAATTTTTAAAATGGACTCGACTCAAAACGAAATATTTGGATGATTTTGCTATGGAACTTGCCGATTTGGTACGTCAAGAACAACCGGGGCTGAAAACGGCGCGTAATTTGTACGCGCAGGTAGCTTTAAATCCAGATGCCCAAGAATGGTACTCCCAATCGCTCTCAGAGTCGATCAAAAACTACGATTATACCGCTATTATGGCGATGCCGTATATGGAACAAGCTGAAGACCATAAAGCCTTTTATAAACAAATCGTGGATAATGTCAAAGCCCAAGAGTGTGGGTTAGAACGTACCGTTATGGAGCTCCAAACGGTGAATTGGCGTAAATCTGATGATGAACCAATCAATGCTGATGAAATCGATCAAACTTACGATGATCTTTATGGGATGGGGGTGCATCATGTTGCCTACTACCCGGACAACCAATTTAAAAATATTCCTGACGCTGAGATGATTAGTCGCAGCATGTCGCAGAAATCTCTCCGAATGTTTACGATTCCAACGAATTATCCGACATTGAGAAAGTAAAAGGATTTTTGATGACGTTAACGATCTTTTTGCACATCGTTTGGCATACGCTTCTGGGGTATATTTTTTATTATCCCCTTTTCATGTCGAGCTTATGGATAATCGGGGCCATCTTTTTTTACTACAAAAATGAAAAACCGTATCTCAAATACGCTATTCCCCCTCTTCGAGAGGGTGAAGAGTGGCCAGGTGTGAGTATTTTAATCCCTTGCTATAATGAAGGGGAGAATGCGGTTGAAACCATTACACACGCGCTCAATGTCAACTATCCTGAGTTTGAAGTTATTGCGATTAATGATGGAAGCAAAGATAACACATTGGATATTTTGCTGGAATTGGCGAAAACAAATCCGAAATTAAAAGTGGTTAATTTAGCGGCGAATCAAGGGAAAGCGTTAGGGCTTCAAGCCGGTGCGTTGGTGGCAAAATACGAGTATTTGATCGGTATCGACGGGGATGCATTGATTGATCCGTATTGCCCTTATTGGATGGTGAAACATTTTATCCGTTACCCTGAGGTAGCAGCGGTGACGGGGAATCCTAGAATCCGAAATCGTACGACGTTATTGGGCAAAATCCAAGTTGGAGAGTTCTCCTCCATCGTCGGTATGATCAAACGGGCACAACGGAGTTTTGGACGTATCTTTACTGTCTCAGGGGTCATTACCGGTTTTCGTAAAGCGGCAGTCCATGAAGTAGGGTATTGGAGTCCCGATATGTTGACAGAAGATATCGACGTTACCTGGAAACTCCAAAGGAATGGATGGGATGTCCGCTTCGAGCCACGTGCACTGGTATGGATTTTAATGCCTGAGACGCTCGGCGGACTGTGGAAACAACGTTTGCGTTGGGCGATGGGCGGTGCACAAGTGATGCTCAAAAATTTCAAAGTGCTATTTTCGTACAAACAAACCCATCTATGGGGGTTAATGACCGAATTGCTACTCAGTACACTTTGGGCTTACAGCATGGTATTGGTTATTGCGGTTTGGATTGCGAGTTTATTTTTTCCGATCACGTATTTAATGCCGAATCAATCTCCTATTTTGCCGGACGACAGCAGTATCATCCTTATCGGTGCGTGTTTGGTCCAATTCGCTATCAGTAAATGGTTGGATGGGCACTATGATCAGGGGATGGGAAAAAATTATTTTTGGATGATTTGGTATCCGTTCGCGTATTGGGTACTCAATCTTTTTACGGCCGTTACGGCACTGCCGAAAGTACTGTTTGGTAAAAAAGGGCGTGCTCGCTGGGTTAGTCCCGATCGCGGTGCTCATCAACAGCTTAAAAAAGGTTCATCATGAAAGAGACGCTCATCATCAACAAACGCCATGAACTTCCTCGAACAAAACGGATTATTTGGGATATCGTAACCCTTTTACTGTGGATAGGATTTATTTATTTATGGCAGCCGGTATTTCATGTCTTTTATCGGATTGTTACGTTAGGTGCGCCGGAGGAAGAGTTAGCGGATTGGATTTTTGGTGAGATCAGCAGTGTTACTTTTGAACATGCGGTTACGATGTTGATCGCAACGCCGATTGTCCTCTTTACATTGTCACGTTTGAGTCGCCATCATGCACCTACGGAACATTTAGTTTATCATGCGGATGATTATGCCGAGTATTTTAATCTCAGCAATAGTGAATTGGAAAAATGTACCAATAGTCAATTGGTCACGGTGTATCATGATGATCATGGACACATTAGCGCTTTGGAGAATCAAATTACTAACAATAGATGAGTTTAAACAAGATTAATCCTTAGTCTATGGTATTATCATCTCTTTATTTCGGGAGTGTCGGTTTGGGTCGTTTTTTCTTTTTATTTCTTTTAATCCCCTATGCTCTTTGGGGTGCTGATCCACAAGTTCCGGCGATGAATTTTAATCTCACGGCTCCTGAATCACCCGCTGAAGTGGTAAGCTCTCTCAATGTTTTACTCGTTTTAACGGTACTTTTTTTAGCGCCGAGTTTAGTTTTGGTAATGACGACATTTACCCGTTTTGTCATCGTTTTTGGATTTTTACGTCAGGCGCTGGGAACACAACAAGTGCCTCCGACCCAGCTACTCGTTATGCTTGCATTGATTTTGACGGTATTTGTTATGGAGCCTGTTGCTACAAAAGCGTATGATGAGGGGATTAAGCCCTACAGCGAAGAGCGCATTACTTACGATGAAGCGTTTGAAAAGACAACCGAACCGTTTAAGAGTTTTATGGTGCGTAACACTCGTGAAAAAGATTTGGCACTCTTTTTACGGATTCGTCATATGGAAAACCCCCAATCGATCAAAGAGGTTCCGCTCACGATCGTCATTCCAGCATTTATGATCAGTGAACTGAAAACGGCATTTGAGATTGGATTTCTCCTCTTCTTGCCGTTTCTCGTTATCGATATGGTCGTTGCTTCGATTCTGATGTCGATGGGGATGATGATGCTTCCGCCAGTTATGATTTCGATGCCGTTCAAAATTCTCGTTTTTGTTATGGTCGATGGATGGAATCTCCTCATCGGAAATCTGATTGCCAGTGTTAAATAGGGTGTTATATGCAGTGTGACTATTTTGGTGTATGCGGCAGTTGTCGTGATTATGAAGAGGGATATGAGGGACAGCTAAAACGAAAACTCTCAGTGGTTCAAGAGATGTTCTCCACTCTATATTCAGGTGACATTACGGTATGTCCTTCACCCACGCAGCAATACCGCTCTCGTGCCGAATTTAAAATTTATCATGACGATGGGGGAATCTCATACGCAATGAGCCGCTTGGATCGTCAAGGCGCATTAAAAATTGATCATTGTTCTATCGTTTCCCCTCATATCGCTTCAGTGATGGAAAAACTTCTGATCGAAATCAGTGATTTAGGGATCGCCCACAAACTTTTTGGAGTCGATTTTTTAGCTTCAGGTAATGGCGAAATGACACTGAGTATGTTGTATCACAAAGCATTGGATGAGGAGTGGCAGAGAAAAGGGCGTGAACTCGAAAAACGGCTTGGTGTCTACATTATCGGACGAAGTCGTAAACAAAAGATTGTATTGAGCCAAGATTATGTTACTGAAACGCTTCAAATCAATGCACGTGAATACCGCTACATCCATATCGAAAACAGTTTTACCCAGCCCAATCCCAGAGTGAATGAGCAGATGATCGAATGGTCGCTTTTCCATCTCGATAACATCGGCGGCGATTTGCTCGAACTCTATTGCGGGGCGGGGAATTTTACGATACCTTTTGCGACTAAATTTGAGCGTGTGCTGGCAACTGAAATCTCTAAAGCTTCCATTCATGCCGCAAAACAAAATATGGCGCTCAACGGTGTCGAGAATATTGAATTTGTCCGTCTAAGTGCTGAAGAGTTTACACAGGCTTTGGATGGGGTACGAGAATTTCGCCGTCTAGAGGGGCTGCAAGTGAGTGACTATCACCTCAAAACTCTCTTTGTCGATCCGCCACGCGCAGGACTTGGGGAAGAGCCATGTGCTTTTGCCGCGAGATTTGATCATCTGCTGTATATCTCTTGTAACCCTGAAACTCTGCAACGAGATTTAGAGATACTCTCCCAAACCCATACTATTACCGCTATGGCGGCATTTGATCAGTTTCCCTATACGCACCATTTGGAAATGGGTGTAAAACTTGCTAAAAAAGGCTTGGTGTGAGAGTTCTCTTTCTCAGTACTTTGAGTGCACTCTATTTGTTCGGTGCAACTGAACAAAGTGGCAGTATTGTCAACGAAGTGGCGAAACTTCGTCTAAAATATGAGGAGTGTAAAGCAGGACAGAGCTCTGTTTTAGGGATTGAACCGAAACTATACGCGCAGTGTGAAAAAGAGCGTAAAGAATCGACTGCAAAAATCAGAGGGTATCAAAGCCGTATTGCCAATCTCGAAGCACAAATCGAACAAAGCTACTCGGAACTCAACCGTCTCAAAAAACGCAATACCGAAGTTGAACGTGAAATTACCCAAAAAAGGGGAGTGATTCAGAGTCTTGAGCAGACGTTAAAGACACGAGATGCCAATTATCGAGCTGAAGTCGAGCGTAATCAAGTGTTGAGTGAACAAACCAATATGACAAAAGTGAGTCGAATCGAACGCAAAAATCTCACCGATTCGTTAAATAAAGCAAAGTTTGAAATCGAGCGGCTTGAAAACGTGATTGCAAAAACAACGAAAGAGCGAACACGGCTAGAACAAGAATTGACTACCGCAAGAGCACAAGTTGATAAATTTCGCAACACGAAAATGCCGAGTACAGCAGTTACAGCGGAAGTCAAAAAAGTTGCTCCCCTATCCGATCAGAGCGGAAAAATCAAAGCACTTCAAACAGAGTTGACACGTGCCAATGCGTTGATTACAGAACTTCAAAATACTCCAAAAACGAATATCAAAGAGAGAATCGTAACCAAAGTCGTTGAACCTACCGAAAAAATAGCCGCTTTGCAACGTGAACTTTCTGCCGCACAAGCCACGATCGCCAATCTCAAAAAAGGATCTAAAGGGGTGGTTCAAGAGAGAATCGTTGAAAAAGTAGTTACAAAAGTTGTTGAACCGACGGAGAAAATTGCCGCATTGCAACGTGAACTCGCCAGTGTACAAGCCAAACTTTCCAATTTAAAAAATAACCCTTCAAACACGATTGTAAAAGAAAAAATTGTCGAAAAAATCGTTTATAAAGACCGTCCTGTTATCCAAGAAAAAGTTGTTGAAAAAGTTGTGTATAAAGACCGCCCGGTCGTTCAAGAAAAAGTAGTCGTAAAATCCAATGACGCTACCGAAAAACTCAACCGCGCTTTACAGCAAAAACTTGCTGAAAATGAAGCACAGATGGAAAAATTGAAAGCGAAAACAGCGAAATTGGTGCCGCCGAAAACGACGAAAATGACAGTTCAAAGTGTTGTAGTGCCTGAGAAAACATCCAAAGTTTTAAAAGTGCCGGAGTTAAAATCTCCTGTTACGACATCCACTGTTTCTGCATCTAAAAAATCTGCTCCATCAGCGTATCGTATGGCAACAAACGCTCCTATTTATAATGCTCCTGGCGGATCAGTCGTCGATACTTGGGAAGCAAGAAGGTCGTTTACCTCGGGTACCGTGAGCAACGGATGGATCAAAATTACCGGATATTTTGTGAATCGTGTTTGGCAGAGAGCGGATCAAGAGTTGTGGGTAAAAGAGAGCGATGTTATCCGAAGGTAACATCTCTAATATATCGCTACTTTTCGTTTATACCAAACAGCATATCCTATTAGAATAAGCGCTACTACTGAAATTACTCCGAGTGTTACGATAACTAAATTATCTTTAATGAGTGTCTCATTGCCTCCGATAAAATATCCCATGAGCGTTAATATTAGTGACCATATCGCTGCGCCTAAAGAGGTAAAAAAACTAAAGGCAAAAAAGTTCATTCGTGTCAATCCGGCAGGAAGAGATATTAAGTGACGAATTCCTGGAATCAAACGCCCCGTAAAGGTCGATATTGCGCCATGATTAACAAAAAAAGCATCTGTTTTGTGTAGTAACTCAGGGCGTACAAAAAAGTACTTACCATAGCGCTCTAAAAATGGACGACCCACCCAGAGTGCAAAAGCATAGTTAAGAGCAGCACCTGCCAGACTCCCCAGTGTTGATACTAATATGATGAATAAGAAATTCATTTCCCCTGTATAGGCTAAATAGCCTGCAGGGATTAAAACCAGTTCACTAGGTACGGGTAATACAGTTGATTCCAATGCCATTAGTATGAAAATACCGGTATATCCCCATGCACCTACAGTTTCTAAAATCCAGTTAATAAATTCATGAAGCACTAAAAGCCTTTTTTAAAGAATCTGACATCTCAATACCCATCATATGGCAATTTTGCCTCTTTCCATCCGAACATAAATCCATTTTCCAGATTGTAAGCCTTGATCCCCTCTTTCGCGAGGAGGTTTGCTGCCGCTTTTGAACGCGGTCCGCTTCGACACACTAAAATAACTGCTTCGGTATTACGTAATTTCATCGCTTTCATTACATCATTGACAAAGTTTTTATTGAACACTTCTTTGGCATCGTAGAGCTTTTGGATATCAATATGCCCTTTTGGTTTATCACTTTTGAGCTCAAACTCGGCACTTTTGACTCGCTCTTCCACCGATTTTGGGATATAGGTCCACTCAAAGGCAGGTATATTAATAAATCCCTCACCATGGCCCGTGTAGATAAATTCGAGGGTAGTACGGACATCAACAATAATTGCTTCCCCCTTTTTTTGCATCTCATGTGCTTCTGTTGCCGAGAGGTCAGCTTCATAAATATCATCTGCTTGTAATGTAAACGCCATTAGCAGGAGAAGAAGAAGTTTTGTCATTAGTAAACCCTTTGAAATTATAGTAAACGAGATTGTATCTCATTAAGATTACACTTAGATGAATAAAAAGAGGGTATTATTTGAAAAAAGCAATGTGGGATTATGGTAGAAGTAGTAAAAATTGTGTATGTTACCGATTGGGTAATCGGAGATTATAATTTATCGGATCAAGATCCATTTTTGAATGTCCTAAAGGGGTTCAAAGCAGAGTTGGATGTTCGCCATGATTTTCCTGAACAATTTGAAGAAATTGACCTTTTGATTCTCCATCCGATGGAGATGAATAATACTATTTTTGAAACAATAAGCCGAAGTAAAATCCAAAATCCCGCTATTAAAACAATTGTTATTTCGAGTGCTCATGGAAGTGATCTATTTTTACAAGCGATCGATGTAGGTGTCGATAAGTATCTCCTCAAACCTCTTTTACCTAGTGCGGTTCAAAAAGTCGTAGAACGGCTTCTTTCTCAATCTTTGGAAGCTAAACAAGCAAAAAAAGCATATCGACAAATCAATCTGATGTTTGGTTCGATCTCAAAAACTGCATTAGTGATCCGAATCGCCCATAATGGAATGATAGCAGAAGTCAATTCGCTGTTGAGCTCATTAATCGGTATGGCGCCGAGTGAGATGGTGGGACATTATTGGCTCCGTTTTGTCGAAAAGCGGTTTTGGATTTATCTTCGAACATTAGTACGCGCGCATGTACAAGCGGGAGAAATTTATCGGGGAATTATCGAAATAATCGGTGTAAATCATCAAACGATTACGGTTGACTCCACTATTTATGCCGTTTTAGACAGTCGTGGGAATATTGAAGAGATTGTTTTTATCGGGCATGACGTCAGTGAGATGAAACGGGCTATTTTAGAGAGTATGAAACAGTTGATCGATTATGATACCTCTTTGGCGGTTTTATTTGATCATCGTTATGAAGCAATCATGGTTAATCGAAAGTTTTTGGAAACAAACGGATATAAAAATTTTGCCAGTTTGGCCGAGAGCAGCAATTTATTGACGTGGATGGTAGAAACGCAGAGTGGATTGGAACCTATATTATCTGGAGAGTATTCTCAAAAAGATGGTCTTGAATTTATCGTCAAAGAGGTTAAAAAAGGGCACATTAACGGTCGAATCATCTCGGTTGATGCCAAGAATAACAAAGTTTACTATACCGTCCATATGAGTTCAATGACCAATCCATTAATTCAGAATGAACAATATCATATTCTCTATTTTGTGGATATGAGTAATTTTGAACGTCTCAAAGAGGAAAAAATCAGTGACGCGAAGCTGATGAGCGTAGGACGTTTAGCAGCAGCCATTACTCATGAAATCAATACACCGATTACCTATATCAAAGGGAACCTCGAATTGCTCAAATGGGAGTGCGAAGGTAAAATTGAGCAATTAGAGAGCTATTTCAAGCCAATCGATGAGGGGATTGAGAGGATTGAATCGATTGTGGGATCGATGTATGAATTTGCCGGAACGGGGAAAGAGGTAATGGGTGCATGCAGTGTTGATATGACACTTATATACGGATTACGTATTGTTATCAATAGGGCAAAACATATTGTTCCTATACGCTTAAACGGTCATTTGTTTTCATTACGTACAAAGTATGATCCAAATAACTGCATGACGATGGGAATTCCGACACGATTAGAGCAGGTGTGGATCATTATCCTCAACAATTCTTTGGATGAATTTGAAAAAGGTATAATACCCTATGAAAATCGTCGACTTGATATTTGGTTAAGATGTGTGGGTGATGAGGTAACGATTACGATCAGCGACAACGCCGGAGGAATACCCTCGGCGATGCTCGATACTTTGTTTGACTTTGCAATCGGTGGAGAGAAGAAAAAGAGTATGGGAATCGGATTAAATGTTGCCAAGGCAATTATCGATAAACATGGCGGAACTATCCGTGTCTCAAATGATAATGAGGGCGCCGTATTTGAAATCAGTTTAAAAAAGTACAAGGAGAAAAAATAATGTTTTTCGGGAAAGAAGCGGCAAAATATAAAGAAGAAGCAGATCTTTTACGGGTTGAGCGAGATATATTAAAGGCTGAATTAGACTTGTACAAAGAGATTGCGGCATTGAGTTTCAAAGAGGCTGTCGTTGTGCTGAATGATCGTGATGAAGCTATTTTTTACAATACCCGAGCTGAATCGATTGCGAATAAACAAGCAGTGGTTAAAGAGCTTTTAAAAGGTCCTAAGGAGATTGTTGTCGGCGAGTGTGAAGCCTCGGTTGAGAGTAAAAATCTGAGTAACGGAGCTAGAGGATTTGTTCTAACAAAATCATCGGTAGTGGGTGGTGAGCAGGGGGGATTGTTGGAAATGCACCAAAAAAGTATCAAAGGGGCGTTGGATGCAACTCAGCATGTTTTCGTTGATATTTTAGAGAAACTCAAAGAGATGGTAGAACAGTCAAATGAAACGGCGCGTGGATCGGATGAGGGGCTGAAAATTGCCAAACATGTTGATGAAGATATGGGTAAACTTGCTGAATTGATGGAAGGTACTCTCTCTACCACTTCAAACCTTGTGAACCGTTCACATGAAGTTTCCAGTGTTGTAGCCTTGATTAAAGATATCGCAGATCAAACCAATCTCCTAGCCCTTAATGCTGCTATTGAAGCAGCACGGGCAGGGGAACATGGTCGTGGGTTTGCGGTTGTTGCCGATGAGGTACGTAAACTGGCGGAACGTACCCAAAAAGCGACCAAAGAGATAGAAATCGTGATTCAGTCGATGCAACAAGATACCAATGAAATCGAAACAGCCACCGAAGAGCTCTCAGGGATTGTAACCAGTACCAAAGACGAAGTGAGTCAGATGTCAGACCGTATGGGAAGCTTTCAGCGTAATGCTTCTCGCAGTGTATTTGAAATTATGGATATTAGTAATTATATCTTTAGCAACTTGGCTAAAATCGATCATGTTATCTATAAAAACAATGTTTATGCTTTCTTATTCGGTCAAGAGAGCGGTTTTAAAGCGGTGGATCACCACTCATGCCGTTTAGGTAAATGGTACGACAGCGGTGTCGGTAAAGAGCAGTTTGGTATGCTGAAATCGTATAGCCGTTTGGAAGGACCGCACGCTACCGTACATAGCAATGCGAACGCACTTATTGCCGATTGCGGCGATGGCAAAAAACTCTGTTCGCGCACTCAGATTGAACAGCGTATTCGAACGATCGAAGAGGCGAGTCAGCATGTTTTTGAAGCACTGGATATCTTAGTGAGTGAAAAAAATGAACAAATGATGGGTAGTGCGATTAAAAATCTATTTGGAGGGGACAAATGATCCGCTTAATGATTGTTGATGATGAGAAATCTATCGGTATGATGTTGGAAAAAGCACTAGGACGTTTGGGAGATATTAGTGTGGCCTATTTTGATAATCCCCTAACTGCTTTATCCCAATTTCGCTCAGGTCACTATGATGGTGTACTGCTGGATATTATGATGCCGCAAAAAGATGGAATAAGTGTTTTGGAAGAGATAAAAAAGAAAGATCCTGATTGCGTCGTTATTATGATGACAGCCTATTCCACATTGGATAAAGTACTCCAAAGTCATAAAATCGGGGCTGACCATTATGTTTTAAAACCGTTTGATTCACTTGCTAATGTTGAGAAAAAAGTGCGTGAGTTGGTAGTTAAGCGCTAAAAAGTTGATAGGGGGTTTTATAGCCTCCTATTTTTTTGGTCAAAAATTTATACATTAGTAATATGGTATGGATAGTTGACAATAAGAAAATCGTATATTAGAATGGTGAAAAATTTAGGAGAAAACAATGGCTCAACAATGCCCTTTAATTTTTCGCCAAGTTGATGCTACTGTTACAAGAATTAATACTCTATTTGTAATATTAGGCATTGTCACATTTTTGGTTACAAAACTGTCGATCGTTTTGATCGTCTTGATTGTTGATTTTATCCTTCGATTATCGGGAAAAAAATATTTAAGCCCCGTCAATATCAGCTCATTGTGGATACAGAAAAAATTTGATTTAGCGGTCAAAATGGAAGATGCCGGCGCTAAACGTTTAGCTGCTATTTTTGGCTTAGGATTTACGATAGCAACGTTGGTTTCTTCTTTGATTGGAGCTAGTACTGCTGTAGTATTGATTTCAGGAGTATTTCTTTTTTGTGCCGGTTTAGAACTTTTATTCGGCTATTGTATTGCATGTAAAATCTACTATATTGCAAAAAAAATTTACCCTAAAGGATTTGAGTAATGGCGGCTCTCTCCTCCAAAGCCATTTATGGTCTTGCGGCGATGCATGTCCTTTCTCACGCTCCACGCGCACGAGCAATGCAAGTACGTGAAATTGCGGCCATGACCCAGATTTCACACGGATATCTCGAACAACTTCTCTCTATACTGCGTCGCAATAATCTCGTAAGCAGTATTCGCGGAGCTTCAGGAGGGTATAAACTCTCCCGTCAAGCTCACGAAATCGAAGTGATCGAGATTATTGAAGCGTTAGAGGGACCGTTTTATAAGATTGAGGGCAATACCGGATCGAGTTTGATACTGGAATATTTTTGGGGGGATATCGAAGAGAAGATGAGGGGCTTGTTCGGGATGAAACTCTCTGAACTCGATCAAGCCTATCAGCCACATTATTACGAAATATAATCGTTATTTTTTAAAAATACTTCCTAAAACACCACGAATGATCGCACGTCCGAGTTGGGAGCCAATCGCACGAGCCGCTGATTTCGCTAGAGCTTCTGCGGCACTTTCTCTTCCTCTTCCGGCACTTTTTTCGACTTTTTCTTGAGCTTTTAACTCTTCTTGTTCGGTTTTTTGCGCCGCTTGTTCTTCGAGACGTTTCGTTAGACGTTCATACGCGGATTCAGCGTCGATGGTTTGATCATAACTGTCACCTACAATCGAAGTACTCATTAACTCTTTGCGCTCATCTGAGCTAATCGGTCCGATATGGGAGAGCGGAGGGATGATAAGGGCACGCTCAGTGATACCCGGTGTCCCCTTTTCATCTAAAAATGAGACGAGTGCTTCACCCACTCCGAGTTCCATCAAAGCACTTTTTTCATCCAAACTTTCATTATCCCGCATCGTTTCAGCTGCCGCACGAACCGCTTGCTGATCTTTCGGGGTAAAAGCGCGGAGTGCATGGGAAATTCGATTCCCTAACTGTGCCGCTACTTTTTCAGGGATATCGTTCGGATGCTGGGTGATAAAATAGATCCCCACCCCTTTGGAACGGATGAGACGGACAACCTGTTCAATTTTTTCGATCAAAACATCGGGTGCATCGTTGAAAAGAAGGTGTGCCTCATCGAAAAAGAAAAGGAGTTTAGGCGCTTTACTATCACCCGCTTCAGGGAGTGCTTCAAAGAGTTCTGAGAGGATCCAGAGTAGCAAAGAGGCGTAGAGTTTGGGCGCGCCCATCAGCTTAGTGGAATCGAGGAGATTGACAACCCCTTTCCCATCAACACTTTGTATGAGATCATGGATATTGAGCATCGGCTCACCGAAGAGCATTTCAGCCCCTTGGGATTCGAGCGAGAGGAGGGCGCGTTGAATGGCACCGATCGATGCGGTGGAAACATTACCGTAACCCAGACTCAGTTCTTTGGCACGCTCACCGACATTTTGTACCATGGCACGGAGATCTTTGAGATCCAGCAGTGCTAATCCCTCATCATCGGCTACTTTGAAAACGAGATTTAAAACGCCCCCTTGGGTCTCGTTCAACCCCATAAGACGTGAGAGGAGCAGTGGCCCCATATCGCTGATGGTAGCGCGTACGGGATGGCCGTTTTCTCCCCATACATCCCAAAAGGTAACAGGACATTTTGTGTAGAGTGCTTCGAGCCCCATCTGTTCCAGCCGTTCACTCACTTTTGCATTATTTCCACCGAATGAGGCAATACCGCTGAGATCACCTTTGATATCACTCACGACACAAGGGACACCGATAGAGGAGAAGCTTTCAATAATTTTTTGAAGAGTGATCGTTTTTCCGGTTCCGGTAGCTCCGGTAATAAGACCGTGACGATTCGCCATAGAAGGGAGCAAGGTAAGATAGGTTTCACCTGCTTTAGCGATAGGATAGATCTGTGACATTTATCTCCTTTTAACGTTTCACTTTGCGTTGTGCGTCGATCAAACGGCGGTTTTGAGCCATTATTGATTCGATCTCCTGAGCATTTTTATTTTGATAAACATGATCTTGATATTGAGATATTTTAGCATTTACCTCTTCATAAAACTCTTGGAGGGTGGAGCCTTTGGATTTAGCGGGTGTATATTTATAGGGCAATGGTTTAGGGGAAGGGGCATATTGTGCCAAAACAGCCTCTCTGATTTTATGTTGACGCATTTGTTTCTCATTAGTATTTAAATGTAAATCTATAACAAGCAAAAAATGGTCCTATAACCCCTCATTGATGACATACCAAAGCCGTCCAATCTCCTGATCGTCGAGAAACAACGTTGAAGCGTGGGTATAAAGCCACTCAAGCCCTTTTGGATTGATCGATAGCGTGTGTGAGCAGTTTTGATGTGCGGGCAAAAAGGCGCGAATCAATGAGATATCATCCTCGATGGGGAGATCGCAGAAAAAGCAGTTAAGTTCACGGTGTAATCTCCCCTCGTGATCGAGCAGACGGACGTAGCTTTCGATAGCGACCCGTTTGGGATTTTGATCCTTCCAACGAAGTGATGCATCATTGAGAAGGTCAAAGTAAAAATTTCCGATTGACTCGGAGTCTTTGAGATGGGGATGAAAGAGGGTAATAAATTGTTGCCACAGACGAAGCCGCTCATATTCACCCATCCAGTTAAAGCCTAAATGAATGACGTCTTTCATTCTTGGTATTGATGATTTGAGGGAGTTTTCGGTTTCAAAATCGATTTTAAAACCCATATTGATAGGAGAGTGCCGTGCTCCGTAAAAGCGATAAAGGGTCGTTAAGTTTTCTTCGGCTATGATAGTAACAATCATATCCTCTTCTCGTACACGAGTAAGTTTGATAATAAATCCCTGCATGCTTTGGCTCTACTCTACACATTTTTTTCAAAATGATCAAAAATTATCCATTATTTTAACCGTTTTTAACCTTGTTATCGTTAAAATAAGGAAATTTCATCTCCTCTTTAAACTACTTATGTTTAAAAAGAGATTAAAAAATAACAATTTGCCGAATTTTCTGGTGAAAGGTGACGATTAGAGTGGAATACCAAGACCTATTACGATCATTTAAAGATAACTGCGGATTTGGTTTGATTGCAAATATCAAAAACCGTCCTTCGCATGAAAACTTAGAGAATGCGATTACCGCGTTAGAGAGAATGATGCACCGTGGAGCCGTTGCGGCTGATGGAAAAACAGGTGATGGAAGCGGATTGCTTTTATCTCTTCCTCATGAATTTATGCGTTTAACTGCACAAGAAGCAGGAGTTGAGCTCCCTGAAATGTATGCAGTAGCAGTAGTCTTTACACGTCAAGCTTCAAATCTAGAACGTTTTGAAAAACTTTGTAATGACAATGATCTCAAAGTAGTGTTGGATCGTGTCGTTCCGGTTGATACTAATGCTCTTGGTGAACAAGCCCTCGCAACGTTGCCGGAGATTCATCATATTTTTATTACCCCGAATTCTTTGATGGCAAGTCAACGTTTTGACGCATTGCTCTATCTTAGCCGTAAAGAGATCGAACATGCTCTCGTAGAAGATAGCGATTTTTACATCGCATCGATGTCTGCACGTGTTGTCTCTTATAAAGGGTTGATCATGCCAACCCATATCAAAGAGTTTTATACCGATCTACAAGATGAAAATTTTAAAATCTCTTTTGCCCTTTTTCACCAACGTTTCTCGACCAACACTCTCCCAAAATGGCGTTTGGCTCAACCGTTCCGTGCAGTTGCCCATAACGGTGAGATCAATTCGGTCGAAGCTAACCGCTTTAATGTAGCGGTTAAATCCGAGTCAATCAAAAGTGAAGTCTTCACCGACGAAGAGATTGCTCGTCTTCTCCCGATCCTCCAACCGGGCGGATCGGACAGTGCGAGTGCCGATAACTTTTTCGAGTTTTTGATTATTAACGGTATGGATTTCTTCAAAGCGGCGCGTGCGGTTATTCCGGCTCCTTGGCAAAACGCTCCGCA
>CAZKJU010000011.1:30573-36344 GCA_964553185.1 uncultured Sulfuricurvum sp.
AAGTTATTTCCACTTACCACAGATGACGTGAGTGATAGTGCAAGTTTGGATAATATGTTTGAATTTATGCTTATCAATGGGTTTGACTTTTTCAAAGCCGTACGCTCTCTCATTCCAGCTCCTTGGCAAAATGCGCCTCATATGGATTCTGAGCTTCGAGCATTTTATGAATACCACTCTACCGTTTTTGAAGCATGGGACGGACCTGCTGCATTTTCACTTACTGATGGACGTTATATCGGATGTGTTCTCGATCGTAACGGTCTTCGCCCTTCTAAATACATCATTACCAACGACGATACACTCCTTATTGCGAGTGAATACGGAGTTATCGATATCCCTGAAGATCAAATCAAAGAGCGTGGACGTTTGCAGTCTGGTCAAATGATCGGTTTGGATTTGAAATTCGGAAAAGTTCTCAAAGATGAAGATATTAACCAATATCTCAAATCATCTAACCCATATATGAAGTGGCTTAATGATCATATGATCTATCTTCAAGAGCATGTGGAACAACAATATGTTACACGCTGTGAATATGATGCTTCTAATTTGATAGAACGCCAACGGTACTTTAACATTACCCAAGAGGTAGTAGAACAAGTGATCGAACCTATGATGCGTGATGGTAAAGAGGCGGTCGGATCGATGGGGGATGACACACCTCTCGCGGCATTTAGTAGTGTACAACGTCATTTTTCTGATTATTTCAAACAGCGTTTTGCCCAAGTCACGAATCCACCGATTGACCCAATCCGTGAAAAAGTTGTAATGAGTTTGAATACAGGATTTGGAGAAACGCATAATATCCTCGATGAGATCCCATCTCATGCGAACCGCCTTAAAGCTATTTCGCCGATCATTATTCGTGAAAAACTCGAAGTTCTTAAATCGTTTGGGGATAAAAAGTCACCGCGTTATCAATCATTTTACACTAACCAAGAGTTTTCAACCGCCTACAGCGGTGCATTGAAACCGGCGCTTGAAACGTTGGTAGAAGAGGTGGTCAAAGCGGTACGTGAAGAGGGTGTCCGTATCGTTATCCTCGATGATCGCGGTTTTGATAAAGATCATAAAGCAATCCCTATGGCAATGGCGGTTGGACGTATCAGTCGTGCATTATTGGATGCAAAAATTCGTCATTTGGCATCGATTGTTGCGTGTACTTCTGAGGTGATTGATTCTCACGGTGCGGCGACATTGATCGCGTACGGTGCGAGTGCGGTTTATCCGACTCTCCTTTTCGCTACGGTAGCTGCGCGTGCAGAGAACAGTGTTACGGATGTCAATTGTTCAGAAGCTTTCAAAGCGGTTCATCATGCCCTCAATGCGGGACTCCTTAAAATTATGTCTAAAATGGGAATCGCAACCATCGCCTCTTATCGTAATTCAGGATTGTTTGACGTTATCGGTTTGAGCAAAGAGATTGTACATGAGTGTTTCGGTGAATCACACGTGATGATCCCGGGGCTAACGTATGAAGATATCGATGCGCGTTTAGAACGTAACCACAAAGAAGCATTTGAAGTAGGCGGGTTTAACCGAATTTTCCCACTCAAAATTGGTGGGTATTACAAATTTTACAACGGGCAAGAGCACCACGATTTCAACCCTGATGTGATCCATGCGATCCACCGTGTTTCAAAAACGGGAAAACGGGAAGATTTCGATAAACTAAGTAGCCTAGTCAACGGCCGCGGACAGAAATTCATCCGTGATTTTTTTGAGTTCAAATCGGATCGCCCAAGCATCGATATCAGTGAAGTTGAACCGAAAGAGGCAATCTTCAAACGGTTCGCTTCAGCCGCTATGTCATTGGGATCTATTTCCCCTGAAGCACATGAGTGTATCGCGGTGGCAATGAACACCATCGGTGCTCAAAGCAACTCAGGTGAGGGTGGAGAAGACGCGGCACGTTTTGGTACGCTCAAAAACTCTAAAATCAAACAAGTGGCATCGGGACGTTTCGGGGTAACTCCGGCGTATCTCCGTTCAGCCGAAGAGATTCAGATCAAAGTCGCTCAAGGGGCAAAACCGGGTGAGGGTGGACAGCTTCCGGGTCATAAAGTAAGCGGACTTATCGCACGTCTTCGCTACACGATGCCAGGGGTGACATTGATCTCTCCTCCGCCTCACCACGATATTTATTCGATTGAAGATTTAGCGCAGCTGATTTTCGATATGAAACAGGTTAACCCGAATGCCAAAGTAGCGGTTAAACTGGTCTCTTCTGCAGGTGTAGGAACTATCGCGGCAGGTGTTGCGAAAGCGTATGCTGACAAAATCATCATCTCCGGCGGAGACGGAGGTACGGGTGCTGCACCGCTTACTTCGATCAAATTTGCGGGAAATCCGTGGGAACTCGGTCTCTCTGAAGCACACAATGCCCTCAAAGTGAACAACCTGCGAGGATTAGTACACGTTCAAACCGACGGCGGACTTAAAACAGGTCAAGACATTGTAAAAGCAGCATTGTTAGGTGCTGAGAGCTATGCATTCGGTACAGGAGCGCTCACCATCATTGGATGTAAAATGCTCCGTATCTGTCATGTCAACAAATGTTCTGTCGGGGTAGCAACCCAAAATGAAAAACTCCGAAGCGAGTATTTTACAGGTACGGTTGAGCAACTCATCAACTACTTCACCTATTTGGCTGAAGATGTCCGCCGAATCATGGCACAACTCGGCTATAAAACGATGGAAGAGTTAGTCGGACGCAGTGATTTACTCCAAGTAATCGATAACGAGTTTGCGAAAAAATTTGATTTCAGTTCCGTATTGCACCGCGAAGAGGGGGCTAATACCTGTCAATCTCCGAGTAATGAGCCGTTTGATCTCAATGAATTTGAGCAAGATGTACTTGCTGAAGCGATGGATGCGATTAAAAATCCGGAACGTCCGGTAAAAATCGTCCGTGATATCTGTAATCTAAACCGTAGTTTCGGGGCCCGTATCAGCGGCGAAATAGCCCAATATTACGGAGATGCAGGTCTCAAAGAGAACACGATCAAAATTAACCTCAAAGGGATTGCAGGACAAGCCCTAGGTGCATTCTTGATCAACGGTGTCTCTATCCGTCTAGAGGGTGTTGCAAATGATTATATCGGTAAAGGGATGCATGGCGGTAAAATCGTTATCCGTTCTCAAAACCAAGGTGAGGCATTCAGTGCAGGAGGTAATACCTGTCTTTACGGTGCAACAGGAGGTAAGCTCTTTATCTCAGGTTCAGTCGGTGAGCGTTTCGCAGTTCGTAATTCAGGGGCTATGGCCGTAGTTGAAGGTACCGGAGATAACGCGTGCGAATACATGACCGGCGGGGTTGTCGTTATCCTGGGTAAAACGGGTATCAACTTCGGTGCGGGTATGACAGGCGGATTCGCATTTGTCTACGATCAAGATCACAGTTTTGTTGAAAACGTTAACCGTGAGTTGATCGACGCATTGCGTATCGATACCGATGATGGAGATGAAGCACGCCACTATCTCAAACGATTATTAAAAGAGTATGTCGCTGAAACCGAGAGTGAAATGGCTCAAGAACTGCTCAAAAATTTCCGTGTGGAAATTCGAAATTTCTGGCTTGTTCGCCCGAAAAACTTAACCAAATTGCCACTCAATCCTGATAAAGGGGACTAAGAAATATGAGAGAATTTTTAACTATTGAACGTATTGATCCGACAAAACGCCTTGTATTACAGCGTTTGAAAGATTTTAGCGAGATTTATGAACCGATGACATCGAGTGATGCAACGCCACAAAGTGAGCGTTGTATCCAATGCGGTGATCCGTTTTGTTTGAACAAATGTCCGTTGCACAACTATATCCCACAATGGCTCAAAGCGGTTGCGGAAAAAGATCTAAAATTTGCATTTAATCTCTCCAATGAGCCATCACCGTTTCCTGAAGTTATGGGGCGGGTATGCCCGCATGATCGTCTTTGTGAAGGTGATTGTACCCTCAATGACGGTCACGGAGCAATTACGATCGGTGGTGTTGAGACCTTTATTAACGAAGAGGGGTTCCGCCAAGGGCTAAAACCGTACTTTCCGGGTGTTACAACGGATAAAAAAGTTGCTATTATCGGATCAGGTCCTGCGGGTCTTTCTGCTGCAACCTATTTGCTCCGTTCAGGGATCGCGGTCACTATGTATGAACGTTCAGATCGCGCGGGTGGATTGTTGACCTATGGCATTCCGAATTTCAAACTGGATAAAAAAATCGTTGAACGACGTGTTAATCTCCTCCTCGAAGCGGGATTAGAACTTGTCCTAAATTGCGAAGTAGGCAAAGATATCGAATTCGACACCATCGCAGACAAACATGACGCCGTATTTATCGGAATCGGTGCTACCAAAAGCAAAGGGGCGAAGATTGCCGGTGAAAATGCCTCCAATGTCTATCCTGCAATGGAATATTTGACCGCTATCCAACGTAAGAACTTTGCATCGTCGTACGATAAAAAATTCGATTTCAAAGATCTCGATGTTGTGGTTATCGGGGGTGGTGACACTGCGATGGACTGTGTACGTACCGCAAAACGTGAAGGGGCGAAAAACGTAACCTGTTTGTACCGTCGTGACGCCCACAATATGCCAGGATCGGTAAAAGAGTATAAAAATGCGATTGAAGAGGGTGTTGAGTTTGTTTTCCATGCCTCTCCAAAAGAGGTGATTTTGGGTGATAACGGCAAAGCGGTCGGCATCCACATGGCTAAAACTGTTTTGGGGGCCAAAGATGAGTCAGGACGCCAAAAAATGGAAGAGGTCAAAGGGGGGGATTTTAATGTCAATGCTGACGTTATCATTATGGCCCTCGGATTCGATCCGTGTGTACCGCCATTTCTTGCTGAAAATGGGATTGAAGTGAACTCATGGGGCGGTATCATTGTTAATGAGAAAAATGAAACAACTACTGCGGGAATTTACGCCGGCGGAGATTGTTATCGAGGTGCTGATCTCGTTGTTACCGCCGCCTATGATGGGCGTGAAGCGGCTCGTTCTATCGTAAAATCATTACTTCATTAATGAATGATTTTATCGAGGCTTCTATCCGTGCGTGTCACGAGATAAAAGTGCTTATAGGAGAGGGTGATTCCTCTTTATTTTCTCTCAATAATCAAGGTTTCGGAGGCGATATCAGCAACGGTGTTGATTTACGTGCCGAAGAGATCTGCTTTTCTCATCTCTCAACTTTTGGATCGGTTTTTTCTGAAGAGAGCGGATGGATGTCTAGTGAATCCTCAACCATTATTTTTCTTGATCCGATTGACGGCAGTGATAATTTTGTCTCAAAACTCCCCTACTACGGTGTTTCGATTGCCCGTATACACAATGGAAAAACAACAGAAGCCCTCGTATGCAATCTTGCAAGCGGCGAAATATTTGTCCGTACGGTTGATGAGTATTTCTATGTAACATTAGATAATCCGTTTCAAAAACATGATATTTTGACTAATCCATCGGCTAAAATCGGTCTTTTTGAAAAAGCTCCCGAGCATCCTGAATTGGTTAAAAAATTGATGGATAAAAAGCTAAAATTTAGATCCCCCGGAGCCCTTGCCCTCTCGCTCGCGTATGCTCCTTATGTGAAATATGTGCTATTTTTAGGTACAATGCGACCTTACGATATCCAAGCCGGATTATTCTTGAGTAAACACTTACATGTGTTTAGCGATGATAGATATATCCTGATGTGTTCGGATAAAGAGCTTTTTGAGCAGATACGTTTGATTGTAGAAAAGGAGTATTTTTGAGTCTATTTAACCTGTTCGG